>JAGDMS010000235.1 GCA_017860575.1 Deltaproteobacteria bacterium | reverse complement strand
GGATTCCCGCTCAAAGATTGCGGGAATGACACGATCCTAAGCGTCCTGACCACTTCAAGCCCCCGTCTTATCGTCCTCCGCTCCGCGTCCCGAGAATGCCGCCGCGGTCACCGACAGTCCAGCCGGTCTGCGCATTGACAAACGCAACCGCATACAGCGGATCGGTCACGTGGCTGGTCTGTGGAGACCAATTCGTCCCACCGTCGGTGGTGGCGAGAATGAGCCCGAAGTCACCCACCGCCCAGGCCGTCTGCTGATCGACCGCCGCCACGCCGAACAAGGCATCGTTCAACCCATTCACTGGCGGAGCCGTCTGCGGCACCCAGTGTGCGCCGCCGTCGGTGGTACGGAGGATGATCTGCACCGGAGAGCTGACGTCGGCCGTACCCCCAACTGCCCAGCAGTTCTGCGTACTGACGCAGGCGACCGCGAATAACCGCTGCGTGGTATTGCTGGTCTGGGGCGCCCAGTCGGTGCCACCATTGGTCGTGTGCAGAATCGTCCCCAGGTCACCGACCGCCCACCCCGTCTGGCGATCGACGAACGCCACAGCGTCCAACGTTTGCGTTGTTTTGCTGTTTTGCGGCTGCCAACTCGCTCCGCCGTTCGTGCTCTGCGCGATGGTGCCATTCTCGCCGACAACCCAACCGTACTGGGCATCGACGAATTTGATGCCGAACAGCCATGTATCAGGCGCAACGGTTTGCGGCTGCCACACCGCGCCGCCATCGGTTGTGCGCAGGACGATTCCTCCGCCGCCTGCCGCCCAGGCCAGTTGGTTGCTCACGGACGTCACCGAATACAAGGTCGCCGTGGTTGACGACGACTGCGCTTGCCACGTCGTGCCGCCGTCCTCTGTGCGGGCGATCGCACCGAAGTCTCCGACCGCGAAGCCGTCGAGCAGACTCGAGAAACTGACACCGAACATGGTGTTGGTGCTGGCCGGATTCTGCAGACTCCAGGTGCTTCCGTCGGCGGTGTGCAGCAGGGTCCCACCGCCACCAACGACCCATCCAGTCTGCTCATTCACGAAACTCACCGCGAAAAGCGAGTTGGTGTTGTTCGCGTCCTGTGGTGTCCAGTTGGCACCGCCGTCGTTGGTGTGGAGGATGACGCCCATGGATTGCGAGAAGTTCACCCCGGTTGCCCAGCCGTTCTGCGAATCGGTGAAGGTAACGCCGTACAACACATCCACGCCGGCCAGCGCGTCGGGCGTCCAGGTACCGCCACCATTGGGCGTCCAACGCACCAGCGTCCCACTGTCACCGACCGCGAACCCGTGCTGTCCATCCGCGAAGGCAACGGAGTACAGCCTGGACGTGCTCGCGTTCGTCTGGGGGTTCCAGTTCGTTCCACCGTCGGTGGTGCCGAGGATCAGCCCGAAATCCCCGACCGCCCAGGCCGTGTTGTTGCTCAAAGCCGTCACGGCAAACAATGCATCGTTCAACCCCTTCACTGGCGGGGCGGTCTGCGGCACCCAGTGCGCACCACCATCGTCGGTCCGGAGGATGACCTGAGTCGGTGCGGACAGGTCCGGCGTCCCGCCCACCACCCAGCAAATGTTCGCATTCCAACAGCTGATCGCGGACAACAATTCGTTGGGCGGCGTCCCGTTGGTCTGCGGTTCCCAGGTGTTTCCGCCATTGGTGGTGTGCAGGATAGTCCCGAAATCTCCGACGACCCAACCGGTCGTCTCATTGACAAAGGCGACGCCGTAGAGATCGACATCGGTCTGACTGGGCTGGAAGGACCAGTGCTGCCCCCCATCCGTCGTGTGCAGGATTTCGCCGAAGGCACCGACGGTCCAGCCCTCCTGTGCGGAGACGAACTTGACGCCGTTGATGTCATCGCCGGTCGGCAACGGATTCTGCACGACCCAAGCCTGCGCTTGCGGGCAGCCGCGCACGGCGTTGTCCACGGCGTTCACAATTTCATCAACCGTGACTTGGCCATCGTTATTGGCGTCCAGGGACTTGCAGCTGTCGAGGCCTGGACTTCCCAGGGCGATAGTCACCGCGATGAGCAGCTCATTGATCGTGACCGCTCCGTCTCCGTTGCAGTCCCCGACGCAGGCGACAATAGATGGCCGGGCGCCCGCTGTCGCGGCCCACAAGGTGGCGCCCAACAACCCAACGACCAATGCGGTTCGACATTCCTTCACGCGGAAGCCCTCTCTTTTCCAGTCAGACAGGGAGTCGGCAGCGCACTGCCCACTGAATGAGGCCAGCCTCAAGCCAACCGCCAAGCGACGGCCAGGCTTGGTTGCCGACACCCCATCACAATATGACGCGGCGGTACTATACCAGACAAGTTTTCCGGGCGCGACGCACTTTTTGCGCCATCTTCTTGCAACCTTCATGCGACCGCGGCCTGCTTGAATCGACGGGAGGCGGACGTTATGGTTTCATTCGACTTCGGGCGCGGGCCCAGACAACTGAGGAGCACACGATGGCGGACATCCAGGAAGTCGGTGACAGTTCTTTTGACGCGGAGGTATTGAAGGCTCCGCTGCCGGTTCTGGTCGATTTTTGGGCGCCATGGTGCGGACCGTGCAAGGCGATTGCACCAGTGGTCGCGGACCTCGCCAAGGAGTACGCCGGCCGGCTGAAGGTCGTGAAGATCAACGTCGACGATCACCCGCAGGCCCCGTCCCGCTATGGTGTGCGTGGAATCCCCAACCTCATCCTGTTCAAAGACGGTCAGGTCCGTGATCAGATCGTCGGCGCGGTCCCCAAATCCCAGCTGGTCAAGGCCATCAATCAAATCGTTTAAGGGCAGGGTGTTGGTTGTTAGGTTGTTGCGTTGCTCTGTTCCCGAAGCCTAACAACCGAGCAATCTAACAACCCAACAACTAACAACCTGCCCTCCAGAGGTACCACGAGGCGATGGTACGATACGGGCGCCACGGCGTGGCGGTGCGCTCCATGGTGTGCGGTGCAGGCAGCTGGCGCAGGCCGTAGAGGCGTTGCATCCCCTTGCGCACGCCGTAATCGCCCACTGGCAAGACGTCGGGGCGCCCCAGCGAGAAGATCAGCAGCATGTGGGCTGTCCACTCACCGATGCCACGAACGGTGGTCACCGCCGCAATGATCTCGTCGTCGGACATCCGCGCCAGGCGCTGTGGCCGCAGCCGACCGGTGTCAAACGCGGCGGCGAGATCGCGCAGGTAGGACAACTTGCGTGCGGAGAGCCCGGCGCTCAGCAAGGGCATGTCGCTGGCCCGTAAGAAATCATCTGGGGTGGGGATGTGGCCGCCGAACCCCAGGCACACGCGGCGCTCGATGGCCGCTGCGGCCTTGCCGGCGAGCTGCTGATACAGGATCGCGTGGAACAACGAGCGGTAGATCTGCTTGCTGGGGCGCAGCGTGCACTTGCCCACCAGATCGATGACCGCCGCCAGGCGAGCGTCAGCGCGCCGCAGATGCCGGACGCCGGCCGCCACCACTGGCTCTGTGAGCATGGTTGGCATCGTCCCCAAATCGATTACCACTGCGGAGCGCATCTTCCCAGTTTGCATATGCCTTACCCGGATTTACTAAAATCGTATTTCATCGTACCACGCAGAGGCTCTGTCCAGCCACGTTGGACGCGGGACCTTAGACTTTGGACTTTCGACTTTGGACTGCGGGCGCAGCCCGCGCCATGCAGGAGACGAGATGGCAAAGCTCAGGCTGATTCAAGGGAAGAATCGCAAACGCGTGCTCGTCTACGGCATGCAGCTGTTTGAGCAAGGCGCACTGGCCACGGTCAAGCGCGGGGAGATCGTCATGGCCGACGGCCAACGCAAGCGGTTGACCTTTCACATCATCGAAGGATCGCCGCGGCAGATCAAGAAGCAGCTCGCCACCAGCATCGACGCGTTTTTCGACCTGCAGGACGAGATCAAAGAGTAACGATTACCATCCACTGTCGGTTCCACGGCACGGCGGCGAACGTTCCGGAATCCTGGCATGAGCACCTCCACAATCGAGTTTCCCGCCGACTTCGTCTTCGGCAGCGCCACCGCGGCGCACCAGGTGGAAGGGAACAATCTCCACAACGACTGGTGGGAGCACGAGCGCGCGGCCGGCGCGACCGCCGTGGAACCGTCGGGGATTGCTTGCGACCACTACCACCGTTTCGCCGATGATTTCCGCCTGCTGCGCACGCTTGGCCAGCGGGCTCACCGGCTGTCCATCGAGTGGAGCCGGATCGAGCCGGAGGAGGGACAGATCCAACGCCAAGAGATCGATCACTACCGCGCCGTGCTCGACTGCCTGCGGCAGCTGGACATCGAGCCGTGGGTGACGCTGCACCATTTCACCCTGCCGGCCTGGTTTGCCCGCCGTGGGGGGTTCACGCTGGCGCAGAATGTCGCGTGTTTCCGACGATTCGTCGAACGTGTGGCCAAAGAATATGGCGATCAGGTGCGGTACTGGTGCACGATCAACGAGCCGACCATTCACGCGGAGCTGGGTCACCGATTCGGGGACTTCCCGCCCCGCCTGACCGACCCCGGCCTCGCCGCCGATGTGCTCTGCAACCTCTTCCGTGCGCATGCGGCCGGCACCGCAGTGCTGCACGCCCACGCGTGCATGACGCCCTGCGTCGGCATCACACTGGCGCTGCAGGCCATCGAGCCCTACCGGCCGGATGCCGCCGCCGACCGTGAACTGGCGGCGCGGCGCGACGGAGAGACCAACGGCGTCTCACTCGATGCGCTGCGGACGGGCTCGTTCGACTACCCGGGCCGTCCCCCCGTCGTGATCGCGGGGCTGAAAGAGGCCTCGCAGTTCGTGGGGGTGCAGTACTACACCCGCGTGCGCTACGACGCGAGCGCCGGCGCCGCCGGCAGCGATGTCGCCCCCGTCGATCCCCACCGCACCCTCACACAGATGGGCTGGGAGATCTATCCGGAAGGGTTCGGACCGCTGTTGCGACGGGCCGCCGCCACCGGGCTGCCCGTGTACGTCACGGAAAACGGCATCGCCTGCGATGATGATCGTACCCGGGTACGATTCATCGCCGACCACCTGGCCGTGTTCGATCAGGTGCGCCGCGAGGGCGCGGACCTACGCGGCTACTTCTACTGGTCGGCGCTGGACAACTTCGAGTGGAACTTCGGTTACCGGCCCCGCTTTGGGCTCATCGCCGTGGACCGCACGACGCTCACGCGCGCGCCGCGTCCGAGCGCCTATTTCTTCGGCGAGATCGCCCGGACGCACCGGCTGACAGCGGAGATGGTGGCGACGTACACGAAGTGAGAAGAAGTCGAAGCGTCGAACCGTTGAAAAGTCGAACAGCAAGGGCGCCTGTTCTCGACTCTTCGACCTTCAACTCTTCGACTAGTGCCCGTTCGACTTCCCCTCACTGATTCGGCACGCAGCAGATCATCTGCACGCCCTCGGCGCCGGCGCGGAACTGGTGTGTTTCGTTGGGGGCAAGCAGGACGGCGTCGCCGGGTCGCAGGGGACGTTCCCCCTCCTGGCCGAGGACCGTCCCGGTGCCGCGAATGATGTAGACCACATGTTCCCACGCGTGCGTGTGATGCGGGGTGTGGCCACCCGGGGTCAAGTCGAACACCCGCATGGCGAAATGCGGCGCGCCCTGTTTGTCGGTGATCAACGGGCGCATTTCGACGCCCTTGGCGTCTGAGAACGTGACCGGTTCCACCTCGTCCCGGTTGCGCAGCAGCATCTCCATCTCCTTCCCTTGCGAGTGGGTGAGACAGACCATACCATACCGGCGGAAAGCAACCCAGGCACGACGCCCCTCGGCGCTTTCCTCAACTCCCGGTTTCTGGCATGGTAATGCGCCACGCTCGTGGTGCACGGGAGCCGTTAGCTCAGGAGGTAGAGCATCTGCCTTTTAAGCAGAGGGTCGCTGGTTCGAGTCCAGCACGGCTCAATTCTCTTACACCGGCAAATCAACGACTTCCGCACCCCCGTTGGCAGCGACCTTCGCGGGTGCGGTGCCGGTGCCAGTAGTGGTGTCAGTTGGCGTCTCGGTTTTGGGCCGGTTTAGCTTCTGCACGGCGTTCAACTTCTGACCCGGGGACCAAAACCATAGGATCGGCAGTCCCAGGCAGCGCCTATGGCCATGAACGGTAGGCGCACGCGAACTCGCTTCGCGGTTCCGACGTGTCTCGTTCTCGCGTCCATCATCTTCCTTCTTCCAGCACTTGCTGAAAAGGCAAATGCTGTGCCAGGCACGAGGTCGCGAGACATCGGACGAGCGGGCGCACGCCCACGACGGACACCAGATCGATTTGAAAGAAACGCATTGCATGCTCCCGATCTGCGCGCCTTTACAAGGGCACGGTCTACGGACGATCGGCGTGTCGGCGACCGCGAATCACTCGAGAATGGCATATACCTTGCGTGACCGTCGTTGTCTGTCATCGCATCGCTCAGAAGGAGGAGGATCATGGCGAGAACCACGTCCAGCAGGGCAAGCACCACGAGCCGCACCAGCCGTTATGGGAAGAAGGCGGGCGAAAAGGTTGAGCGCGCAATGCACGAGATGAAACGGGGCGAGCTACGCTCTGGCGCCTCCGGCAAAAAGGTCACCAGTCGGCAACAAGCAATTGCGATTGGCCTCAGCGAGGCACGACGCGCCGGCGGCAAAGTCCCGGGACGAAGAGCTGTGCCACGCTAGGCAGAAATTGGTAGACTGATTCGGAAGCACGTCCCTCGGCCGGGTTCCGATTCAACGTTGATCTCGCCGCCATGCGAGCGAACCACGGAACGGGCGACGTACAAGCCAATGCCAGTGCCACCATCCTTTGTCGTGAAGTGCATTTTGTAAACATCGCTCAGTAGCTCCGCGGGGATCCCTGGGCCGGTATCTTGAACGGATATCGATGCCATGCCGTCGGCCTCCGCGACGTGGATAGTCATCTGGCCGCCCTGCGGCATAGACTCCACCCCGTTGATTGCGACGTTGAGCAGAGCCTGCTTCAGCCGATCACGGTGGCCGGTCAAGAGAATGGGATGGTCCGGCGTCTCGATGCTCAGCGTGATGCGATGCCGGTTGGCCTGCGGTTCCAATAGCGTGCGCAGTTCCTCGATCAGTTCGCGCAGGTCGAACTCGTTGCGGGCCTCTTGTGGGGGTGCTGCGTGCGTAAGGATCGTCTGCAGAGACCGATCCAGGCGCGCGACTTCCTCGACCACGGTTTGAATGTAGCGCCTTTGACGTGCGCGATTCTCTTCGTTGTCGTCCGCTTGCTGCGGTGGACTCGGCAGAGTTGTTTTCAGCAGTTCCAGGTTCAACACCATGGCATTGAGTGGCGCTTTGAGGTCGTGCGCGAAGGCCATGTAGAATTGCGCGAATCCACGCATCTGGATTGCGAGACGCAGCTCGTTCTCCAAGGCGTCGAGCATCTCTCTGTTCTTGACGAGTATCAGCCACCCGGCGCGATCGTCGCGCCGATGGAATTCGAGGCGAACACTGTTGGTTCGTCCATTTGTAGGCACATCGAGGTCCATCTGCCCGCTCGCCGGTGGGACATCTGCAGAGGTCTCCAGGAAGGACCGAATGGTGTCCCACGAGTCTTCCAGGGCGCCCGGTTCCGCGCACCCGAAGAACCCACGGGCTGGGTCGTTGGCAAACTCGAGGGCCTTATCGGGTCCGACGAGAATGATGCCAACATCCATGACCTTCATCAGTTCGCCGAATCGGCCGCGTGCATCGGCTGTTTGCGCGCGTGCCGCAGTGAGCTCCTGACCGATGAACGTCAGGCCCACCGCTGCCAACAACACGAGTTGATGCGCGGCGCGACGGTAGAGTTGGCCAATGCGCGTGCTACCGATTGACAAACGCAGATAACCGATGATGCTGTTGTCTCGTCGTAGCGGAACAAACAGATGATACTTGCCCCCCCTAGACCCACTGTCCGAGGTCAAGAACTGCGTCTTTCCCTCACCCTGAAACACGACATCCGGTGGCGGCAACGGTCGTCCGGTTTCGAGATCATTGCTGGCGACAACCTGGCCCTGCGCATCGACAATGGAGATCGATGCCACAACATCGGAGTGTGCGGCGAGGTCCTCAACCGTGTGTTCGAGTTTTTGATGCGCCGCCGAATCGGCCTGCAACAGCTGCTCAGCGGCTGATTCCGAGATACTCGCGGCGATCTCATTTCCTAAAAGACGCGCCGTGCTCTGCATCAGCGTCTTGGCCAGCCACTGCAACTCGTACTGCGTCCAGAGGGCAAAACAAGTCAGGAGCGCAAGGAAGAGAACCAGCGCGACCAGCGTGCTCTTCGTGGCTAAACGCATGCGCTTACGAATCGGCCTTCACCGCCTGCACTTGCGACCTACTTGCCACGTATGGGTTTGGGCGACAAGCGGCCGTCGACGGTACCTCGCGGTGACCTCGGCTGCGGATGAATCGTTTCAGTCCCCCTCCCCCGCAGTGTGTCGCCGCCCGTGGATAGCAAATCTCATGCCGCCCACATGCCTCTTCACCCTAGTGGCGTGGCGGTATCCGTGTGGACTCACTAACGGTAGACATTACATTCAACCAGAGTAACATTGGGTGCTAAGCACTGCCGCCCTCAACGTGACTCTGGTGCGTGACTTGCCTGAGCAAGAGAGCAGAGCAAAGGGGAGGCCTCCAATCATGCCTCACGCGCTTCTGATTGACGATGATCCGACCGTTCTTGCGGCATTCGCTGAACTGATCGCGCACGAGGGTTTCGAGACCAGCACTGCGGGTACTCTCGCAGACGCGCGCGCGCTCATCAGCAAGGAGAATGTCATTATTGATGTGATCCTTTGCGACCTCTTCCTTCCCGACGGCAATGGCATGGACTTGCTCAAAGAGGTGCAACGATCGACGCAGGTCATTCTGATTACCGGGCATGCCAGTATCGATACCGCGGTCGAGGCGTTGCGCATGGGGGTCTCCGACTACCTGACGAAACCGATCGACATCGCGCGGTTGAAGGCGGTGTTGGCCAACATACTACGGACACAGCACCTCCATGCCGAGATTGGAAACCTACGCGGGGAACTTCGCAAGCTCGGTGTTTTCGGCCCGTTGATTGGTGCGTCTCCGGCAATGCAGACGGTCTATGACATGATCAGCAGGGTCGCCCCAACCGACGCGACCGTATTGTTGACCGGCGAAAGTGGAACCGGGAAAGAACTCGTTGCTCAAGCCCTCCATGACTTGAGTGGGCGTAGTCAGGCCCCGTTCTTACCGCTCAATTGCGGGGCGGTCTCGCCAAGCCTGATCGAGACCGAGCTGTTCGGCCACGAGCGTGGCAGCTTCACGGGCGCTGATCGCCTGCACAAGGGCTACTTCGAACGTGCCTCCGGCGGAACACTCTTTCTCGATGAGATCACGGAGATGCCGTTCGAGCTCCAGGTCAAGTTACTCAGAGTCCTCGAAACCGGGGTGATCATGCGCATTGGTGGGGAGAAGCCTGTTCCCGTCGACGTGCGCGTCATCGCCGCGACCAATCGCCGCCCTGAGGAAGCGGTCGCGGAAGGTAAACTCCGGGAAGATCTACTGTACCGACTGAGAGTGTTCCCCCTCCAACTCCCACCCTTGCGAGAACGAGGCGAGGATATCGAACGGCTCGCCGTCCACTTCCTGCAGCTGCTCAACCAGGAACACGGCACCAAGAAGAGTTTCACGCGCGCAACCATGCAACGGTTCCGCGCTCACAATTGGCCGGGAAACGTGCGGGAGCTGAAGAACCTCGTGCATCGCGCGTTCATTCTCTCCGACGAGGAGATTGAACCCACATGCTTGCCCTCTCAGGTGGACGTCAAGGCCTCGGAGGAGCCGTCGCAAATGCGCTTGTATTTCACCGTCGGCATTCCGTTGGCGGAGGCGGATCGGCGGCTCATCCTCGCGACGCTCGACGAGTATGGGGGTGACAAGAGAAAGGCAGCCGCCGTGCTCGGCATTAGCTTGAAGACTCTCTACAATCGACTCAACGAGTACGGGTTTGAAGAGAAGTCGCCTTGTCCCGTGTAAGGCCTACAACAGCTTTGTAGGAGCGACTAAGACCGGCAGTTGCAGTTTGCCTAAAGTACTGCGCTCCTGCCTTTGGCACAAAAGCGGCTTGCCTGAAGGCACCAGTTGACGATGTGTAGTCCGGGGCGACGGAGCCTTTGGCAAATTGCAGCCGGTGCCTTCTAACGGTTCGGCGGACGGTAGGGCGGAGAGCCGACGTGTAGAACGGCACGTGCCGTGACCGTCGGAGAACGGCGGATCTTCAGCTTTATATAAGGAGGAAGGAACCCATGAGGCAGCTCAATGCACAGGCCATCGATCGCCGTGGCGATCGTGCGTATCCCAACCTCCGCGCCATTGAAGACATCACCCGGCGCACACGGGCGCAACAAGCCCGGCAGGCGAGCGAGGCCCTCACGTACGTCGACGAACAGGTGTCGCGGCGGCAAGCCGAGTTGGCGCACGCACTGCGTATCCGCACCGTCGGCGAACTGGCAACCGGCCTGGCGCACGAACTCAACCAGCCGCTGTCCGCGATTGCGAACTGCGTGGAAGCGTGTGCTCGGTATGTGCGGTCGGGCAAAGCCACGTCCGATGATCTCCTGGCACTGTTGGACGACGCATTGGCGGAGGCCTTGCGAGCCGGGAGCATTGTGAAGCATTTGCGCGGCTTCATTGAAAAGGGAAAACCAGAGTTCGAGCGGACGGATTTGTGCGTGATTGCCGGCAATGTTTCGCGTTTGTTGGGTGGCGAGATCCAGCGGCAGCAAATCACGCTACGGCTCGACTTGCACCCGCGGCCGCTGCCGATCTATGCGGACGGCATTCAGATCGAACAGGTCATCGTCAACTTGATGCAGAACGCCATCGACGCCGTTCGGGAAGCACCAAGCGACCGCCACGAGATCCACCTCCAGGTGTATGCAGCGAAGGGCATGGGGGAAGTAGCCGTGTGCGACACCGGCGCCGGCGTTGCTGACGCAGCGACAGAGCGTATGTTCGAGCCGTTCTTTACGACCAAGTCACACGGTCTAGGAATGGGCCTGGCGATCAGCCGCGCAATCCTCGAGGCACATGGGGGACGGATCTGGGTGCAGCGCCGCGTCGATGGGAGCCGCGGCACCAGCGTCGGCTTCGCGCTGCCGCTGCAGCCACGCCCAGCACCCACGAATATACGCGCGGACACGGCGGGCAAGCGTCACTCCTATCCTTTGTAATTCCTGCCCTGCGACCATTTCTTCCCGTTAGAGAACGCGCCTGGCGCGTGCGCAGCCGTGATGGCACCGCGCTTGCAGTTTCTCTTAGGAACGAAAGGAGGCAGTTATGTTGCACTATGCGGTAGTGTTTTTCGTCATCGCGCTGATCGCGGCAGTGCTCGGTTTCCGCGGCATAGCCGGTATGTCGGCACAGATAGGCTGGCTCTTCGCGGTGCTCGCCGTCGTCGTCCTTGCCGTAGCGCTGCTGAGCGGACGTGGTCCCACATCAATTCCGTAGCGTTCGCCGGCGTCAAGGCGCGGGAATCAACACCCGACTCGCAAATCATGTCAAATGCACAAGGAGGACAGTTATGAGTTACACAGCGAAAAACCCTGGTGGTGCGATGCGGTCCAAAAGCGCGACACTTGCGCTGTTGCTTGCCGGCTGCGTGCTGGCCACCCCCGCCGTGGCACAGCCGGATGCGTGGATCACGGCGAAGACGAAGGTGGCACTATTGACAACCGCCGGCGTCCACGCAAGCGACGTGAACGTGGATACTGTCAACGGCAAGGTCACGTTGCATGGTAAGGTGCGTTCAGGAGACGAGAAGGATAAGGCGGAGATGGTGGCGCGGAAGATCGACGGTGTGCGGTCTGTGCGCAGTCTCCTTCAGGTCGTGCCGGCGCGGCGGGAAACGGTCGTTCAGCGCTCCGATGATCACATCAAGGCAGCAGTGCAAGACGCCTTGCAGGCGGACGCATCCCTCAAGAGTAGCAGTATCTCCGTTGAATCCGTCAACAATGGAGTGGTGCTGCTCGGCGGAACCGCACAGACCGTCACGAATCATCTGAGCGCCGTTGAGTCGGCGACTAGTGTGCCAGGTGTTCGGCAGGTGGTCAGCGAAATCCAGAGCCCTGATACGCTAGCCGACGCTGAAATCGTGCGCGAATCTAGTTCGAGACCAGCCAACACGACCCAGAGCGTGAGCGGCACCGCGCGCGACATGTGGATCACCTCGGCAACGAAGATGCGCCTGCTCGCTGATGGTAATACCCCCGCGCTCGACATCAATGTTGATACTCGCGCCGGCGTCGTGACCCTTTTCGGTTTGGTGCCTTCCCAGCAGGCCAAGGCTAGCGCTGAGGCGGATGCGCGCAAGGTGAGTGGTGTGAAACGGGTGCACAACGAGCTGCAGGTCGTGCCGCAGGCCAAGCAAGAGGCCGTCAAGGTGCGGGACGACACGCTGCGCAGCGATGTCAAGAAGGCCTTCGAGAACCATGAAGACCTCAAGGACATCAATGTGGACGTGAAGAACTGCGTAGCCCGGCTCACTGGTGCGGTCCACAACGAGGTACAGCGTCTGGAAGCGGCCGTGGTGGCACGGTCAACCCATGGTGTGTGTTCGGTCCAGGATGACCTGCACGTTTCGGACTAGCAACAGGCCTCGGTGCACGCAGCTCAGCAATTCGCGGCTCTCCGTTCATCGAAGCTGGCCAAGAACGCGACCCTGAAGATCTACCCGGGCGCATCCCATGGCCTCACGGACACGCCCAGCGGCCACACTGAGCTAAAGCGAGGGAACAAATGGCCACGGCACGTCCGACGAAATCCCGTTTGGCGACATATCGCGCCAAGCGGGATTTCGCCAAGACGTCCGAACCGGCCGGGCAGAAGGCGGTGCCTTCCTTCTCGAAGCTGCGCTTCGTCATCCAGCGCCACGACGCGACGCGCCTGCATTACGACTTCCGCCTCGAGCTCGACGGCGTCTTGAAGTCCTGGGCCGTGACGCGCGGTCCCTCGCTTGATCCGCACGACAAGCGCCTTGCGGTCGAGGTCGAGGACCACCCGCTCGACTATGGCGATTTCGAAGGCACCATTCCCAAGGGCCAATATGGCGGCGGTACGGTGCAGCTGTGGGACCGCGGCTACTGGATGCCCGCAGGCGATCCGCAGGATGGGTTGAAGCGCGGCGAGCTGAAATTCTCGTTGGAAGGCGAGCGGCTGCAGGGCGGCTGGGTGCTCGTGCGCATGAAGAACGACCGCATCGGAGGCAAGCGCACCAACTGGCTGCTCATCAAGCACCGCGACGCCGCCGCCCGCGAGGGCGACGGCGATGCCCTCCTAACGGACCCCAAATCAATCGCCTCTGGCCGCGGCCTGGACGCGATCACGGCCGGCAAGGGCAAGGCGCCGACATCCTTCATCACGCGCAAGTCCAAGGCGGCCGGCACCGTGTGGGGATCGAAGAGCGTGAAGAAAGCGGCCAAGTCCTCGACGCCGACGGCCATACCACGTTTCATCGAGCCGCAACGCTGCAAGCTGGTCGCGCGCGCCACCTCAGAAACCGGCTGGGGGCACGAGGTCAAGTTCGACGGC
>JAGDMS010000514.1 GCA_017860575.1 Deltaproteobacteria bacterium | reverse complement strand
CCGGTGACGACCGCGAGATTGGCGTCCGGCCAGCGGCTGAACCACTCACCGATCTCTGGGGGCTCCGCGCAGCGGTATTGGTGGACCTGCCAGCGGATCAGGGGACGCTTGCCGCGCGACTCGATGGGGATGACCGACCAGCCCAGACGGCAATAGTCGAGCGCGGCCTTCGTCAGGACGCCGCTTGTCGGCCCGCTAGTCCGCTTGCGCCACAACACCGTTTCGGAAATGTCGCATTGTCGAGCCCGACCCCGCGGCGGCTGGTGGCTCAACCATCCTCAGTGGACGCCCGGGCATCCGGGTGCGGACGCAGTCGCTTGCCGTGCGCGCCGGTTGTTGGAGTAACCTTGCCCAGTCTAGGAGAAAACTGGAAAGACGGCGTGGCACCGTCCCTTGGCCGCCTGCGAGTCATTGCCTCCCCATGGCCGGCAACCGGCCAAAAGCGGGCACCGAGACGTCGATCCTGGGCGTACGGTTTGGGTGTGTCTGCGGCCATTACTGCGAGCAGACCGCCAGACTCCGCTTCTGGACCCGCGACCCGCGCATCCGCGGCATTGTCGCCTACGTTGCCGGCGCGGTGATCCCGATCAATGCCACAGGCGTGTTATTGAGCTGGTCAACCCTGCGGCCGAGCGCAATCACTTTGGGGACTTGGATGTCCCAAAAAGCGGTATCAAAAGCACGGCGACACTCCTGGCCGGCGTGGCCGAACCCCTGCCCGGGTGCGGCCTGGTGCTCTGCTCGGGTAGCATCCTGGAGGTGGTCGCCGATACTTCTGCGGACGAGCGAATTGCGCGGCTGTTGCGCGTGGTCGGTGGTACCCTCATAAAGACGGCAGGGTTCGTCGACCGTTTGGGCCTTAACCCCCCACTGGGCCCATCCGGACGCCATCGCCTTTTTGATCCTGCGACGGGAGGCACCGTGATGGGTACTGGGACGGTACACTACGCGCACGAGCACGGAACTTGGATCCTCAAGCTGGCGGGTGATGTGCGCCATGATCTGGCGCCAGCGGTTAATGCCTTGCTGGATCGCGCCTTCGCTGGCCCGGGCATTCAGCACTTTCTCATCGACTTGTCCGGTGCACGCGCCATCGACAGCACCTGCTTGGGTCTATTGGCGCGTATAGCAAACCACCTGTCCGCGCGGGGGCTTCCCCGGGCGGTGATCATTGCGCCGGGAAATGACATCCAGACCACGCTTCACGCGGTGTGCTTCGACCGTGTCTTCCAACTGGTCACCGAGAGTGCCGCCAGTGGTGCGCCGCTTGAGCCCTTGACAGAATTGGATGTGAGCGAGCGCGAAAGTATGGCGCTGGTGCTAGATGCTCATCGGCGCCTGAGTGCCATCGACGCACGCAACTGCGAGGTCTTCCGCGACGTTATTGAACTCCTGGAGCGTGAACTTGGCGACGGGGGCTGAGGTGTCGGACTACCGCGATGCGCGCACCGCGCGTCTTGATTGTTGACGCCGATAACCGGCTCCGGGAAAGCCTCGTCGCCTACCTGGAAGACGACGGGATGCAGGTCGATGCGGTCGCCTAAAGCGAGGAAGCCCTGGCCGCGCTGCGCGCGGGCCGGCGAAGTCGAGGGAAGCGCCCTGAGTCGAGGTCTCAACGCAACCGCTGCAACTTGACCAAAGTCAGGTCGTCCATCAGGTGGATGCGGCTGCTGAATTGCAATAGCTGCTGCTCGAGTCGGTCAACCCGAAAGCTCGGCAGTTCCGACCCGCGGGTCGACAGACGGACAAGGCGGTCCAACCCGTCGGTTCCCAGAACACCGCCGTCGCTGCCGCCGATCTCGGTGGCCCCGTCTGTGAAGAACAGGATCGCGTCGCCGGGCGCGAGCTGGATTTCCGTCTCCTCGTATTGCACCACCGGCAACATACCAAGAGGCGGATTTCGAGTGCCTGGCATCAGGCTGGTGCCGTCCCGGCGAAGCCAAAGTGGTGCGGGATGTCCGGCGCGTACGCAGGTCAGCTCGCCGGTGGCGGCGTTGTAGGTAGCGAAGATGGCTGTGCCGAAGTATCCCTCCCCGGAAGTCAGAGCGTGGAGCCGATTATTGAGGGTGGCGACGAATTGGCCGGGGCTGCGCAGGACCGCCTTGTGCTCGTTCCACAGAGAGCGAAGGTAGCTGGTGCTCAGGGCTGCGGCCACGCCATGGCCCATGGCGTCGGCTACCAGCACGGCATAGCGGTCGGGTTCTGTGGCCTCGATCTGGTAAAAGTCACCACCGACGATGTCGCAGGGCTGGTAACAAGTCTCGAAGGCGACGCGGTCGTCGGCTGGCACGGGACAGGTCACCGCCTGAGCCTGAATCCGCTGGGCACGCAGCTGGTCCTGCATGAATTCCGTGAGATCGCGAAAGACCTCAATGCCGCCGACAACCTCCCCGGCGCGATTGCGCACGGGTGACACCATAACCTCTACCGGGATGCGTTGACGCTGCTTGTCTTGGGCAAAGACCAAGAGCGGTGCCGGACTCGGCTGCCCGGTGACGATGCTGCGGTACAGTGGGCAGTGGTCCTGGCCGCACAACGCGTGGCCATCCTTGTCGACGTGCACCAGAATGTTGTCCCGGCAGGGGCGCCCAACTACCTCCCCCGCCGTCCACCCGGTGATGCGCTCGGCCGCCTGGTTCCAAAATGCAATGTTTCGGTCCAGGTCGGTGATGTATGCGCCGTCGGCCAACAGGTTCAGCAGGTCCGGCGCATCGAGGCCAGCCAGTATTGGGACGGCATGGGTCATCGTTGCATGTTCGGTCATGGTACTTGCCTTCGGCTTGTCGCCCGGGGCCCCGGTCAGCCAGCGTCAGTTTAGTTGGAAAGAGGGGCTCGGCTTGACTGAAATAGCTGACTACGGTCAATGAACTGTCGCCAAAATTTTGCTGTCGATCGATTCTGAACCGGCCACCAGAAGGGGAGGCAAAGCGTTCCGGTGAGTGTGGCTTCAACGGCGGCGGGCCGCACAAGCCTCGGCCTTCGGAATCCGCCTGCGGCGCTTGCGCGAGGCCAAGGGTCTGACCTTGCAGCAGGTCGCCGACGCGGTCGGCTGCACCAAGGCCTATATCTGGGAGCTCGAAATGCGGGAGGGGCAGCGCCCCTCAGCCGAACGTGTGCGCGCCATCGCCAAGCTGCTGGGCGTCACGATGGAGGATGTTATGGGCGACGCGGATGCGCACGTTCCCCAGGCCAGCCCGGAGGACGTCCAGTTCTTCCGGGATTACGTGGGGATGACCGAGGAGGAGAAGGACCGCTACCGCCAGGCGCTGCGGCTCATGTTCCCCCCCACCAAAGACGACGGAGCCAACACGTGAGCAGTCCCGGTCCGAGCAACGGCTTCATCGCCGCTTCCAGGGTGCTGCAGTGGCTGCGGGCCTATCACGGCCAGGCCATGCCAGAGGCCGTCGACCTGGATCTGGTGCGGGAGATGCTTCCCTCGACGCCCTACGGTCAGGGCGTGCGCGAGATCAAGCCGCCGATGGCCGCAACCTGGTCCGGGTGCGAAGGTGCGCTGGTCCGCAATCCGAACGACAGCGCCGAGTGGGGGATCTTTTACAACCCCGACGCCCGTCCCGAGCGGCGGCGCTTCACGGTCGCCCACGAGCTCGGCCACTTCGTCCTGCACCGCGACCGACAGCCGTCCTTCAACTGCGACAAGGCCAGCGTCCACCTCGGACTGGGCAGCTCGGCGGTGATCGAGCGCGAGGCCGACGACTTTGCCAGCAACCTGCTGATGCCCGGGGACGTGCTGCGCGAGCGCATCGCCTCGTATCGATCTGCACATCCTCAGCGAGATCGCCCGGCGTTTCGAGGTGTCGTTCGAGGCGCTGTGCATCCGTTTCATCAAGTTCACTGACCAGCGGGCTATTCTGGTGTACTGGGACAACGGCTTCCTGAAGTACGAGTGGCGCAGCAAGAAAGCGGTCCGCACGCGTGCCCGGGTGCGGCGAGTCTCCGACCCGGCAGAGCCGCCGCCGGGGACCCTGGCCGCGGACGAGGGCGCTGCCCAGGAGTGGGACGGTGTCGATCTGCCCGCGTCGACCTGGTGCGCCGAGGAGGCGCCCTACATGAAGCTGCGCGAGTTCAAGCACAGCTACAACGCGGGCAACCGCGTCCTGACCCTGCTCCTGCTCGAGTCCGCCGAGCCGCGGCCGTGGGATCGCTCCTGGCAGGACGAAGAGGCCGAGGACGCGACTGACCGACTTGCTGCTGGTAGTCATTAGACGGTGCGCGCGGCCACCGGGTATCGGGGCTGGGTGTTTCGAACGGCGCGGTGCGGCCAA
>JAGDMS010000513.1 GCA_017860575.1 Deltaproteobacteria bacterium | reverse complement strand
GCCGAAAGGTTCCGGGGAGTCGGTGAAACGGTAGGCGGTAGCCTCCGGCGGCATTGGTGACAATGCCGTTCGGTAAACCCCACCTGGAGCAAGACAAACTAGAGGGTTGCGTGGCCCGCGCGTTTCCTCGGGTACGTCGCTTGAGCCGGCGGGCAACCGCCGGTCGAGAGGAATGACTGCCGCCCTCGCCACGGCGAGGGAACAGAATCCGGCTTATCGATCCTCTCCGGTCACCTTAGCGTCCGTCAAGAAATAACTCCACATTCTCCACTGGGGCGGGGGTGGATGGTGTAGTTCCACTGTGGGCAGACATCGTGCGGAGTGATCGACAGGAGCTTCATTTCGCGGTTGGAGATCTTGACGCCGGTGGGGTAGTCGCCTTCGCTGAGCGTAGCCGTCACGCGCAGACCGGTTTGCGTGGTGGTGGTGCGGATGAAGTTCAGGATGGTCTCGTAGGAGCGCAACGGTTCCCCACGCCAGTTCTTGCTGATCTCGGCGAACAGCCGATGCTCGATCGGGTTCCACTTCGAGGTGCCCGGGGGATAATGGCAGACGGTGAGGGTGAGCCCAAAGGGGTCGGCAAGCTTGCGCTGCAGCGCGTACCGCCAGGCACGCCGGGAGGCTCCATTGCTGCCGCCGTTGTCGGCCAGGATGAGCAGCTGGTTGGTGCTTGGGTAACGTGGGCCCCCCTCCGCTTGCCACCACGCGTGGAGCGAATCCACCGCGAAGTCCGCCGTGTCGTGGGTGGTCCCCACAAACAGGGCGCCGCAATTGGCCACCACGTCGTAGAGGCCGTAGAGGATCGCGATGCCGATGGCATCGGTGCGAAAGTCGTGATCGTTGACCAGGTGCGGAGTCCGGCACCAGACGGCCCCCGGATTCTTGAAGTTGCCGACCAACTCCCGCTTCTTGCTGTCCACCGAGGCAATGGGAATGCCGTTCTGCGCACACTGCCGCCGCTGCCAGGCAATGTACTCGAACTGCTCGTTGCGCTGGGGGTGCTGCTTACCGGCGTGCTTCTTGTGGTTCACCCGCAGGCGGTACTCCAGCTCCTCAAGGAGCCGCGCCACCGTGGTGTGCGAGACCGAGATGCCGACTTTCTCGAGTTCCTCGCTGATGGTGCGGGTGGTCGTGCGCGTCCACTTCAGCCCACTGATCGGATCGCCAGCCGTGTGGGGTTCGAGCAGCTCTTGCAGGCGCGCGATTACCGCGGGCGTTTTTTTTCCACCGGCACGCGCCCCGCCCCTTCCCGCCGGACCCCGTGCGCCTCGAAGTCCGTGGCCAGTAGCTCCTGCCGGCCGCGCGCCACCGTGTGCACGTCCAGACCGGTCAACTCCGCAATGCGTCGATCGCCTCCGTATCCCAGCCGCAGCGACTCCAGACCAGCGTAGAGGCGGCGCTGGCGCTCGTTGAGCGTGGCGAGGAACAGCAACAGCGCGGCCTTGGCTTCGTCCCCGATCCGCACCTCCCGCGTAGGTCGGGCTGCGCCCGGGACGTCGATCCCCTCCAGGCGGTGGCGCCGCTGCACCGCACGTCGCTCCAGGTCGGGGGCACAGTACAGATAGCGCCCCTCGACCTCCTCGCGGGCCACGCGGTCGCGGCGGGTCAGCGTGAGCAACGCCTCCTTGGTCTCCACGCCCAGCTCCCGATTCAACTCCGCCGTGAAGTAGCCTGCTGAGGACCCGACGACGAACTGCTCGGCCGTTTCCAGCAGGGAGCCGAAGCGCGAGAAGCGGGCCTCGCCTGCCTGAAAGAGTCCGCGCGCATCGAACTGCACCAGCGCTCGTAGCGTGTAGAACTTGCCCCGTTCGGAGTAGCTGCTCAGGTATCCGAGCGCCTGGAGCTTGCGCAGGACGGTCAGGTCCACCGTGGTCCCCAGCGCACGCTTGAGTTCCTCCATGGTGGCGACCGGTTGTTGGGCAAACAACGTACGCAGTGTCTCGGCCTGAAACTCGACGGTTCGCATAATGTTGGATTTCCGCCTCCATGAGGCGGATTTCTAACATTACGCCCTTTCCCTCCGCAACCCCCGCAAGCGCACTACACGCCTTGTCGTTCAAGGTGATCCGGTTCCTGGCCGCGCCGCTCCAGCCCAAACCATTATGTTTGAAGTTCGCCACAGCCTGCGCATTTATTTCTTGACGGACGCTAAGTACTTGCGGACAGAATCATTGCAGCGTACCGGACCCCGCTCACCCTGAGGTTCTCGAAGGGTGAGCGCTCGTCCTTCGAGAGCCTCAGGACGAGCGGAATACGTTGCCATACTTCTGCCCCAGACCACCTAGCGCGCAGCACCCGGCGGCGTCACTGGGATCTCCTCACCCAGGATCGTTGCCGCCTGCGTGATCATCTCGGCGACCACCTCCGCCGCCGGCTTGAGGCGGTCGAGCATGCCGACGACCTGGCCGGCAGCGGTGGCGCAGATGTCCTTGCGCTTGGCGAGGCCGGCCCCGGACATGACCGGGGAGGAGTAGATCAGCTGAAAGGGCATCGGCAGCGGGCGGAGGCCCGACGCTTCGAACTCCCCCACCCACTTGTTCTTGAGCTGGCGCATGGGCTTCCCGGTGACGGCACGGCTGACGACCGTGCCTTCCTCGTCGCTTTCCAGCATCGCCTGCTTGAGGAAGCCGGAGAGGGCGGCTTCGCCGGTGGTGCAGAAGACGGTGCCGCACCAGACGCCCACGGCGCCCAGAGCGAGCGCCGCCACCAGCCCGCGCGCGTCGGCGATGCCGCCGGCGGCGACAATGGGCGTATCGCCCGCGGCATCGACGGCCTGCGGAATCAGGGCCATGGTGCCAATGCGGCCATTGTGACCGCCGGCTTCAGTGCCTTGGGCGACCACGATATCGATCCCGCCTTCGCGCATGCGCCGGACGTGCTTCACATTGCCGGCGATCCCGA
>JAGDMS010000512.1 GCA_017860575.1 Deltaproteobacteria bacterium | reverse complement strand
AATCAAGCGCTCACGGGTGTCGGCGGATGCCCGGACGCCTGAGCTCTGCCTTACGAGAAATACTGCCGCCCTGTCACGTTCATGCCCTGCTAGCAGGCAAACTGTAACAGTTTGAGACTACCCCCTTTCGGCGCCCGCATTTCGCACGTACACCGCTTAGTGACGTTATAGGCGGTTGAGGCCGATAGTCGCGGCGGACGGTGGTGAGCCGACGCCGGCAGGAGGACTAGGGGCCACTGAGGAGGATGCGTTCTGCTCGGCTGGCCCCTTTTTATTTGGGGGGCTGGACGGATGGATGTGGGGCAAGACGGCGCGATGCGGTTGGGAGGCCGGGAAGGCAAAGGAACCCCGGCTGACGCTGCGGAGGCACGGGGTGGAAAATGACGGCGACCTCGATCACACGGGCTGACCCTGCCGGCTTGCGGACGCTCTACGACACCGCCCGCGCCCGCGGGAGCGGGGACGTCGACCGCGGCATGACCGAAATGTCCGCTGAAGTCCTCGTATCCAACCATGCGGGTGACGACCTGCGAACGGCTGCGGATCGGCTCGTATTTCCCCGCGCCATTGAAATGCTCCGAAACTGCGAGGGCCTTCCTGAAGACGAGGCCCAACAGCGGGCAGCCCACATTACCATTCACGCAGCCATGCGAGCGCAGGAACTGCTCGACGATGAGGGCGCGCGTGCGGGAGCGGTGCGTGCCCAGCGCCAGTTGCTCCGACGCCCCCCGGCCACAACGGAGATGGCGGCGGAGGATGTGGACCCGGAGGAGTCCATCCTCATTCTGAAGCGGCGGACCTTGAATGTGATGGCGGCGAACCAGCCCGAGTCCGTGATTGCTGGGCTTGCCACCCGCCGCACGACGACGCTTCTCAGCTCGGCGGGCGGCACGGGGAAAACTTGCCTACTCACGCAGGCTGCGATCGAGTCAAGTCAGGACCGCCCCGTATGGGGAAATGCGGAGTTCCACTCCAATGGCCCCCGGCGTTGGCTGTATATGAACGCCGAAGACTCTCTGCAGTCGATCGACTACTGGCTGGCGCGCATTCTCGCCCGATACGATCTGCAGGAATGCCCAGTTGACATCATGCCGGTGTGCGAGACCAAGACCGGCGAATTTCTGTTCAGTTCAGATAACGCGCAGTCCCTGGCACGCCGCATCAATGCGGAACGGTACGATGGTCTGATCATTGACACCGGGATCGCGGTCATGACACCGGGGACGCGGTTTATTGACCCACTGTCGATCCGTGGGTGGCTGCGTTCCTCAGTCGGCATCCTGCAACGCGAGACGCAGGCCGCCATCATCGTTGCCGTGCATGACAGGAAGGGCAGCCAGTGTCGGGTACGGCAGACTGGCTGTCGTTCGCGCGGTTGGCATTGCATCTGGAGACCGCCGGCCAGAGTGGCCGCGAGACCACGCTGACCCTGACCACCATCAAGGCGAACCTGCGGTGGCCGTACAAGAAGATAACGCTCGTCCGTGACCCGCACAGCTTGACCGCGACCGTCGCAGCCATCGAACGAGTCGGTGATCTCGACGCCACACCGTCGACACCCCAGGACGTCAACGCACTGCTGACGAAGATTGTCCGCAATCAAATCATCCCGCTGCCATCGGAGGAACGCACCTCCCGCCGCGTCGAGGCGTTGGTGTACGAAAAGGCGCGCAACAGCAGGATCAAGCGGCAGACCGTCCGCGACTTCCTCGACAACCACGTCGTGTTCGAGGAGCGCCCGTTCGGTCGCACCCGTGGCATGGTCGCCGTCGGCATCCGCGACTATGCGGAAGAGACCCCATGACGCTGCGCCAGAACGCTGCGCCACGCTGCGCCGCAAGACAGCAACCCCGTTTGGGAACGACGCTGCGCCGACGCCCCTATAGAGAGAACTCTGGCGCGCGTCAGCCACGCTGCGCCGTGACGCTGCGCCGTGTTCACGCTGTGCCGAACCACACCGCGGCGGGGCGGGAGGCCCTGAGGGTGCCTCCCCGCCTCCGCCCTCCATCCGGAGGTGCCCCCAGCGTGGAATCGGCCTCAAAGATCCCGCGCTGAATCTTGAGCACCTGCGTCAACACTCCGGTCACGGTTGGTGGGGTGTAGCAGGCAGTATGGACGAATCCGCACAGAAGGCCCGTTCGGGACAGAAGCAATTTGCGAGGTGCTCGCTCGAACGAAAGGGTCGGCCGATCAAGGAACAACCACGTGCGACGATGGCGCCGCCCAAAAACCACCTTGATGAGCGCCGCGGTCGGCGCCTCGTCTCGGCGGCGCGCTTTGCGGCAAACCGGCTGGTGCCATGGCTCGCGCTCGGCTGTCTGATCCGAGCCGGGGTCGCCGCCGCGGCACTCGGAGGCGGCGCGTGACGGCGAACGCGGGGCGCGGTTAAGGAGCTGTGAGGTAGAGGATGGCGGAGCGGTTGCTGAAACCGGAACAGGTAGCGGAGATTCTACAGCTCCCCGTTGCGGCGGTGACACGCGGCGATCTGCGCCGACGGTTGCCATGGATGAGGCTCGCGGGTAGGTTGCGGCTGCTTCCTACTGCGCTGGACAAATTTCTTCAGTCAGAGGGGGGAACAGCTCATGACGGTGTACCGAGACAAGGCGACGCACCAGTACCGGTACGATTTCACGTACCGGGGCCGCCGGTATACGAAGCGCGGGTTCGAGACCAAGACCGCCGCGCGCGACGCGGTCCACGAATACAAGCGCCTGCTGAAAAACGGCCATACCGACCCCTTCCAATCGTTCCGGGAAATGGTGGGGGCGTTCCTGACCTCTAGCCAGCGCACGAAGAGCGCCGCGTGGTGTTACCAGCTCGAACTCAAGTTGAATAAGGCGTTCCCGCATCTGGCCGATTTGCACCCTCGCGCGATCACTCGTGGTCACATCGAGCCCGTACTC
>JAGDMS010000058.1 GCA_017860575.1 Deltaproteobacteria bacterium | reverse complement strand
TCGGCACCGACATTTCCCCCGCCCAGGTTGCCGCGCGTATCGACGCCACCAGCAACGATGAAATCGTGCAGTTGGCGCAGCACCTCCTGCGGCCCGAGGTCATGGCCGTCACGATGCTCGGCGACCTCAAGGGCAGAACGGTCGGGGACGACCTGCTGAACGCGGCGTAGCGGCGCGCCAAACGGCGTCCTTGCGTGCGATGGCGGCACGGTGAGCCGGCGGTGGCCCAGACCAGGATGGATGCGGTAATCGTCCCTGTCCAGCGCCTGCGTCCCAGCGCCGACGCCCTCCCCTTACCGACCTACATGACGGCCGGGGCGGCGGGCGTGGACCTCATGGCCGACGTCGCCGCGCCCGTTGAGCTGCCCCCGGGAGGGCGGGCGCTCATCCCCACCGGAATCGCCATCGAGATCCCCGCCGGGTTCGAAGCCCAAGTGCGACCGCGGAGCGGGCTCGCTCTGCGCCATGGCATCACGCTGCTGAATGCGCCCGGCACCATTGACTCTGATTACCGCGGTGAAATCCAAGTGCTGCTCGTGAACCTCGGCGACCGGCCGTTCACCGTTCGACGCGGGGAGCGCATCGCCCAACTGGTGTTTGCGCCGGTCGTACAGGCCGAGCTGCGGGAAGCCGAGACGCTGGTGAGCAGCGACCGCGGTGCCGGAGGATTCGGCCATACCGGCGTCGGGTAACCCGTGACGAGATCGAGCGAATGCGCTACAGTGACATTGTCGGGCTGCTGGGAAACAGCGTTGGTGTTAGCCGTCGGATCCCCAAACGAGACCACAGGGGGCGGGATCTTCGGGGCGCAAGCACAGGCGGGTGTCGGCAAATCGTCATTTCAGTCGCTCGTGTCGAGTTAGTAGCCTGCTAAAGAACGGTCTGAACACCCGTCAACACGCTCAGGCGAAGGGAAACCCGTCATTTCAATTCGGGGAGGAATCCACTCTGCTGAGCCTGTCGAAGCATGAGCGTGTTGGAGCAGGGATAGGGGATTCGAGGAGCGCGTCAGTGCTTTCACGTTGGGGACGGAAGAGAACATGATTGACCGGTATACCCGCCCGGAGATGGCGGCGGTGTGGGCGGAAGAGGAGAAACTGCGCCTCTGGCTGGAGGTGGAACTGCTCGCCCTCGAGGCCCTGGCGGAGCGCGGCGAGATCCCGTACGAGGTCCCCGTACAACTGCGAGCCCACGCGCGGGTCAACGTCGAGCGCATGCGCGCGATCGAGCGTGAGGTTGGACACGACGTCATCGCCTTCGTGTCGTCGGTAACAGAAAAGTGCGGCCCCGAGGGCCGCTACATGCACCTTGGCCTGACGTCCTCGGACGTGCTCGACACCGCGTTCGCGGTACAATTAGGGCGCGCCGCCGATCTGCTGATCCAGGGCGCTACGGAACTGGCCGATGCCATCCGCGTGCAAGCGCAAATGCACCGCGGCACGGTGATGGTCGGACGTACGCACGGCATCCACGCGGAGCCCATCACCTTCGGCGTGAAATTGGCGGGCTGGTACACGGAGATGCGGCGCAATGTCCGGCGCCTGGAAGCCGCGGCCACCGCCGTGCGCTTCGGGAAGATTTCAGGCGCCGTCGGCACATTCGCCCATCTGGCGCCGGAGATCGAAGCCTTCGTTTGCCGGCGTCTCGGGTTGCAGCCGGAACCCGTCGCCACGCAGGTCGTACCGCGCGACCGACACGCACAGTTCTTCACTACGCTTGCCATTGTCGCCGGCTCAGTGGAGCGGTTCGCGACCGAAATCCGTCACTTGCAGCGCAGCGAGGTGCGTGAGGCCGAAGAGCCGTTCACCGGCGGCCAGAAGGGGTCGTCGGCGATGCCTCACAAGCGCAACCCGGTGTTGTGTGAGAATGTCACCGGCTTGGCCCGCCTGCTACGCGCCTACGCCGGCGCAGCGCTGGAAGACATCGCCCTGTGGCACGAACGCGACATCAGCCACTCGTCGGTGGAACGCGTCATCGCGCCCGACGCCACGATCGCGTTACATTTCATGCTCCATCGCATGAGCGGCACCGTGCGTGGCCTGGTCGTCCACACCGGCGCCATGGCCGCCAACCTGGAGCGCTCGCGCGGAGCCGTTTTCTCGGAAGCGGTGCTGTTGGCCCTGGTGCGCAAGGGGGTTGCCCGTGATCAGGCGTACCGCTGGGTTCAACGCGCCGGGCTCCGGGCCCTTGAGGGCGCGGATTTCCGTATCGAGGTGGCACAGGACGCCGACATCACACGCCACATCTCGGCGGCGGAACTGGCTGAACTCTTCGACCTTCGCCACCAGTTGCGCTATGAAGAGGAACTGTTCCAGCGCGCCTTCGGAGGAGAGTAATGGAAAAACGGGAGCTGATTTACGAAGGAAAGGCCAAACGCGTTTATACGACCGCCAATCCCGACCTGGTGGTCCAGTATTTCAAAGACGACGCCACGGCTTTCAACGCCAAGAAGCGGGGCACCATCGCCTCGAAGGGCGTGGTGAACAACGCCATCAGCGAAACGTTCTTCCGCCTCCTGGAGGCCAACGGCGTACCGACGCACTTCGTCGAGCGCCTGAACGAGCGCGAAATGCTGGTGAAGCGGCTACAGATCATTCCGGTCGAGACGGTCGTGCGCAACATCATCGCCGGCAGCCTAGCCAAGCGGCTCGGTCTGGAGGAAGGCAAGTCGCTGCCCGAACCGATCGTCGAATATTACTACAAGAACGACGCCCTCGATGATCCCATGATCAACCAGTGGCACGTGACCGTCCTTGGGATGGCCACCGCAGGCGAGTTGCAGACCGTGACCGACCTGGCCCTGAAAACCAACACCATCCTGCGCCCGCACCTCGAGCAGCGCGGGATTCTCCTGGTGGACATGAAGCTTGAGTTCGGTCGCCACCACGGACGCATCCTCCTCGGCGATGAAATTTGTCCGGACACCTGTCGCTTCTGGGATGCGACGACGCGCAAGAAGCTCGACAAGGATCGCTTCCGCCAGGACCTGGGCGAGGTGGAAGAGGCGTACCACGAGGTGCATCGGCGCCTCTGCGCCGGCACGTGAGGCCGCATGCGTGCCCGCGTTTACATCACGCCGAAAAAAGGCGTGCTCGACCCGCAAGGCAAGGCGATCGAACACTCGCTCCACGCCCTCGGCTTCGATGAAGCCCACGATGTGCATCTGGGCAAATACGTGGAACTGGCGCTCGACAGTCAGGAACCCGAGCGGGCGCGGCAGCGCGTCGACGACATGTGCCGCAAATTGCTCGCCAATGGCGTAATCGAAGACTACCGCTTCGAGATCGAGGAGTGACCTGTCGATGCGTTGGGGAGTGGTGACCTTCCCGGGGTCCAACGACGACCACGACACGCTGTACGCCCTCGACCGCGTCCTGGGCGAGGAAGTGGTTTCGTTGTGGCACAAGGACCGCGATCTCAAGCAAGTGGATTGCGTGGTCTTGCCAGGGGGGTTTTCGTACGGCGACTACCTGCGCTGCGGGGCGCTCGCACGCTTTTCGCCGGTCATGGAGTCCATCATCCAATTCGCCGCGGCGGGCGGGCTGGTGCTGGGCATCTGCAACGGCTTCCAGGTGCTGTGTGAGGCCGGCCTGCTGCCGGGCGCCCTGGTTCGCAACCGCGGCCTGCGCTTCATCTGCCAGTTCGTCCACTTGCGCTTGGAGGACACCGACACGCCGTTCACTTGCCGCTGCACGTCCGGGGAAGTGCTCACCATCCCCATCAAGCACGGCGAAGGCTGCTACGTGGCCGATCCGGCAACCCTGGACCAACTCGAGCGCAACCATCAGGTCGTGTTGCGGTACGTGGATGGGAGTGGCCGCGCCACGGCGGAGGCCAATCCGAACGGCTCGCTGAACAACATCGCTGGCATCGTCAACCGGCAGCGCAACGTCTTCGGCTTGATGCCGCACCCCGAACATGCGAGCGAGAAGATACAGGGCGGAGAGGACGGCCTGAAGCTGTTTCGCTCGGCGCTGGCCGCGTACACCGAACGCGAACACCGCCACGCCGCCTCCGTTGCCCCGGGACACTGACACATGACAACACCAGGGAGGAGGCAGCTACCTGCTCCGGTGCGGAGCGGCGGCCGGGGGTTTTACCGATCCACGCCACCCTCTGCTCGTCCGCTCCCTGCAGATCACCGGTCGCCGCGGGCGTAGGGTTTCAGCGCCATGTCACAGCACACCGTCACGGTCACGGCAGCCGACGCCGCACAGCACGGACTCTCGGCGGACGAGTACGAGCGCATTTGCCGCAGCCTGGGCCGGGCCCCGAACGTCACCGAACTCGGCGTCCTCTCGGTCATGTGGTCCGAGCACTGCAGTTACAAGAGTTCGCGGCTCCTCCTGAAAAATCTCCCGACACAGGGGCCGCGCGTGTTGCAGGGGCCGGGGGAGAATGCGGGGGCTATCGACATCGGCAACGGCCTGGCCGTAGTGTTCAAGATGGAGAGCCATAACCATCCCTCGTTCGTGGAACCCTACCAGGGCGCGGCCACCGGCGTGGGCGGCATTCTCCGCGACATCTTCACCATGGGCGCACGGCCCATCGCCAACCTCAATTCGCTGCGCTTCGGCGCGTTTGAGCATCCGCGCACCCGCTACCTGGTCAACGGCGTCGTCGCCGGCATCGGCGGCTACGGAAACTGCATCGGCGTGCCCACGGTGGGCGGCGAAGTGTATTTCGATGCCGGCTACAACGAGAATATCCTCGTCAACGCGTTCACCCTCGGCATCGCCCGCGCGGACAAGATCTTCCGTGCCCGGGCGGCGGGCCTGGGCAATCCGGTGATTTACGTTGGATCGAAAACCGGCCGTGACGGCATCCACGGGGCCAGCCTCCTGGCCTCCGCCGAGTTCAGCGCCGGCGAGGAAGAGAAACGCCCGACCGTGCAGGTCGGCGATCCGTTCACCGAAAAACTGCTGCTGGAAGCGTGTCTCGAGTTGATGGAGCAAGACGCGATCGTGGCTATTCAGGACATGGGCGCTGCCGGCTTGACGAGTTCGAGCGTTGAGATGGCCTCCCGGGGTGGCACGGGAATCGTGCTCGATCTGGACCGCGTACCGGTGCGCGAACAAGGCATGACCCCGTACGAGATGCTGCTCTCGGAATCGCAGGAGCGGATGCTCATCGTCGCGCGCGCCGGCCGGGAAGATGTCGTGCGTCAGGTGTTCGCCAAGTGGGATCTCGACGTCTCCGTGGTCGGCACGGTGACGGACGACGGGCTGTTGCGCGTGGTGTTTCAGGGCGAAGAGGTGGCGCGCCTACCGATCGCGCTGCTCACCGACGACGCCCCAGCGTACGCGCGGCCGAGCGTGCCACCGCCGGATTTCGACGAACGGCAGGAACTCAATTTCGATCGGCTACCGCTCCCGGGCGACTACACCAAGACGCTGCTGGCGTTGCTCGACGCGCCGAATATTGCCTCCAAAGCCTGGGTCTACCGTCAGTACGACCACCTGGTTCGCGGCAACACCATCGTCGCCCCGGGGTCGGACGCGGCCGTGCTGCGCATCAAGGGCACCAACAAGGCGGTGGCACTGAGCGTGGACTGCAATAGTCGCTACTGCAGCCTCGACCCGTACGTCGGTGCGATGATCGCGGTGGTGGAAGGCGCGCGCAACGTGGTGTGCGCCGGCGCCACGCCGCTCGGAATTACCGACTGCCTCAATTTCGGCAACCCGGAGAAGCCGGCAATCATGTGGCAGTTCGCCGAGAGCATCCAAGGCATTCACGACGCCTGCGTGGCCATCGGCGTTCCCGTGGTCAGCGGCAACGTCAGCTTTTACAACGAGACCGACGGTCGTGCCATTCCGCCGACGCCCACCATTGCCATGGTCGGATTGCTGGACGAGATCGAGCGGCACACCACCCAGTGGTTCAAGGCGGAAGGTGACGTCATCGTCCTGCTGGGCCGGACCCGCGAGGAGCTTGGGGGCAGTGAGTACCTCACGCTCACACGCGGGGTTGTCCGCGGGGCACCACCGTGGATTGACCTCGCGGTCGAGAAACAGGTCCAAAACGTGTGCATGCAGGCAATCGTCGAGGGGTTGGTCCGGTCGGCGCACGACGTCAGCGACGGTGGCCTGGCGGTTGCGCTGGCGGAATGCTGCGTCTCCGCGCCGGAGCAACGGCGCGGGGCGATGATCGAATTGCAGGGCGACATTCGCCCGGATGCGCTGTTGTTCGGCGAGAGCCAGTCGCGTATCATTGTCTCTGCCCGGCGTCAGCACCTCGGGCGGCTACGAGAACTGGCGCGCACCGCGGACGTGCCGTTAACCGTGCTCGGCGAAGTCCGGGGACGACGCCTGGTCATCAGCCCGTTAATCGATATCGAGGTGGACGAGTTGTGGCAGGTATGGTCAACGGCGCTGCCACGGCGGATGGACGGGGAGGCGTAACGCGCCATGGAGCCACGCCACACACAGGACGACGCGCCACTCATGCCTGACCGGTTCCACGAAGAGTGTGGAGTCGTCGGCGTCTTCGGCCATCCCGAGGCCGCCAACCTGGTGTACCTCAGTCTCTATGCCTTGCAACATCGCGGTCAGGAGTCCGCAGGCATCGTCTCGGCGAAAGACAGCGTTCTCATCTCACACCGCGGACTCGGCCTGGTCGCCGACGTCTTCAGCGAAGAGATCATCCGCAAGTTGGAAGGCCCAGCTGCCATTGGCCACAACCGCTACTCCACTTCCGGCCAGACGCTGCTGAAAAACACGCAACCGTTCGTCGTCGAGTACGCCGGCGGGGGGCTGGCTGTCGCCCACAACGGAAACCTGGTGAACGCCGTCGAATTGCGCGGGCGCCTGCAGGAACGCGGCGCGATCTTCCAGTCGACCGTCGACACCGAGGTTTTGATCCATCTGATCGCGGCGTCCCCCGGCAAGCGCGTCGTCGACCGGATCGTGGACGCGTTGCGCGAGGTCCGGGGCGCTTACTCGCTGGTGTTCCTCACCCCCCACGAGCTCATCGCGGTCCGCGATCCCAACGGCTTTCGCCCCTTGGTGCTCGGCCGCATCAAAGACGCAGTCGTCGTCGCCTCCGAGAGTTGTGCGCTCGATCTGATTGACGCGAAGTATGAGCGCGAGGTCGAGCCGGGCGAAGTGCTGCGGGTGACGGCCGCGGGTATCGAGAGTTTCCACCCGTTCCCGCCTGCGCCTCCGACCCGTTGCATCTTCGAGTACATCTACTTCTCTCGCCCCGACAGTCGCGTGTACGACCGTAGCGTCTACGAGGTCCGCAAACAGTTCGGCCGCCAACTGGCCATCGAACAGCCGGCGGACGCCGACATTGTCATTCCGGTGCCTGACTCCGGCATGCCGGCGGCGCTGGGTTACGCCGAGCAGGCGGGACTGCGCTTTGAGATGGGGCTGATCCGCAACCACTACGTCGGCCGCACGTTCATCGAGCCACAAGATGCCATCCGCCACTTCGGCGTCCGGGTGAAACTCAACGCCCAAGCCGACCTCTTGCGTGGCAAGCGCGTGGTGGTCGTGGATGATTCGATCGTGCGCGGGACCACCAGCCGGAAGATCGTCCACATGGTGCGCAACGCGGGGGCGCGGGAGGTACACATGCGCATCAGTTCGCCGCCCACCATCGGGTCGTGCTTTTACGGCGTGGACACGCCGACCCCCGAGGAGTTGATCGCATCGTCCAACTCCGTCGACGCCATCCGCGACTTCATCACCGCCGACTCGCTCGGGTTCCTGAGCGAGAGCGGTATGTACAGCTTCTTGCAGTCGGGGCAACACAACGGATTCTGCGCCGCCTGCTTCACCGGCCGCTACCCGGTCCCCGTCACCGACCAGGGACGGACACATCAGCTGCGGCTGTTCGAGGCCCGGGACCGGTAAGAGACAGTGACAAGCGAAAAGCTCAAAGCTGAAAGCCAGAACGGGCAGGCCAGCGGCATCCGGCTTGTCGCTTGTCGCTTTGGGCTTTCCACTAGTTCTCTATGAAGTGCCCCTTCTGCCACGACCTCGAAAACCGCGTGATCGACTCGCGGCTCGGCAAGGAAGGCGATGTCATCCGGCGCCGCCGTGAGTGCGCTCACTGCAAGCGGCGCTTCACCACCTACGAGCGCGTCGAGGAAATGCTGCCCATGGTGGTGAAGAAGGACGGGCGGCGGGAGATGTTCGATCGCCAAAAGATCGTCAGCGGCCTGAAGAAGGCCTGCGAAAAGCGGCCAATCAGCATCACCGCGATTGAGGAAACCGCGGATCGCATCGAGCAGGCATTGCAGGAACGCGGCGACAAGGAAGTGCCGAGCTCGGTCATCGGCGAAGCGGTGATGCGTGAGCTGCACGCGCTCGACAAGGTGGCGTACGTGCGCTTCGCGTCGGTGTACCGCTCGTTCAAGGACGTGGGCGAGTTCATGCGCGAGCTCGAGGAATTGATCGAAGAACGCCGCGGTTCGGGCAAGCCACGGCGCCAGAGCAGCACGTGACAGCCGGCCGCACCACCGACGCACGGTTCATGCGTGTGGCGCTGCGGCTGGCCCGCCGTGGCGTGGGACGGACCAGTCCAAACCCTCCCGTCGGTGCGGTCATCGTCGCCAAGAGCGCCATCGTCGGACGCGGCTACCACCGCAAAGCCGGAGAACCCCACGCCGAGGTCGCAGCGCTGCGTGACGCCGGTGGGCACGCCCGCGGGGGCACCTTGTACGTCACGCTCGAACCCTGCGCGCACCACGGCCGCACCCCCCCGTGCACCGATGCGATCATCGCCGCCGGTCTGCGCCGGGTGGTCGTCGGCACGTGCGACCCGAATCCTTCCGTCTGCGGGGACGGCACGGGCAAACTGCGCCAGGCCGGCATCCATGTAACCACGGGCATGGAACAGGCCGCCTGTGACGCGTTGATCGCCGCCTTCCGTAAACACATCACCACCGGAATGCCCTGGGTCACCCTGAAGCTCGCGGCATCGCTCGACGGCCGCATCGCTACGGTAACGGGCGAATCCCGCTGGATCACCGGCGCGGACAGCCGGCGCTTCGTCCACCGCCTCCGTGCGGAACACGATGCCGTGCTCGTCGGCGCCGAAACCGTCCGGCACGACGATCCCGCATTGACCTGTCGGATGCGGGGCGGACGTAATCCGCTACGCGTGGTGCTCGATGGACGCCTGCGCATACCACTGCAGGCACAGGTCTTGACCACGACCGACGCAGCGGAGACCCTGGTGGTCGCGGGCCGCGGAGCCCCCGCACGCAAGGGCCGCAGCATCGAGGCGCTGGGCGCGTCGGTCCTGCGCCTCCCCGACCGTGCAGGCCGAATCCCGCTGTCGCAGCTGTTGCGCGCCCTCGGACGGCGGGGAGTGTTGTCGGTCTTGATCGAGGGAGGGGCGAGCGTGGCCGCCGCCGCCATCGCGGCGCGCGTCGTCGATCGGGTCTTGATCTTCTACGCGCCCACCTTCATCGGCGGCGATGGGCGGCCGATGTTGGGCCCCATCGGCGTGCGTCGGTTGGCCACCGCGCCATCACTGCGCCCGCCCCGGCTACGGCGGTTTGCCACGGACGTATTAGTTGCTACAGAGATGGTGAGGACACATGACCGCTCAACTGTTTGATGCGGCGCTCGACCGCATCCGCAAGGGACGGATGCTCATCCTGGCCGACGGGACGCAGGACGAAGCGCAGCTCTGCATGGCAGCCGAATTGGTCAGCGCGCAGGCAATCAACTTCATGGCGACCCACGGCCGTGGCTTGGTGTGCCTGGGCATGACGCGGGAACACATGCGCCGGCTCGGCATCCCCCCGATGGTTCCCGATGGGGGCGGCAGCCAACGACCGTTCGGTGTATCGATCGAGGCCCGTCGCGGTGTCAGCACCGGGATATCGGCCGCTGACCGTGCCACCACGATCCAAACGGTGATGGCCGAAGGCAGCGGTCCGGGCGACATCGTCATGCCCGGGCACATCTTCCCCGTCATGGCCCGCGACGGCGGTGTCCTGGTCCGCTCCGCGCTTACCGAGGCCGCCGTGGATTTGGTGCGACTGGCCGGTCTCCAGCCTGCCGCAGTCGTCTGCGCGGTGCTCAACGATGCCGGCACCCTGGCATCCCGTGAGGAATTGGAGGTGTTGGCGCGAACCTTCGATTTGATCATTGTCGACGTTGCCGAACTGGTCGCGCACCGTTTGCGGCATGAATCGCTCGTGCGGCGGATCGCTGACGCACCAATCACCACCGCCTACGGGGGCAAATTCCGCACCGTGGTGTACTGCAACGACGTGGACGGCCATGAGCACCTGGCGCTGGTGCGCGGGCAAATCACCCCCAACGAGTCGGTGCTGGTGCGGATCCACTCACAGTGCCTGACAGGCGACGTCCTCGGGTCGGAGCGCTGCGACTGCGGCGACCAGCTGCGCAAGGCGATCGAGGTCATCCAAGCCGCCGGGAAGGGCGTCCTGGTCTACATGCACCAGGAAGGCCGCGGCATCGGGTTGGCCAACAAGATTCGCGCCTATGCCCTGCAGGATCAAGGCCGTGACACCGTCGAGGCCAATCTGGAGTTGGGTTTCAAGGACGACGGTCGCGACTACGGCATCACCGCGCAGATCCTGCGGGATCTTGGGATCCGCAAGGTCCGCCTGCTCACCAACAATCCGAAGAAGATCGCCGGACTCACCCGGTATGGCATCGAGGTGGTCGAGCGCGTCCCGCTCGAGATTCCCGCGCACCAGGGCACCATCCGCTACCTGCGCACGAAACAACAGAAGATGGGACACCTCTTTACCGACTTGAAACCGTGAGCGGCCTATGGATCCAGCGACCACACACAAGGGCAGCCTCGATGCCACGCGGCTGCGGTTCGGCATCATCATCTCGCGCTTCAACAGCGCCGTAACCGAACGACTCCTGCGCGGCGCCCTGCGCGCCCTGCAGGAGTGCGGCGCCGCCGCGGACGCCATCGAGGTCGTGCACGTACCAGGCGCCTTTGAGATTCCGCTGTTCGCGGCCGCGCTGGCGAAAACCGGCCGCTTTCATGCACTGGTCTGCCTTGGTGCCATCGTCCGCGGCGAGACCCAGCATCATGACTATCTCTCCCGCGCCGTAACCGAGGCGCTGCAGGCGCTGCAGCTGGCGCAGCGCATGCCGATCACGCTCGGCGTGCTCACCACCGAAAACATCGAACAGGCACTGCAGCGCGCCGCGGAGGATCGCAGCAACAAGGGCTTCGAGGCCGCCATGACGGCAATCGAAACCGCCAACTTGCTGCGCCAGATCGGCTGAGCCCTGGCAGATTCTGCCTATGCCATACGCGCTACGTGATACGCCCGAAGCGGAGCTTCGCTAAATGGGCGCACGCCGGAAGGGACGCGAACTGGCGGTGCAGGCGCTGTACCAGATCGAACTGACGGGGGAGTCGTCGGCCGCGGCGTTGCGCCTGTTTTACGAACGCGCCGATGCCGGCCAGCGCGCCAAGGAGTTCGCCGCCACGCTCGTCGATGGGGTCCAGGCACATCAGGCGCAATTGGACGGCCTCATCACCGAGGTTAGCCAGCATTGGCGCCTCGAGCGGCTGTCGCGTGTGGACCTGAACGTGCTGCGCGTAGCAGCCTACGAACTGTCGCACACGCCCGCGGTGCCGACCAGTGTCGTGCTGGACGAGGCTATCGAGATCGCACGCCGCTTTGGCACGGAGGAATCGGCGGAGTTCGTCAACGGGATCCTCGACCAGATCGCGGCCCAACTCGGTGTCAAGGAAGCGATGCCCCGACGGAGTGCACGTGAAGATGGATGAACGATACGACCCCGCTGCCATCGAGGCCAAGTGGCAGCGCCGCTGGCACGAGCGCCGGACTAATACGCCGGACCTGCGCGGCGCCGGGCGGCCGTATTACACCCTCATGATGTTCCCCTATCCTTCGGCGGAGGGGCTGCATGTCGGACATGCTTTCGCGTTCCCCGGCGTGGACATCCATGCTCGCTTCCGCCGGCTGCAGGGTTTCGATGTGTTCGAACCCATCGGCTTCGATGCCTTCGGCATCCACACCGAGAACTACGCGCTGCGTGTCGGCAAAAATCCACGGCAGCTGGTTCCGCGCATCATCGAAAACTTCACGCGGCAACTGCGCCGGCTCGGCCTGATGGTGGATTGGGAGCACGTGGTCGACACCACGGCCCCGGATTACTATCGCTGGACGCAATGGATCTTCCTGCAGCTCTACAAGAACGGCCTCGCCGTGCGCAAGAAAGCCCCGGTGAACTGGTGTCCAGCCTGTCAAACCGTCCTGGCCAACGAACAGGTCATCGATGGCGAATGCGAACGCCACCCAGGCACGCAGGTGGAACAACGGCTCACCGAACAGTGGTTCTTTACCATCACCAAGTATGCGGAACGCTTGCTCCAGGATCTCGACTGGATTGACTGGTCGGAAACCACCAAGACCGCACAGCGAAATTGGATCGGTCGGTCGGAAGGCGCGGAGATTCACTTCCCACTTGCGGGCGCGCCGGAGCGAGCCATCCAGGTGTTCACCACGCGGCCCGACACGGTGTTCGGCGCGACCTACATGGTCATGGCACCGGAACACGCGTGGGTCGAAGAGCTGGCCACCCATGCGCAGCGCGGGGCCGTGGCCGCGTACCGCGAGCGTGTCGCCAGGATGGACCTGGTGTCGCGACGCGCGGTGAAAGAAAAAACCGGCGTTTTCACCGGTGCCTATGCCATCAACCCCGCCACGGGCACACCCATCCCCATCTGGATTGCCGACTACGTGTTGGCGGAGTACGGCACCGGCGCAATCATGGCCGTGCCGGCACATGACCAGCGTGACTTCGAATTCGCCGAAGTGTTCAACCTCCCGATCGTCCGCGTCATCGCGGGCGAAGGGGAGTCCGCCGATGCACCGTTAGCAGCGGCGTACGACGGGCCGGGACGGCTGGTGAACAGCGGCCCCTTCACCGGACTGGATGCGGGGGCCGGCAAGCGCGCCATCACCGATTGGTTGGCGGAGCGCGGCGCCGGTCGGGCACGGGTGGAATATCGGTTGCACGATTGGTGCATCTCGCGCCAGCGGTATTGGGGCCCGCCGATCCCGGTGGTCTACTGCGCGCACTGTGGCATTGTCCCCGTACCGGAATCCGACCTCCCCGTCCTGCTACCCGACACCGAGGACTTTCGCCCCGATGCCAGCGGCGTCGCGCCCCTGGCACGTGTGCGTTCGTTCTTTGAAGCGCCCTGCCCACAGTGCGGCGGTTCGGCACGCCGCGAGACCGACGTCTCCGACACCTTCCTTGATTCGGCCTGGTACTTCCTGCGCTATCCGTCCGCCGACCGGCACGACGTCGCCATGGATCCCGATCTGACCCGGAAATGGTTGCCGGTCGACATGTACATCGGCGGTAACGAGCACGCCGTGCTCCACCTGATGTACACGCGCTTCATCACGATGGTGCTGCACGACCTCGGGTTCGTTCACTTTGACGAACCGTTCAAAAAGTTCCGCGCCCACGGCCTGATCATCAAGGACGGCGCCAAAATGTCGAAGTCGCGGGGGAACGTTGTCAATCCCGATCAGTACCTCGATCAGTACGGTGCCGATGTTTTCCGCATGTACATGATGTTTCTCGGCCCGTACGAGGAAGGCGGCGATTTTCGCGATGAGGGCATTTCGGGGATCCGGCGCTTCCTCGACGGGGTGTGGCGTACGGCACGCGAACTGGATGCGACCGCCCGCGCCTCGGAGTCGCTGCGACGCGCGACCCACCGCGCCATCAAGAAAGTCCAGGACGACCTGGAGTCACTGCGGTACAATACTGCCATCGCCGCCTTAATGACCCTGCTGAACGACATCAAGCGCGATGGCCCGCCCGATCGCTGGGTCACAGAAACGCTGCTTCTCATGCTGGCACCTTTCGCACCACATATCGCCGAGGAGCTGTGGGAAGCGCTCGGCCACACGACGACGATCTTCGAGGCCCGGTGGCCACCGTTCGATCCGGCATTGATAGTGGAGGAGACGGTCGTCGTTGCCGTCCAGGTGAACGGCAAGGTGCGGGGCCGTATCGAGGTGCCGCGAGAAGCCGCCGAGGAGGCACTGCTGGCGGCGGCCTTGGCCGACCCGGCCGTCCAGGCGCACATCGACGGCAAACCGATCCGCCGTCACGTGGTGGTGCCGGGGCGGCTGGTCAACCTGGTCGTGTGATGGTGCGTTACGCCACGCTGCTCGCGCTCGTCGTGCTCACGGGGTGCGGCTACCACCTCGCCGGCGAACAACGCGGTTTACCGGACGACATTCATTCGCTCAGTGTGGGCACGGTCGTCAACCGCTCGCAGGAGTACGGCCTGGAGAAAACCCTCGCGTTTGCCTTCGAGCGGGAGATCCACGAGCGCGGACACTTTCAATTGATCGAGGACCCCGCCGGAGGAGATGCGGTGCTGACCGGCACCATTCGCGACATCCGGGTGCGGCCGGTGGCGTTTGACGCCAACGACCAGGCGGTCCAGTACCAATTGACGGTCATCCTGGACTTAACCCTCACCCGCCACAGCGATGGGCAGGTGCTGTGGCACGTCCGCGACCTAAGCGAACTCGACGAGTACAGTGTCAGCTCAAACGTCGTCGTAACCAGCTCGGCGACGTTCCAGCAAAGCACCCTGAACGCCTCTGACGTGCAGAACCCTCAGTTCACCCACATCCAGCTCGCGGAAACCGAACGGCGGCGCGCTCTCACGCGGCTGCTGAAACAGGCCGTGCGTGACGCATACAACCAGATGGTGGAAGCCTTCTAGCTCGGCTGCGTCTCGCGCATTTCGCCGATCGCTTGGAGACACCTGCGCCAGTGCGGACGCGATTTCCCCGGCGGTACAAGATGGCGGTCAATCTCAAGTCGAGGTAGACCCGGCAGCGGGATTTCGACGTTCGGCTTTACGCACCAATGTGCTGGTGGAGTACCCCCGGACAAATGGCAACGACCGCACTGTCCCGCCGCGTGCGCGAACGAGATCGGCGCCAACGATTTGATCCGGCTTCCAGTCGCCGCCCTTCACCAACACGTCCGGCGCAAGCGCTTGGATGAGCTCATAGGGTGTGTCGGCGGAAAACACCGTGACGTAGTCCACCATCTCCAACGCGGCCACCACCTCGCAGCGGTCCCCTTGCGCCACCAACGGCCTGCCTGGCCCCTTCAGACGACGCACGGAACTGTCACTGTTCAACGCAACCACCAGCACGTCCCCTAAGCGCTTTGCTGCCCGCAGATAGCGGACATGGCCCGGGTGAATGAGGTCGAAACAACCGTTCGTAAAGACGATGCGCATGCCGGCGCGGCGCAAACGCTCGAGCCGGCGCCGCAGTGTCGACGGCGTCAAAACCTTCGGCATAGTGAAGCCATAGTCCACCAGCACACCGCACCGCAAATGCTTGCCGCCCTTCAACGCAGTATTGACAAGCGCTTGCCCGCACCGGTATTCGGCCGCTGTGACTGCAGGCGCATGAAAGGAAGCGGGCCGCGCGGGGCGAACATGCCACCCGACGGACAGAGAGGACTGTCATGACAGAGCCGAAGAGGGTCTACCGGAGGGCGGTGGACGTGCCGAAGGAGATCGATGACTACTGGCACTCGCGCTGGGCCGAGGTCATGAACGAGCGCTATCGCTCCGAGTTCGTGAAGGCCGGGCTGCCGGGCCACACCTTCACCGAGAAGGCACCCGACGCGCCGAATGGGGAAGGGGGCTACCACTTCGGCTTCACGCGCGATGGGCGCTTCGAGTTTCGGTCGAGCGAGGGTGCGGCCGTCGTCGAATGGGACAGCTACGAACTGGCCTACCGCGCGCTCTCGGATCCCAGCTACGACCCGCAGCCCGACATCGCCGCGGGACGCTGCCGCTACACTAAGAATCCGGAGCACTTCGCCATGGCGGTAGGCGTGATCGACCGCTTTCGCGAGGCGCTCAGGGATGTGATCACGGAGACCGAGAAGCGCTTCGGAGTGGAGTTGCCGAAGTACTGGTGATTGGGAGTGCGCCGCTGTGGCGTCTGCCGATCCCCGTACGGCTGGGAACGGCGGTCCAAGGGTGACGCAAATCAGCTTATTTCCCCGTCACCGTCATTACCGAACAAACGTTCGTTTGGCTAGGTAATCCCCCATACGGACGCGGCCGAACGTTTCGTCCTCTGTCTGTCCCGGCATAACGCCAGGACGGGAGCCTGACGAGCGCAGCCGCTTCCGGAAAGAGATCAATGGGAATAATCCTCCGTCGTCGTGATTTCCTTTTGGGCGCGGGGGCGCTTGCCCTCTCCCTGGGGCCACTCAGGTCGCTGACAGCGGTAGCAGGCGCCGACGAGGGCGCTGCTCCCCCCGTGAGCCACCTCCCGATCCCTGACTACCGCACATGGGAAGATCTCTATCGCGAGAAGTGGACGTGGGACACGATCGTGAAGAGTACGCACCACGTCAATTGTTGGTACCAGCGCGGGTGCAACTGGAACGTGTTCGTCAAGGATGGGGTGGTGTGGCGCGAGGAGCAAGTCGCCGCGTATCCGCAGACCAACCCGACCGTGCCGGACTTCAACCCACGCGGCTGCCAGAAGGGCGCATGCTACAGCCAGCGCATGTACGACCCAAGCCGATTGCGGCATCCGCTGAAGCGCGCCGGCAAGCGCGGTGAGGGAAAGTGGACACGCGTCAGCTGGGACGAGGCGTTGGCCGAAATCGCCGACCGTCTGATCGACGTACTGCGCGCCGACGGCCCCGGTGCCATCTACTGGGACGGCGGCGGCGGGTTGACGAACGGCGCCCACGGTATCGGCCTCTACCGCACCACCCATTTGCTGGACACCATCGTCCTGGACATCAACGCCGAGGTCGGCGACCATCATCCCGGCGCGGGCGTCACCTGCGGCAAGATCACGTTCGCCAACTCCGCGGATGATTGGCTCCACGCCAACCTCATCCTCGTCTGGGGCGGGAACCCGCTGTACACGCAGATTCCCAATGCCCACTTCCTCACCGAGGCCCGCTACCACGGCGCCCAGGTGGTGACCATCACGCCCGACTTGAACGCCTCGGCGATACATGCCGACTGGTGGGTTCCGGTGAACGTCGGCACCGATGCCGCGTTGGGCCTCGCGCTCGCGCAGGTCATCGTGGCGGAAAACCTCCACAACGCAGCGTTCGTCTGCGAGCAAACGGACCTGCCCTTCCTCGTCCGCAAGGATACCCGCCGCTTTCTCCGCCAGAGCGACATGCAGGCCAATGGTGCGGACGACGTGTTCTATCTGTACGACCTGAACACCCACAGCCCCAAGCTTGCGTCCAAGAAATCCCTGGCGCTCGAGGGAATCGTACCCGCACTGGACGGTGAATACACGGTCAAGACCCGGCAGGGCAACGTAACCGTCACTCCTGCGTTCACCCTCCTGCGGGCGCGACTTCAGGACTATGTCCCCGAGACTGCGGCGCGGATCACGGGCACAGCACCGGAGATCATCCGCCGGTTGGCGCGGCAGATCGCCGGCGCCAAGGCCGTCACCATGATGACGCAGTCGAACTTCTCGAAGTTCTACCACGCCGTCGAGATGGAACGCGTCCAGTTCCTCGTGCTCGCGCTGTGCGGTCACTTCGGCAAGCAGGGCAGCGGCATGAACGCCGCTCCCTGGCTGACCATTGACGGTGCGGAAGCCGCCGGCATGGCGCGTCCGCTGCCGCTGAAACTCGGCCTGGCCGCCATGGCGGCGGAGAAGGCCCCAGCCCTGCTCCGGGCCAAGTGGGACGGGCAGACCACCGAGATGTTCATTTATGGGGAAGCGCGGAAGGAGTACGCCAAGGGTGGCTTCGTTTCCTCGGCGTTGTTCTTCCACCGCTTCGGTGGGCTCGCCCCACTGACCGGCAGTGCGCGACGATGGGACCCTCACCTGAAGCGGGATTTTGACGCGTATCTGACCGACGCGGTGGCCAAGGGATGGCAGCACCTGCCGCAGACGGAACCGAAAATCTTCTTCGAGGTCGGCGGCAACGTGCTTCGGCGTGTGCGCGGCTACGACCGCCTCGTGGACGGCCTGTTCAACAAATTGTCGCTTGCGGTCACGGTGGATTCGCGCATGAGTAACACCGCGTTGTACAGCGACTACGTCTTGCCCGCGGCGGCGTGGTACGAACGCGACGACATCACATGGGCGACCCCGCTTGCGCCCTTCGCCCACGCGACCACCAAGGCCACCGAACCGCTGGGCGAATCCAAACCGGATTGGGCCTTCCATTGCCTGCTGCTGAAATTCACCTTCGGTAACCGCTACACGGAGCATGATGCCGAGAGCTTGCTGAGCGACATCGTCGACATCACGAGTAACCTGGGCGGCACAAGCTGGGCAACATTGAAGAAAGACGGCTGTGCGCGCTTCACCGCGATCGGCAACAGCGCCATGTGCATCGGCAACGCCGCCGACATCAAGCCGGACGAGACGATCGTCGCCAACACCTGGCACACGGAACAGAAAATGCCGTGGCCGACGTTGACGCGCCGGATGCAGTTCTACATCGACCACGACCTGTACCTGGAGTTGGGCGAAGAGTTGCCGGTGCACAAGGACGATCCCCCCATCGGGGGTCACTTCCCGTTGCGCCTGACGGGGGGACACACGCGCTGGTCCATCCACGCCGCCTGGCGCGACAGTGCGACGATGTTGCGTCTGCAGCGGGGTGAGCCGCTGATCTACATGAGCCCGCTCGACGCCGGGCCGCGCGGCATTGCCGACGGAGCAAGGGTACGCGTGCGCAACGATGTCGGCGACTACGAGATCGTGGCCAAACTGTCGCCGGCGGTGCGCCCGGGGCAGGTGATCGTGTATCACGCTTGGGAACCGTTTCAGTTCGCCGGCCGACGGTCGCACCAGGTCACCAACGCCACACCGCTCAATCCGCTGCATCTGGCCGGCGGTTACTTTCACCTGCAGGCGACCCCCGTCGTCGGCGAGCCCGGCTTGCACGACCGCGGCACGCGCGTCGAGGTGGAATTGATTGGCACTTAGACACCAGAGGAGCAGATCCGCATGATCGTGACTCGTCGACAGTTCCTGCACCGTGCCGGCGCCGCTGGATTGAGCCTGGCGCTCGGCCGCCTCGGTTTTGCCGGAGCCGCCGCGGCGCACGCCGCCGACGCACCGGGAGGGGCGCTGCCCGCCCTCCCCGACTATCGCGGGTGGGAGGACGTGTTCCGCAAGAAGTGGACCTGGGATCGCATCGCCAAGGGCACCCATTACGTCAACTGTTGGTACCAGCGGGGCTGCAACTGGAACGTTTATGTGAAGGACGACATCGTCTACCGCGAAGAACAGGCCGCGACGTACCCGCAAACCAACGCCGCAGTCCCGGACTTCAACCCGCGCGGGTGTCAGAAGGGCGGCTGCTACAGCCGGCGCATGTACGACCCGGACCGCCTGCAGTACCCGCTCAAGCGGGTCGGCGAACGCGGCGCCGGGAAGTGGCAGCGGGTCACGTGGGAAGAGGCGTTGCGTGACATCGCCGCCAACATGCTCGACGTGATCAAGGAACACGGCCCCGGCGCCATCTACTGGGATCTCGGCACGGCCAGCACCAACGGCTGCCACGGGCTCGGGCTGTTCCGCACGGCGCACGTGCTGGACACGCCATTCCTCGATATGAACCCCGAGATTGGCGATCACCATCCGGGCGCGTTCACCACCTGCGGCAAGACCATGTTCGCCAGCTCGGCGGACGACTGCTTCTACTCCGACGTGATTCTGCTCTGGGGCGGCAATCCCGTGTACACGCAGATCCCGAACGCCCACTTCTTCAACGAAGCCCGCTACCGCGGCGCCAAGGTGATCACCATTGCGCCGGATTACAGCGCCTCCGCCATCCATGCCGACCTGTGGGTGCCCGTGAACATGGGCACCGATGCGGCGCTCGGCCTGTCCCTCGCCAACGTCATCATCGAGGAGAAACTGTACAACGCAGCGTTCATTGAAGAACAGACAGACCTGCCGCTGCTGGTCCGCAAGGACAGCCGCCGCTTCCTGCGCGAGCAGGACATGAAAGCCGGAGGCGTGGAGGACGTCTTCTACATTTACGATCTGGCCTCGAAGAGCGTGAAGCCGGTGCCGCAAAACTCGCTCAAGTTGGAAGGCCTGAAACCCGCCTTGGAGGGAGAGTACAAGGTGCGCACGTCACAGGGCGAGGTCAGTGTCACTCCGGTGTTCGCACTGCTCCGTGACCGGGTGAAGCAGTACACGCCCGAGACCGCCGCACGCATCACCGGCACCGCACCGCAGGTCATCCGCCACTTGGCCCATGAGATCGCCAAGGCCAAGGCAGCAACGGTCCTGACACAGTCGAATTTCTCGAAGTACTACCACGGCCTCGAGATGGAACGGGCACAGTTCCTCGTCCTCGCCCTGTGCGGCCACTTCGGCAGGAAGGGCAGCGGCATCAGTGCGTTCCCGTGGTTGAGCATTGATTCCTCCGAAACCTTCGGCGTGGCGCGGCCGTTGCCGTTGCAGGCGGCCATGGCCGCCATGGCGGTGGAGAGCGGTCCGAAACTCCTCAAGGCGAAATGGAAGGGCGTGACCAACGAGATGTTCCTGTTCGACGAGGCGCGGGCGATGTACAAGACGGGTGCCTTCGCCTCCTCGGTCCTGTTCTTCTATCTGCACGGCGGGCTCAAGGAACTGTCCGGCCATGCGCGCTGGGATCCCGCACTGAAGCGGGATGTCGATGCCCATATCAAAGAGGCCTTCGAGAAGGGCTGGCAGATCGCGCCGAGAACGGAGCCCAAAATCTTCTTCGAGGAAGGTGGCAACATCCTGCGCCGGGTCCGCGGCTATCCGCAGCTGATGAAGCATTTGGTGCCGAAACTCAGACTACTGGTCACGGTCGACTGGCGGCTCAGCACGACCGGCCTCTACAGCGACTATGTGCTGCCGGCCGCCGGCTACTATGAAAAGGACGACCTGACGTGGGCAACGCCGATTGCACCGTTTGCCCAGGTCACCACCAAGGCCGTGAACCCGCTCGGCGAGAGCAAACACGAATGGGAGTTTCATTGTTTGCTGCTGAAAGCGGTGCAGGAGCAGGCGGTGGCGAAGGGGCAAACCACCTACCGTGACCGGGCCGGCGAGGAGCGGCGGTTGGATCAGGTGTACGACAACCTGACCTTTGGCCGGCGCTACACCGAGCAGGACGCCGACCGCCTCATGGGCGACATCGTGAATCTGGCGAGCAACCTCAAAGGCACCACCTGGGAGCAGCTCAAGGAAAAGGGCTTTGCTCGCTATACCGGTCTGGGCATGGGCATGGCCAACATCGGCAACGCCACCGACATCAACCCGGACGAGACCATCACCGCCAACACCTGGCACACGGAACAGAAGATGCCGTGGCCGACGCTCACCCGGCGCATGCAGTTCTACATCGACCAGGAGCTCTACATGGAGCTCGGCGAAGAGCTGCCCGTGCACAAGGACAACCCGCCAATGGGCGGCAATTATCCGCTGCAGATGACGGGCGGGCACACGCGGTGGTCGATCCACACCATGTGGAGGCCAGACCCGCGGATGCTGCGCCTGCAGCGGGGCGAGCCGGTCATGTACATGAGCGTGGCCGACGCCCAGGCGCGCAGCATCCGCGATGGTGAACGGGTCAAGGCGCGCAACGACATCGGTTCCTTCGAGATCCAGGCGAAGGTCTCACCGACGGTGCGCCCGGGCCAGGTGATTGTCTACCATGCCTGGGAGCCGTTCCAGTTCGCCGGGCGACGCTCCCACCAGGTGGCCATCCCGAGCCCCATCAACCCGCTGCACCTTGCGGGCGGCTACTTCCATTTGCAGCCCATGCCCAACGCCGGCTCGCCGGGCCAGAACGACCGCGGCACGCGGTTGGAGGTCGAGAAGCTTTCCGCGTGACACCTCAGGGGGGGGCGGCCTCGGCCGCACCCCCACCGGTCACTCGGTCGGCGTCACCCGCACGACCATCGTCTTGCCGTCGGCGACACGGCCCGGGCGCGGGCGGAAGAGTCCCATCCACGCAATCCAGTATTTGTGCGAATACTCGTCCCCGAGCCGCCCCACCAGTTCGAGGTCGGTGACAATCTCCGCCGTGCCCTCAAAGAAAGGCCCGTCTTTACCCTGCAACGAGAAAAAGACCGGGCTGCCTTTGCGGATACGCTTCGCCTTGTGCGAGTCGGGTGAGGTGCTGAAGTACAGCACCCGTCCGTCGGACCAAAACCAGATCGGTGCCGCCGTGCTGCGCGACCCGTCCGCGCGCCGCGTGGCGACGTAGATCTCCTTCTGCGTGCGCAGCGCGCTCTGCACGTCGGCAGGCAGTGCGCTGGCACTGCGCGCCGTGGCCAGCAGCAATGCGCTGACGAGAACCAACGCAACAGTCGTCGGCAATCGCGTCTCCTTCCGCGGGACCGCGCCGAACACGCTACCGCTTCAACCGCTGCTCCAGCGTCGCGTTCTCCTTCAAGATCTCGGCCGGCATCCGCTCGCCGAACTTGTTGAAGAACTCCCGCTGCCCCTCGGCGGCTTCGAGCCAACCTTGCGGGTCAACGGCGAGCAGTTCCTGCAACATCGCCGGGGAGACCGGGATCCCGTTGGTATCGATGTCCTGCGGGCGCGGCACGTACCCGATCGGCGTCTCCATCGCGCCCGCCTCCTGGTGTACGCGTTCGATGACCCACCGCAGCACACGGAGGTTTTCGCCGAAACCCGGCCACAGGAATTTGCCTTCCTGGCTCTGACGGAACCAGTTCGTCCGAAAAATCAGTGGTGGCTGCTTGA
>JAGDMS010000234.1 GCA_017860575.1 Deltaproteobacteria bacterium | reverse complement strand
CCTGCGCACGTCGGCGCGTGAGGTGATGCCTCCGTTGATGGAGCCCACGGCACCGTCCGCCGATGCTCTCCGCTTTGCCGGCTATGAACCGCCGGCTGCGACGCCCTTTCATGGAAGTGATGGATACCGGTTCCGCGTGGAGGACCTGCACCGCGTGCGCCTGGCGGACTGGCCTCCGGACAGCGTGCTGAGCGACCCCGCACGCCGTCAACTCTGGAGCGAAGCCGTACGCCTGGCCGCGGCGCACGACGCCACCATCTCCAAGACCGACCTGGTTGCGCCCAACCCTGTCCGCTCCGCCTGTCTGGGCGCCTGCGAGCGCCGCGCGACAGGTATGACCTTGCACTTCCTACTCTTCCCCGATTTGTGGCCGGTTGCACCGGAACAAGCGCTGGCGCGCGTGCTCTTCGAGATTGACTCCGGCAACGGGGCAATTCGCCACTCGGTTGACACTCTGCACCCGCCCGCGTGACGGCAGCAACTCGGCGAGCCCCTGGGTGATCGCGGCGCCATAGGGTCTTCGCTATCAAGCGGGTGACTGGTAGCCCCTTGATTCGACAACCCGACTGCGAAACGTCAAGCCGTGCGTTGAAGGGGTCATACAGGGGGAATCGCTGCCGCTCCTCCAGGCCCGAGTGAGCGTGAGATTCAAACCGGGTGAGCCGACGCGTCCGGTGCCTCGCGTCGCCGTTGCCCTTGCCGCGTCCGGTAGCTAGCGTACCGCAGGACCCGTCAATGAGCGCCTCCAGTTCCAGCATCCATGCGATCTACCTGCGTGTGGCGCCAGCCGACATCGCCCTGATCAAGTTTCTCTTCGAATCCTACGAGGGCGTCGGTATCGTCCGCACGGCGGACGCCCGGACAGCTGTGATCGTCGTGCTGGTCGTCACGGACTTCCTGCCGGTCGCGCGCGAGATTCTACGCGATCTACAGTTGCGAATCGATTGCCAGGAAGTGTCGGCACCAGCGGTCGAACCGGACGATTGGCTGATGCGCGAGGTTGACAGCCACTGAACGGATACCCCGCCGGGGGGGCGTCACGCTCCGTCCCCGGTTGGGGCGCTTGCGGGCTCCTGTGGCCGTTCTTTGGCAAACACGTACGCCACACCAATGCTGACCACGTACAAAATGAGCAACGGTGCCGCCATCAACAACTGCGACGCGATGTCAGGCCCGGGAGTCAGCATCGCTGCCACGATGAAGATGACCAGGATGGCGTAGCGCGTGTACTGCAGCATCATGCGATGCGTGACCAGGCCGAACCGGGCAAGGAAAAACACGATGACGGGCAGCTCGAACGTCACGCCGAAAGCCAGCAGCATCCGCGCCGTGAAGCTGAGGTATTCGCTGATACGGATCTGCGGATCCACCTGGATGGTGGCATATTGCTCGATAAAGAACTGGTAGCCGACCGGCAGCACCGCCTGGTAGCAAAAGGCAGCCCCAGCGAGGAAAAAGAAGGTGCCGAAGAAGACAAACGGAATCACGTAGCGCTTTTCATTCTCGTACAGTCCGGGCGCCACGAACTTCCAGACCTGGTAGAGAATGATCGGACTGGCCAGAAAGATCGCCGCGATCGCCGAGACTTTGAGCTTGGTAAAGAAGGCCTCCACCAAGCCGGTCCCGATCAGATGCACCGCATCGGCCTTGGCGCTGCCCGTGTTCAGGGTCAACAGCGGTCGCGTGAGCAGGTCGAAGAGTAATTCGGTGAAGTTGTAACAGGCACCGAACCCGACACCGATCGCGATCAGTGACTTGATCAGGCGCCAGCGCAGTTCCTGCAGGTGCGCCGTGAGGGGCATCTTGACATCGGCCATCTACCCCTCCCGCTGCTCATCGTCGGTCTTCTCCGCGGCGGGACTCGCGTTCTCCGCAGCCGGCGCGGCGGGCTGTGCCGGCGCTTCCGGTCCAAAATCGGTCAGCGAACTCGGCGGACGCGGCGTGGGTGGAACCTCGGGGAACTTCGGTTTCGTACGCTCGCGCATCGCCGCCTGCGTCTGCTCCTCCAGCATGATCTTGGCGTTGTGCAGCTCATCCGTCAGGCCGCTGGTGGCGCGGCGTAACTCCGCCATTGCCCGACCCAACATCCGCGCCACTTCCGGTAAGCGCTCCGGGCCCAGAACGATGAGCGCCACGATGAAGATAACGAGAAGTTCCGGTGTGCCGATGCCCAGCATGCGCGTCGTCAGAGAACACCGTCACGCTAGTGAAATCGATTCAGGCTGTCAAACTAGTGCTTCGCGTCACCGGTCGGCGAGGCGTTTACCGCCGGTCGCACCGTTGCTATGGTCCGCGTGATGGATCGGACTGGGGTCGTCATCGACCCGCGTTACATGGACCACGACACGGGCCCCGAGCACCCCGAGCGCCCGGACCGGATCGCGGTGCTGCTGCCAGTCGTGGAGGCGATGGCGGAAACCATCACCCGCGTCGCCCCCCGGCCCGCGAGCGCGGACGAACTGGCCCTCGTCCACGACCCGGGGTATGTCGAAGACGTCGCGGCCACACAACACAAGCCCGGCTTTGCCTTCGACGCTGACACACCCACGTCCCCCGCCACCTACGCCAGCGCCTGCCTGGCGGCCGGCGGATTCCTCGCTCTGCTGGATGCCATCATGGCCGACCGGGTCGACAACGGCATGGCCATGGTGCGGCCGCCGGGCCACCATGCGGAGCGTGACCAGGCTATGGGTTTCTGTTTCTTCAACAACGCTGCCATCGGGGCGGAGTACCTTCGGCGCCACTTTGGTCTGAAGCGCGTCCTGATTGTCGACTGGGACCTGCATCACGGCAACGGCACGCAGCACATTTTCGAAGATGAACCCGGCGTCCTGTACGTGTCCACGCACCAATACCCCTATTATCCCGGCACGGGCGCCGTCGAAGAGGTCGGGCAGGCTGCCGGCGAAGGCTTCACGGTCAACCTCCCCTTCCCGGCCGGCTTCGGCGATAGCGAATACAGCGACGCGTTTCAGGCCGTCATCGAACCCATCGCGCGCCAGTACGATCCCCAGTTCGTCCTGATTTCAGCCGGCTTCGACGCCCATGTCCGTGATCCGCTCGGCGGCATGTCGGTCACGGAAGCCGGCTTCAGCACCATGGCCCGGATCCTCTTGGACATCGCCCGCGACCACTGCCACGGCCGTTGTGCCGCAATTCTCGAAGGCGGGTACGATCTCTTGGCGATCCGCAACTCCGTCGCGCGCGTCCTGTCCGAGTTTCAACGAGACAACGCACCACTGCCGACCGCACCGGGGCCGAGCCACGCCGGTATCCTGATTGAGCGCATCAAGAAAACGCAGCGGCGCTATTGGCGCCTCTAGCAACTCGTCGAGCGCCGCCCGGAGTAACATTTGCACCGCCCCGTCCGACCACCGGACGGCGCTTCAGTCGAGCTCGCGGAACAACTCCCGGTCCGGCTCTGGCGCGACGGCAACCGACTCAACGGCCGCAACCGGGGGTTCCGTGCCGCGCCGGAAGCACTCGAGGAAGCCGCCGCCGCTTCCCGGCACCAGGCGCTCTCCGGTGTGCGGGTTGATCAATACGAAACTGACGCCCGCTGGCACCGGGAAGTCCAGAATAGGCTCGTTCTCCAGCGCCCGGTCCATAAAGCGCGCCCAGATCGGCGCCGCCACGTGCCCCCCGGTTTCCCCCTTGCCCAAGCTTCGCTTTTCATCGAAACCGATCCATAGTCCGGCAAGCAGTTGTGGTGTGTACCCGATGAACCAGGCGTCGTCCAGGTCGTTTGTCGTCCCGGTCTTGCCGGCGGCGGGCCGGCCGATCGTCTTGGCCTGGCGCCCGGTGCCGTGGTCGATGACACTCTGGAGCATGCTGGTGATGAGGTAGGCGGTCTCGGGTGCGATCACCTGCTCCCGCACGGGCATGTTCTCGTCGAGAACGGCACCCTGGTTGTCGGTCACGCGAATGATGAAGCGCGGCTCCACACGTTCGCCCTGGTTGGCAAACACCCCGTACGCCGCCGCCAACTCCACCAGGTTCACCTCGGAAGAGCCGAGGGCGAGCGACAGGTTTGGTGCGACCGGGCTGCGGATGCCGAGTTGCCGCACGTACGTGACGAGACGTTTGACCCCGACCCGGCGGGCAAGCTTCACCGTCACCACGTTGCGCGAAAACGTCAGCGCCTCCCGCAGCGTGGTCGGCCCGAAGAACTTCTCCTCGTAATTGCGGGGCATCCACACCGAATTGTTGTCCTGAAAGGAAATCGGTTCATCGACAATGATCGACGCCGGGGTGAAGTTCCGATCGAGCGCGGCCGCATAGATCAGCGGCTTGAAGGCCGACCCCGGCTGCCTGGCGCCCTGCACCGCACGGTTGAACTGGCTACGGTCGAAATCGGATCCACCGATGAGGGCCTTCACCGCACCGCTGGCGGGATCGAGCGCGACGAATGCGCCCTGCACCGTCGATTCACGATCGCGGACGAACTCGTAGGTGCTGTCGCTCCCATTCCCTTCCGCCACGCGGACCCACACGACATCGCCGGCACGGTACATCTCGGGGCCCTTTGTATTCACCGGCGGCGCAGTCTGCAGTGCACCGTGAAAAGGGCCGACCTGCACGCGCACCGTCTCCCGCACGACGCCGGTAACCAGCGCCTCATACGTGCGCCCGCGCTGGAGAGGGTGCCCGGCCATGGCGTCGCGCTGCACGCGGAGGAAGGCGTCCTTCTCCACCGGATCCAGGTGACGCACGGTGCGGTCGTAATGCTGGCGCGCCGCCAACTCGCTCAGACCTTCGCGCAGCGCCGCCTCGGCGGCGCGCTGCATACGGAGATTGAGGCCCGTCTGTACGCGCAATCCCAGTGAATACAGGGCGGTCTCGCCGTACTTCTGCTCCAACAGCCGCCGGACATGCTCGACGAAGTACGGCGCAGCGATGTAGCTGCCTTTGCGCGACGCCAGTGTCAGCGGCTCTCGCGCCGCCGCGGCGGCCTGCGCTGCGGTCACGAACCCCACATCGACCATCCGCTCCAACACATAGCGCTGCCGCGCCTTCGCCCGCGGCCAGTGATTGAAGGGCGAATAGCGGCTGGGCGCCTGCGGCAACCCGGCGAGCAACGCAGCCTCCGCCAGGCTCAGTTCCTCCACCCGCTTGCCGAAGTATTCCTCCGCCGCAGCCGCCACCCCGTAGGCGCCACTGCCCAGATAGATGTGATTGAGGTAGAGGTTGAGGATCTCGTCCTTGCTCAGCTGGCGCTCCAGGCGCATCGCCAGCAAGATCTCCTTCAACTTGCGCTCATAGCTCTTCCGCGGCGTCAGCAGCAGTGACTTGACCACCTGTTGCGTGATCGTACTGCCGCCCTGCACCTTCCCGCCCGCAACCAGGTCATTGATCGCGGCGCGGACGATGCTGACCGGGTTGATCCCCCCGTGCCGATAGAATGCGTCGTCTTCAGCGGCAAGAAAGGCCTTGCGCACGACCGGCGGGATGCGCTCGATCGGCACCAGATACCGCTTCTCGAAATAGAACTCACCCACCACCGTGCCGTCATCGGCCAGCACCTGGGTCACGACCGGGGGCCGGTACTTGGTCAGTTTCTCCGTCGATGGCAGGTTCGCACTCAGTTCCCAGTAAATGAGCCCCGCTGCCGCGCTGGCGGCTAGCAGGGCCATGGCAAGAAGAAACAGGCAGAGGTTGCGCACGGTGCGCCCGAACCCGGAAGCACGGCGCAGGCGGGATCGCGGCTTGGGTTTCATACTTCCAAAAGACGATACCGGCCATGTTCGAGTCGGTCAACTCGCCATGGGACCGCTCCGCCCGCTCGCCCGCTCGGGCCGTGCGCTCGATGGTAATACTTGTCTATTATAAATGTACATGCTCTATACATTGTATCGTCATGTTGGCTACGTAACGCATACTATTGGGATTGGTCGCCGCAATGGCCCTTCATACCGTCCTCGTTGTCGACGACGAACCGGCAAGCGTGCGCGCCGTCACGCGCGCCCTGCAGGCGGAGGCCCGCGTTGTCGGCACCACCAGCGCGGCGCAGGCGCTGGCAGCACTGGCGACCGAACCCATTGCGCTGTTGATCGTCGATCACCGGATGCCGGAGATGACCGGCACGGAACTGCTGGCGCGTACCGCGGCGCAGTGCCCGGACGCCGTCCGCATCCTGCTCACCGGCTACACTGACATCGGCACCCTCATCGACGCCATCAACGCGGGCCACGTGTACCACTACCTGACCAAACCGTGGGAGCCGCAGGCGTTACGCCTCGTGGTCCGGCGCGGGCTCGAACGCTACGAGGCAGAGGCGGATCGGCGGCGGCTACTCGCCGATCTGGAGCAGGCGTACCAACGCGCACGCCGCGAGACCGAGCAAAAGAGCCGCCTGTTGACGGTCGCCAGCCATGAGTTGGGCACCCCCCTCCACATCCTGGCCAGCGCGTTGGAGTTTCTCTCCGAATCGGAGCTCCCACCCCCGGCACGCACCTGGTTGGACACCGCCACACGCAATGCTGAGTGGCTGGCCCGCGGCCTGGCACAGATGGCCACGGCGGCACGTTGCGCAAACCGCGAGCTGCGGCTGCGCCCCATACCGACGGATCTGACGGTCCTGTTGAACCGGCTGCGCGCGACCTTCGCGCCGATCGTCGTGGCGCGGCAACTTACGTTGCAGTGCAACGTTGAAGAGGCGTTACCTGCGCTCAATGCCGATCCGCTGTGGCTGGAGCGCGCGCTGTTCAACCTGCTCTCCAATGCCGTGCGCTTCACCCCGGACGGCGGCGTAATCCGCCTCGCGGCGCGCGTTACCCAGGGCGCGGTCGAGATCAGCGTCAGCGACACCGGCATCGGCATCGATGCGCAGCTGCTCGACGTCGTCTTCGAGCCGCTCTCCGCTGCCGGCGGTGACATTCAACTGCACACCTCCGGACGGTTTGAATTTGGCGCGCGTGGGTTGGGACTCGGACTGGCCATCACCAAGGAGATCATTGCGCACCACGGCGGCAGCATCGCCGTGTGCAGCGAGTCCGGAGTAGGCAGCCGATTCACCGTCACGCTACCGCTCCGCGCAGCGGATGATGGATAAACACCGAAATTCCGATACAATACGCGCGATGTCCGCCGCAGGCACCAGCAAATTGTCGTTGCACTGCAATCATTGCGGTCGACAAGTCGGCGAGACGGTCCACACCCGTTCGTCCTACGCCGTCGACTACTACGTCCTGCACACCGGCGCCGTCGAGCCCATGACCATTCAGCGCGCCGACGAGCCATACGGACGGATAACCGTGCTCAAGTTGATCGAGCCACGCACCGTGGTGACCTGTGCCGATTGCTACCGCCAACCAACGATTCAGGAGGAGCGTGATCTGCTCTTCCGACCCGAACTGTCCTCCGCGGACGAGCCGGAGGCCGCAACCGACGCCCGTTAGGAGCCGCACGGCTACCACAGCTAAGGTTGGCCGGATGAAGTCCTCGACCAGACAGAGCAAACACAGCGAGTTGGCAGGCACCTGGTATGCACGCGACGAGTCGAGCCTGCGCCGGCAGGTCGACGACTTTCTGCGCAACGCCGCAGCGGTGCCTTCGCCACCCGTGCTTGGCCTCGTCGTACCCCACGCCGGCTACGTCTACTCCGGTCGCGCCGCAGCCGCCGGCTACGCCCGCCTGCAGGCTGACCAGTACCGGCGTGCCGTGATTCTCGCCCCCAGTCACTTAGCGGCCTTTCAGGGCATCGCATTGCTGATGATCGACTCGTTTGTTACCCCCCTCGGCACCGTGCCGGTGGATCGGCAGGGCGTGGACACGCTCCTCAAGACGGCGGCGTTCCACTGCGACGCGGAACCCTTCTACGGGGAGCATGCGCTGGAGATCCAGTTGCCCTTCCTCCAGCGCGTCCTGCCAAACGTACAGGTCGTCCCTGCCCTTGTCGGCAGCCTTG
>JAGDMS010000511.1 GCA_017860575.1 Deltaproteobacteria bacterium | reverse complement strand
GTCGAGGTGATCTATCCTTACGAGGTCAAGAATCCGGCACAGTTAAAGGCGGCGCTGGCCAAGACTGGCCTGGAGATCGCGGCGATCAACGTGAACGTCAAAGCCGAGCCGGAGTTCCGGAACGGCGGCTTGACCTCCACCGACCCCACAATCCGGCAGAAGGCAGTCCAGTACATCAAGAACGCCAAAGATTTCGCCCAGGCGTCGGGGGCCAACAAAGTCACCTGCTGCCCGCTGGGCGACGGGTACGAGTTCGCCTTCCAGTGCGACTACGCCCAGATGTGGAAGTACCTGGTGGAGACCTTCGGCGAGGCAGGAAGCTATAAACCGGAGATCCCCCTCTTCATCGAGTACAAGCCCAGCGAGACACGGGGCCGCTGTTTCGTGGACACCGCCGCCAAGACGCTCTGCCTGCTGAACGACATCGGCATCAAGGGGATGGGTGTCACCGTGGACTTCGGTCACTCCAAGTACGGGCAGGAGAACCCGGCGGAAGTCGTGGCCCTCCTGGCCAATAGCCGGTATCCCTATTACATTCACATCAACGATAACAACGGCAAGTGGGACTGGGACTACATGGTGGCCACGCACAACTTCTTGGAGTACGTGGAGTTCCTGTTCTACCTCCAGGAATACGGCTACAGCGACTACCTGACCTCGGACACGTCGCCGACCCGCTGGGACATCCGCGGGGTTTTCGAGGTCAACACTCGTATGAGTCGCAAGATCTGGGACCTGCTGGCCTCGCTGGACCAAAAGGAATTCAAGCGCCTGATCCGGGGGGGAGATTTCCTGAGGACCTGGCAATTCATCGAGGCTAATATCCTGAAGATCTAGCCCACGTTCCGTACTTGACCTCTGCCGAGAGAAAAATCACGCCTTGCGCGTAACCCTGCATGGCGCAGCGGCACCGCCGCGAACACACCGTGGCGTGCCGACCCAACTCACCGACGACGCGCTACCCGTCGCCAATACCGGGCGCATCTTGTGTTCCGCCACATGGACCGCCCCAAACGTCGGGAGGCGCATCCCTGCTGGAGCATGAGCCGTTCGGTCCGGGTCGGAGGGTCGTCCACCATATGTCAGCCACCTCCGTACGCGACTGCGCGACCAGCGCGGCGTAACTCGACGGCCTCGAACAATTTCTAACGCGCCTATGGTATTTCGTAACATATTGTTTTTTAAACATTCGTAGAATTATTGTTCTCGTGAGATTTTTCCCTTGAAAATTATATAGAATGGTCTATATTATTTATAGAATTTAAATTTAAATTCATAAAAATAACATTTCACGCGAAATTAAAGAGCACCTATGGTCAAGTCCGGGAAATCATCTGAGCCCATTGCCCCTCTGCGCACCGCGGTGTCCGGTCCCGTTCCTCGTCGCTACAAAGAGAATCTTGAAGACAAGATCTACGACCGCCTCAAGGCGATGATCGTGGATAGAGCTTTGCTGCCCGGCGAGCGGCTCCAACTCACGAAATTGGGGACCGAGATGAGAGTCAGCCGGACGCCATTAATCAACGCGTTGAAGCGACTGGCAGCGGAGCGGCTCGTTGAGTGGGTGAATCGCCATGGATTCTATGTTCGGCGTTTCACAAGACGGGAGATGGCGGACCTCTTTGAGATTCGGGTCGCACTGGAGAGTCTGGCGGCGCGGCTGGCAACCGAGCGAATGAGGGATGCCGAGATCGAGGAGCTTGAAGCCATGTTCCGCGGCTTGGAAGTCCCGGCAAATGAGGAAACGCCCTGGAGCTACGTCATCCTGGATCGCCAGTTCCACTGGAGAATTGTGGAACTATCAGGCAACCCGCAGCTCGTGACGGCCCTCGGATCGATCAACATGCAGATCTTCGCGTACCAATTTGGCATGAGCCGCTCCATGGCCGAATCCTTACCCGAGCATCACGAGATCCTGCGGGCCCTCCGCAATCGCGATGCCGCGCTCTGCGAGCAACTCATGCGAGAGCACCATGGCCGCACAACCGCGCGGCTCAGGCAAGTGGCGGATCAAGAGGAGCACGGCCGCCAAGAGAAGTCGGCCTGATGTGATGCCCCAAGTTCCCTTGCGGTTACAGGTCACCGACATCGGCACCAGGCAACGTTATCGTCCAAGGAAGCCCGAGGGAATTTCGACTGAACTTCCCTCGGATATTGGTGATCATTCTGCCAAACCCCAGGACTGGCCTGAAAGCGAGCGATTCGACCATCCCTGAGGCGGAGATCTACACTGCGCATAAGCCGGCACGTCAAGAAAGGGGTCACGCGATGACTGTCACGCTCAGGGATATGGCGAATGCGGTTCGCGTGCTCGCGGTCGACACGCTCGTACGCGCTAAGGATGGCCACCCGGGGACGCCGACGGGCGGCGCGGATATCGCCACGACGCTTTTCAACCGGCATCTGAAGTTCGATCCGCTGGCGCCGCGCTGGCCGGACCGAGACCGCTTCGTCCAGTCCAACGGGCACGGCTCGATGCTGCTCTATTCGCTCCTGCACTTCGCCGGGTACGAGGCGATCTCCATGGAGCAGATCAAGAACTTCCGGGTGCTGGGTTCGCACACGCCGGGTCATCCCGAATACGAGCCCGATCATGGGATCGAGACTACCACCGGGCCGCTGGGACAGGGGATCGCCAACGCCGTCGGCATGGCGGTTGCTGAGCGGATGTTAAACGCGCAGTTCGGCGACGCCATCGTTGACCATTATACCTACACACTGGTCGGCGACGGCTGCCTGATGGAGGGCGTCGCGCACGAGGTGATCTCGCTGGCCGGCCACCTGAAGCTGGGCAAGCTGATCGTCCTGTACGACGACAACCAGATGACCGACGACGGCGTGGTCGGACAGACAGTCTCGGAAGACTACATGCAGCGCTTCGCCTGCGCCGGCTGGCATGTCCAGGCGTGCGACGG
>JAGDMS010000510.1 GCA_017860575.1 Deltaproteobacteria bacterium | reverse complement strand
TCGGCGCACTCGGGCTGCTGTATCTGGCATGGACGACCATCCGCGGCTAAAGCCCCCTAGCCTGCCAGCTTCCCAGGTTCCCAGATCGCCAGCCCCCCCGCCCCGCCGGCTCCCCATCCACCCGATTCCCGATAGTCCGCGGGTCGGCCATCAATAGCCCCGGATGGTCCGCGGGTGATACCCGGAACCCGTTGCGAATCATGGAGTTGGAGATGGTGGCCAGGGACGGAATCGAACCATCGACACGCGGATTTTCAGACGACTGAGAGCCCGGTTCGGCGCGGGGAAGCCGCAGAACGGTAACGGGACTTCGCCGGGCCGGCCGAACCGCCCCGCCCGACCGAGCCCAGACCGAACCCGAGGGGTGCCGGCCCGCCGAATCGCGGCGCGGACCTCATGCGGGTCATGGGGTTGCCCCCATCGCGACCGAGCGGGGACCGAGCCGGGGCGCCTTTCGGGCGGACCTGGCCAGATCACAGGGTACTTAGGCTACCCCCGCAACGAGGTTGCCGCTGCGAACCGGAGTCAGCTTGATTTGTATTTGCACTCGGAGTATTAGACCGGAACTAGCCGCGTATTCGTTAGGGGAACGATGGACGAGGCTGGTATTCCGATGCGGGCCCCCGGGCGCCTGCCGCGGGACCCCCATCGGCCGGCAACCTGGATGTTGCGGGTGGGAGGAAAAATGAAGAAGACACTGCTCTTCAAAAATTCCAGCGCGCACGCTTTCTGTCCCGAGTTCGATATCTTGGGCTGCGGTGCAATCGGTGGCCGAGATCCCGCGCGACACGCGTTTCTGACGCTGCTAGTGGCCGCCGCGGTTGTCAGTGGCTGTGGCGGCGGGTCGTCCCCTGCTAATCCAGTAGATCAGCCGTCGGTCAATACGCCGCCGCCGGCACTCGATACCGATACGGCACTCAGCCTGTACGAGTCCGCTTGGCTACATGCCTCATTGACGGCATCCGCCCTCGAACACGCGGCCATCGACTACGGAGTCTGGACAACCGATTACTGCGTATTCGGAAGCGGTTCAATGCTGGCTTCTCTGGACGGGGGCCCGGTGACTACCGGAGCGTTGCCGGCCGGGAGCCATACGTTCGCGGTGACTTTCTCGGATTGCCTCGTCGACGGGCTGGTCGGAACCAGCCTGAGCGGAACCGCTTCGGCGGAATACACGAGCGTCGACTTGAGCGACGTCACGGCGCTGGTGTCGACCACTTCTATGCGAGGAACCTTGCTGGCATTTCGCAGTGGCCTTCATGACGTGACGTCGGACGGATCGGGAACGTGGAGGCGCGTGACGACAGGCGCGGGATTGTCGACCACGACTTATGTGCCGACCGTTGGCTCAAGATTGGTCAACAACTTGACGGGGAATTCTGCGACCTTCGCCGGTGGGTCCTATACGAACAGTCAAGTCACACCGCCGCCGGGTGCGTCGGCGTCCGTGGAGCAAGACTTCGACCGTTTGGTAGTCGCAATCAACGGCACTGAATACACCCTGGACGGAAGCCTGCAATCGATCTACGGATTCGTCGGAAACCAGGGCACACACACAGGCGAAATTCGGATCACGAGCAATGGAACCCTGGTGTCGCGCGTCTACGGCGATGCGAACGGGCTGTTTAGCGTCGAGGTCTTGAGTGCGCTGCCGCCCTTTTAGACCGCCCGCTCGGATGGCGGCAGCGTTGGTTTGCTGAGGTCGAACTGCACCGCGCTTGCTTGTGCGGCCTCCGACGTCCCCCCGCCTTTGAGTAGCCGACGTCCCCCCGCTTTCAGTAGCGCAGGGCTTTAGAGTCGTCCGGCATTGTAATGGCCTTGCCGGCCAGGTGCTTTGCGTACTGGGCGGGCGTTAGCCCGCCGAGTGACTTCTTCGGTCGTTCCTCGTTGTACTCGCGCCGCCAGGTTTCGATCACGGCACGAGCGTGAGCCAGGCTTGTGAACCAGTGTTCGTTCAGGCATTCGTCCCGCAGCCGGCCGTTGAAACTTTCGACGTAGGCATTCTGATTCGGCTTGCCGGGCTCGATCAGCCGCAGCGCCACGGCGTTGCGATGCGCCCAGTTCAGCATCGCTTTGCCGGTGAATTCCGCGCCATTGTCGCTGCGGATCATCGTCGGCTTGCCGCGCTGGGAGCAGATGCCGTCGAGGATGCGAGTCAGGTGCTCGCCGCCGATCGTGTGTTCCGGCACGATCGCCACCGCCTCATGCGTGGCGTCATCGACGATCGCCAGGCACTTCAGCGTTCGTCCCGAGGCCACTCGGTCAAACACGAAATCCATCGACCAGATCTCGTTGGCCTTGCCCGGCCGGATCAGTGGCTGCCGATCGGCCACCGGGATCTTCTTGCGCCGTCGGCGCCGGATATGCAGCTTCTCGAGCCCGTACAGCCGCTCGACTCGCTTGTAGTTGATGATCTCGCCTGCCTGCCGGAGCTTCAGGTGGATCATGCCGACGCCGTAACGCCGATGACGCTGCGCCAGGGCGACGATCCGTTCGCGCAGTACCCGGTTGCGATCCGGCCGCGGTTGGTAGCGCAGCGCGCTTGCGCTCATCGCCACGATCGTCAGGCACCGACGCTCCGACAGTCCACGGCTTGCCATCCACCGCACCAGCTCCCGTCGCTCTGGCGCGGTTACCATTTTTTTCGAAGCGCTTCACGCGTCACCTCGTTCTCGAGCATCGACTCCGCCAGCAGCTTCTTTAGGCGGGTGTTCTCCGCTTCCAGGGCCTTCAGACGCTTCGCGTCCGACACCCCCATGCCGCCGTACTTGCCACGCCAGAGGTAGTAGCTCGCCTCCGAGAAGCCGTACTTTCGGCACAGCTCCTTGACCGCCACGCCCTGATCGCCTTCCCGCAGAAACCCAATGATCTGTTCTTCCGAGAACCGCTTCTTCACGTCCAACCTCCATCGCCGGGGTCA
>JAGDMS010000509.1 GCA_017860575.1 Deltaproteobacteria bacterium | reverse complement strand
CGGTTTCATTACATCAACGGACGGTCGATGAGCAGGCTCATGACCGGCCGCTTCGGGTCAGGTTCTGCCGCTCGAGCTGCCGCACAGTTGGTGTTCGAATTGGTTGCAACGAGTATCTGCAGGGTCAAGTTGTTTCAACAAACTGCCAGTTCGCCGGTTCCGCTGCAAATCCCTTATTTCGGCGGCGCTACCGAACCGGCGTAGAACACTTCGCACTCTCCACCCGAAAAAAGGCGCCCCACCTGTTTGAGTAAATTGGCCACTGACCCGGTGAGCGACTTGAGGGTGCTCGGCTTTTCAACCGCCGGTTTATTGAAGGCGCCATGGATTTTTTGCTGCACCCTGATGCAGCCCTTGTCGTCGATCAACGCCACGGTCACGTTATCGAACCGCTGGTTGACGAAATCGAGCCCGCCCTGGAGGGCGACACGGTTCTTGTCCGTTGCCATGGCCACGTCCTGCGACTGCGCAATGCCGCGCTCGACCTTCCAGTCCGAGACGACCGTCCGGATATTGCTGCGCCCCCCCGATCCTTGAAAGAGGCTTGCAAAGTTGTACCCCTTGGTGACCGCCAGGCCGACAGGACCGGCAAAGAAGAAGGCACCCACGTCCACCAGGTTGAAGTTCTGGCTGGACTCATACCGGGTGAACTCCCGATCGAGATCGTGACCGTTGAGGATGAGGTTCTTGCCGCGCAGCGAGATCTGCCCTTTCATGGTCTGCCTCAGTTTGTCCATGGTCTCTCCTTGCATCGACAGGTTCGCGTTGAAGTCCATCGACCCTTCCGCGACATTTTTCGGTGACAGGGTCTTGAGGAACGCCTCGATGCGGAACTGTGAAAGGGAATAGCGGACGTGGTACAGGGGAACAGCGCCCGTAAAGTCCGCCCGTATGCTCCCCGAACCTTGCCCGGCGAAGGCACGCAGCGTGAGCGGCTTGAGATCGAAGACCCCGTGCTGCCCGGCAACCGTAAATCTCAAGTCGGATGCAGTGCGGTTCTTCGTGCGGACATCCCCGCAGACGAGTTCCGCCGAGAAGGAAAGGTTCTTCATGATGCCCGGGCCTTTCCTTTCCGAAAGCTGCAGATGGCTCGCGTCCAGGCTGCAATCAGCGGCATCGAATCCATTCCCTGTCTGCCTGTCCACGTAGCGGAAGGTCCCGTCTGAAAAAGCTACCTTTGCCAGGCTCAGGCTGGGCAAAAGTCCACGGGCATGCTCCGTTTTCTCGAAGTTGAACCTGCCGTCGCGGGCCTTCTCGATGGATATTCTCGGGTGTTCCAGCGCGATCTTCTCGATCCGGACTTCCTTGTGGAGCAGCGGGAGGAAATCGATCCCAACCCTGGCCTCCCTTGCGGTGACGACCTCCGTCCCCCGGTTACGGATGTGCACGTCATTGAGTGTGACAAGCAAGTTTGGGAAGAAGCCGATTTCCAAACGCCCGCCGATTTGGACTTCCATCCCCGTTATGCCCGAGGCGGCCGCCTCGAACCGGGGCTTGAAGGCGTTGACATCCAGGAATAGGCTCAGCGCGATCGCGGCGAGGACAAGCAGTCCGACGAGCGCGGCGATGATAAAGCTGATGGTTTTAATTGATTTTGACATTGGCCTGATCCAGGCTCGCGTTCATTTTCATTAATCCGTGTTTGCTGACGCGCCGGCTACCCCACTCCGGCGCACATCACCCTTCCATCAAAACCGCTCATCCTCTCGCAAATAACGCCACTGCCCGGGCGGCAGTTTTCCCAGCGGGACGCGGCCGAGGCGGATGCGTTTCATCGACAGCACCTGCAGGCCGACGGCTTCGCACAGGTGGGCGATCTGCCCGGGTTGGGCACCTTTCAGCGCCACCCGCAGGCGGGTTTCGTTTTGCCAGCTGACCTTGATGGCGGGCGGGGTGCGGCCGTTGTAAGGGATGCCGCGGTTCAGACGCTTGAGTCCGTTGGGGGCCATCTCGCCCGCGACTTCGACGATGACTTCGTGCTCCAGGGTCGCGGCGTCTTCGGTCAGCTTGCGCGCCACCCGCCAGTCCTGGGTGAAGACGACGAGGCCGCTGGCGTCGGTTTCCAGCGGCCCGCACAAGGTCAGCTGGGTGAAATGCTTTTTCAGCGGACGAATGCCGGAAGCGTCTTCGTTCCACAGGGTGTCGGGATTGAGCAGCTGCGCCGCGGATGGGGCGCCCTCAGCCGTTTGATAGCCGGGCGGCTTGTGCAGCAGCAGGGTGACCGGTTCGGCCTGGCTGAGGTCGGCCTTCGGGTCGATTTCGACCTGTTGATCGGTGACGCGAAACTGGGGTTCCTCGACCACGATACCGTCGACCCGCACCCAGCCTCCACTGATGAACAGCTCGGCTTCGCGGCGCGAGCAGCCTTGCAGTTCGGCGACGCGTTTGGCAAGGCGGATGGGCTCGGTCATGGCAGGCGGGTTGGCGGGTCGAGCCGCGAGTTTACGCCGGAGTGGCCACGCACACATCACGGGCGCATGCCCGTGATGGAATTGCGGTTGTTATTGCGCGTGCCGGCGCGGTATGCTTTTAGATCCAATCAACCGGATCGCCTGGCGATCACTTAACCCCGGAGATGCCGATGAAAACTGCACTTGCCCTGACATTGTTGTTTTTCACTTCTTCCGCCCTCGCCGCGATCGTCGGCAAGGATGTCAGCTACAAGGCGGGGGATACCGTCATGAAGGGTTACCTGGCCTACGACGATGCCGTCAAGGGCAAGCGCGCCGGCGTGCTGGTGGTGCCCGAATGGTGGGGCGCGAACGATTACGCCAGGAAGCGCGCGCGCATGCTGGCGGGCGAAGGCTACGTGGCGCTGGTGGTCGACATGTACGGCAACGGCCAGATCGCCGACAACCCGAAGGACGCGGGTGCGCTGGCGGGCAACGTGAACAAGAATCCGCCGCTCGCCTTCCAGCGCTTCG
>JAGDMS010000057.1 GCA_017860575.1 Deltaproteobacteria bacterium | reverse complement strand
TGGGCTTCATGCTCCCGCTCGAGTCCAGCGCCAGCACGATGGACACCGGGTTCACCGCTTCCTGGAAGCTGTCGATCTTCTGCTCCACGCCGTCCTCGAGGACGGTCAGGTCGTCGCGCGAGATCTCCAGGTACTGGCTCTGGAGATCCATCACCGTGAACTCGAGTGATGGGCGGATGGGCGGCGGCTTTGGCGCGAAGTACCCTCTCTTCGTCTGAATAAGGTGCTCGGGTGTGAACGTTGTCAGCGCCACCGTCCGCCAGGTGCCGTCCCACTTCTGGTTGGCAGGGGTGTACGTGATCAGATACCGGTTCTGGGCATCGACCGTCAGCGTGTCATAGACCTGCGCGAGTTCCTCGATTCGTGGCGGAAAGAACGCCCGGCCGCCCGTTTCCGTGGCCAGTCGCTTCAGAAACTCCGCTCCCTTGAGGGAGATGCCCGCGACACCGCCGATGCCGACGACGTAGGTCGTGACGCGGGCGGCCTTGAGCGCGGTGATTGCATCTTCGGGCACGCTCTTGCTGTTCTCGTCGTAGCCGTCCGTGATGAGCACAGCCACGGCGCGTCCGGGGACGGCCGCCAACCGCTCGGCGATCGCCACCAGCGAGTCGGCAATCGCGGTGCCCCCCGCAGCCTGAATCGCCGACACCGCTTCCATCACCGTCGCGCGATCGTTCGTTGGCCCGGTCGTGGCGCTAATCGTCCGTGAGAACGGCGCGACAATCACGCGATCGTCGGGCCTCAGGTACGACGCCACCCGGCCGGCGGCCTCGCGAACGAAGTCCATCCTCCTCGACATGCTCTGGCTGCTGTCGACCAGGAGGGCAAACGTCGCGGGGATCCCCTCGCTCACGACCATGTCGAGCTTCTGGGGCGCGCCGTCCTCGGACAGGTAGAACGACTTCTGATCGAGCCCTGTGACGAACCGCCCCTTCTTGTCGTAGACGGCCGCGTCCAGCAGCACGCTCGTGACCTGCGTCGCTTCTGTGATCTCGAACGGTTTCAGGATGACCGTGTCACGGTAGAGTTCGCCCTGCTCGTCTTCGGCTTCGACAAGGATTTCGCGTCTCTCGAACGGGTTCTCGTCCGCCCACTCGACCGCATATGGCGGGCCGTTCCTCACGGTGTCCAGCAGAACGCCGTCAACCGAGAAACGGACCGCCGCCACTGATCGCCCATCCGCCTTTTGAACCTGCGCCACGATGCGCACCTTCGTCGGGCTACTCGACCGTCCGAGCGGAGATGTGATGCGAACGGTGAGGCCAGGCTGTTGTACGCTGTGCGCGGCCGGCGAGAACGCCAGGAGAACTGCGAACACCAGGACCCGCGCCATCCAAGGGGAGGGCCATGCGCCCGTCGGTGCGGATCGCATGTCGTGCGAGCCGCCTACACGCGCGCGATCGGCATTTCCCGATCGTCCACGAAGTAGCTGTCGCACGCGGCCTCCAGCAGGGCTGGCGTCAGGCGCCGGGGTTGACCTGAATACTCCGCGAGTGCGAGCGCCTGGTTGATCAGATCCCTGGGCTGGCAACCGCGGAGCTGGATCTTCCGGGGATGCAGGACGTTCTGCAACAGGCTGTCGGCGACAGGCGGATCGAACGGCACGCCAACCAGGTCGCAGTAGTTCTGGAAGATCTGAACGAAGTCACGCGTTGTCGGGCTCTCGGCGAAGACCTTGTAGTGGATACGACGGAGGAAGGCCTCGTCCACCAGCTCGACGGGCTTGATGTTGGTGGCAAACACAACCAGAACGACGAAAGGAAACTCGAATTTCAGCCCAGTCTGCAAGGTCAGGAAGTCTACACGGCTCTCGAGCGGCACGATCCAGCGATTCAGCAGGTCGCGAGGGGCACACTGCTGCCGCCCGAAGTCGTCGATCACGAGCAGGCCACCATTGGCGAGCATCTGGACGGGCGCGTGGTAGAAGCCTGTGGTCGCGCTGAAACTCAAATCCAGGGCCTGCAGCGTCAGCTCGCCACCGACGGTCACGATCGGCCGCTTGCAGAGCATCCACCGCCGGTCGGCCTTCTCAGCTCGATCGAGCGACGGCTCGTCAGCAGCAGGTTCCTGCACCACGCTCTTGTGGCTGACGGGATCGAACATGCGGATGATGCCGCCCTCGACTTCGAGCGCGTGAGGGATCGCCACATCGCCCTCGAGCAGGTTCCCAATGGCCTGCGCGATCACCGTTTTGCCGTTTCCCGGCGGCCCGTAGACGAATAGTGAGTCGCCAGAACAGATCGCAGGTCCGAGCTGGTCGAGAACCCTATCACTGAGAACGAGATGCGAGAACGCTTCCCGGACACGGTCCGGTGTGATGTGGCGCTGCAAGCCGGCCCGGAAATCCTCCATGTAGGCCTGATACTGTGCGAGCGGCACCGGCAGTTTGCCGACATAGTGGTTCTGATCAAGAAACAGGGCCGCGCGCACGCGACCCGCGTCGGTGATACGGTATCTGAAGGATGGGGCCCCGGTCTCGCCAGCGCCAACGATTTCGCAGTGCTGCTGCCACTTCAAGTCGTCAAGGCTTGACTGGATGACCTGGAAGTTCACTCCCAGCCGCTCTGCCAGATCTGTTCCCTTGAGCGTCCCTGCGAGGTGCAGCGTCTTGAGGACAATCTGGAGGACGAGATCAGGGCTCAGGCCGGTGTCCTCGAGCGTGCGCGGTGCTCTCGGCATAGTGGGCGCCGTTGAGGTCTCAGCGTCGAGCATCTGCTCCTCCTGCGAGCGCAAGCGCCTGTCTCTCGCGCTCTCCCACGAAAGGAAGCGCCGGATTGAGTTGACCCGCAGTCTTGAAGGCAACCGCCGCTTCCTTGTACTGCCTCAAGGCGAGGTGGACCACACCGAGGTTGTACTGAAGACTCGCAGAATCCCCGGAGGCCGCGAACTCACATGCAGCGGCCGCGAGGTCACCTTTCGCCGCGTAGGTTAGCGCGAGGTTGTGGCGGGCGGTCCTAAGACCCGGCGCACGTTCGAGGGCGCGTCGACAGGCGACAGCCGCAGCCGGGGTGTCGCCAACCGTCAGGGCAACGTAGCAAAGGTTGTTGAGAGCGTAGGCCGCATCCTGACGCTGTTTGAGCGCTCGCTCGAAACTCGCCTGCGCCTCGGAGTAGTGTCCGAGCGCAAAGAGGATCGTGCCGAGCGTGTTGAGCGACTCAGGAGCGCCATGGAGGCGATACACCGCCCGGTAAGCATCTCCAAGGCCAAACTGCGGGAATCCGGAGTCCCGCCAGACGCGTGCCGACCCGTCGTACGCCCACCCGTCCTTCGGGTCCAGACGAATGGCCTCGGCAAAGTGGTCGTTGGCTTTGTCGAGAACACCCACGCTGTGATACGCCTCCGCAACGCGTCGTTCGCTCGCGGCTGTCGGCGAAGCCGTCAACGCGGCCAGCGCTCTCGCAAGCTCAGGATTCACCGACTCGATGGTCGGGATCGCTGGCCTGTCTGGCCGCTTGGCTGCGGCCACGGCAGCCCTGACCTTCGCGTTGAACGAGGAGAGGGAATCCGGCTCAGTCGTCGCAGCATTGGACGATGATTCGAGAGAGCCGGATTGAACCGCCGGCGAGAGGCTGAAGTCAGGGGACCGATGCGCCGCACACCCGGCCGCAAGGACGGTTACGAACAGGCAGCCAAGGGAGTGTCTCATTGCGCACCGACATCCGGGGACTCAGCGCTACTGATCTTTGTTCAGGCGTGTGCGACGGCGCATGAGGTAGAGAACGATCACGACGGCCAAGGCACCAAGCAGGATGTACATCAACATCTGTGTCTCCTCCGGTCGGACTCATTTCCGACGACTGTTAGAATGTGGGAATCTCCGCCGGCAGTCACTACGGTGTCCCCGCTCCAAAGAACACATGAATGAACCGGAGTATCGCCGGACCAAGAGCGACAACGAAAAAAGCGGGAAACAGGCACAGAACGAGCGGGAACACGAGCTTGACCCCGACCTTTGCGGCCCGTTCCTCGGCTTCTTGCCGGCGCCGGGTCCGGAGCGAGTCGGCGAACGTCCGCAGGGCTTGTGCCACGCTTGTCCCGAACCGGTCTGTCTGCACCAGCATCGCCACCATTGCTCGCACGTCGTCCACCTTCGTGCGTTGCGCGAGGTTCCTGAAGGCCTCGATCCGAGGCCTTCCGGCCCTTGTTTCCATATTGAGAGTCCGAAGTTCGTCCGCCAACATCGGGTACGTGATTTCCAGTTCGTCTCCAGCCTTCACAATCGCTTGGTCCAGGCTCGACCCGGCCTCCAGGCACACGATCAACAGGTCGAGGACGTCGGGGAGTCCGTTCCGAATCTGCTTCCTCCTGAGAGCGATCTTCCGGTCCAGAATCACGCCGGGAACGAAGTACCCGACAACAGCGACAAAGGCGGTCACGCCCCATGCCGTCCGCGTGCGGAATCCGAGCAGGAGCATCGAAATAACGGCAAAGACGGCCGGGATGATCACTTCCGCCATTGAGAACACAACCGCCGCTCCGGGACGGCGGTAGCCCGCCGCCGCCAGCGTCCGCTGCAGGCGGCTCATGTCGCGGGCCGACTTCGGGACGATTCGGGACAGCCGCTTCAACGCCGACGGCGTCTGGCTGACGGTGACCACGTCGGATAACACGGTTCTCCCCTGTGGTTGCGCGAGTTCTCTGACTCGACGACGGGCGGGCGCATTCCAGAGAAGAACACGATAGGTGGCAAAGCCGGTGAGCAGGGCAACCGCCAGAAAGACGGCCCCAACCGTTGCCACCAGATTGACGGGCAAGTTCAACATCTCGGTCTGCCGACCCTAGTACTCGATGTCCACGATCTTCCGAATGATCAACGTGCCGATCACCTGGAAGGCAATCGCCGCGATGACCATCCTAACACCCAAAGGGTCTTTGACGAGCGACCCCATCCACTCGGGACTCACGAGATAGAGCGCCAACGCCAGACTCGGGGGTAGGAGCGCCAGGATCCATCCGGTCAATCGGCCGTGGGCACTTCTCGCGCGGACCTCGCGCTTAACCTTGAAGCGATCGCGGATGACGGAACTGAGGTTGTCCAACACCTCGGAGAGGTTTCCGCCGGCGTCGCGCTGCGTGAGGACCGCTGTCACGAAGAACTTCGCGTCGAGGAGCGGTATGCGTTCACCAAAGGTCCTGAGAGCATCGGGAATCGGCATACCGTAGTTCTGCTGGTCGTAGAGCAGCCGGAACTCCTTGCCCACCGGATCCGGAACCTCGTCGGCAACCATCGCAAGTCCAGTCGTGAAGGCGTGGCCCGCCCGCAGCGAACGAGCAATCAGGTCGATCGCCTCGGGAAACAGCTCCTCGAATTTCCGCGTCCGCTTCTCGCGCGCCCTCCGAAGGCGAAAGAACGGCAGAGTCAGGGCAAGCAAGCCAAGCCCAAGTGCCACAAGGAGAGCCCTCGAGAACCACCAGACGATCACGAACGTGGCCAGGCCAAGGCATAACGAAGACAGCAACACAGTGCCGACATTTGTTCTCACGCCCGATTGATCGATCATCTTCTGCAGAGAGACGACGGACGCCCTCCGCTGGCCGAGTAACTGATTCAATACCGGGATAGCGCTCATGCGCGCCGCGTCCTTCAGGAGCGCCGCGCGGGTGACCATGGGCGAAGTGCCGTGGCGCAGCCGTCGCGCAACGACATCGTGTGCTGTTCGAGCGGGTTGGAGTGCTATGCGACAAGCTTGACGTGGTCGAACAACTCCAGCGGCAGCTGATAACCGGCTGCAGCCAGGCGGTCGCTGCACTGAGGCCGGATTCCGGTGGCTCTGAAACGCCCGCAGACCTTTCCCGCTTTGTTCAGGCCGGTCCGTTCGAACACGAAGATGTCCTGCATCGAGATCACCTCGCCTTCCATACCCGTGATCTCGGAGATGGCAGTGATCTTGCGAGTGCCGTCAGCCATACGGCTGATGTGAATCATCAGATTGATCGCTGACGCGATGTGCTGGCGAATCGCCTTTTCCGGTATGTTCAGGTTCGCCATCGCGACCATCGTGTCAAGGCGGTACAAAGCGTCCCGCACGCTGTTGGCGTGGATCGTGGTCAGGCTCCCATCATGTCCTGTGTTCATGGCCTGCAGCATGTCCAGCGCCTCGTCGCCGCGCACCTCGCCGACGATGATCCGATCGGGACGCATCCTAAGGGAATTGATAACAAGCTGACGCTGGCGGACAGCGCCTTTCCCCTCGATGTTCGGCGGCCTTGTTTCGAGACGGACAACATGACGCTGGCGCAGCACGAGTTCGGCTGCGTCCTCGATGGTAACGACGCGCTCCTTGTCCGAGATGAAGGTGGACAGCACGTTCAAGAACGTCGTCTTTCCTGCGCCGGTGCCCCCAGAAACGACGACGTTCATGCGGCTGGCAACGGCCGCCCGCACGAAATCCAGCATTGGTTGCGTCAGCGTTTCGCGATCCACCAGATCCGCGGCGCCGAGCCTGTCGGTCCGAAACCGCCTGATCGACAAGGACGGACCGTCAAGTGCCAAAGGAGGGATGATCGCGTTGACGCGGGACCCATCGGCCAGGCGCGCGTCGACCATCGGACTGGACTCGTCGATGCGACGCCCCACGGAGCTGACGATGCGCTCAATGATCTGCATGAGATGGGCATCGTCTTTGAACACGATTTCGACTGGCTCGAGCAGGCCTTCACGCTCGATGTAGACCTGGTCGAACCGATTGACAAGAATGTCCGAAATGGTTCCATCCGCGAGCAACGCCTCGAGCGGGCCAAGGCCGTAGATCTCGTTCAGAACGTCGAGGACAAGGCTCTCACGTTCGTACAAAGCGAGGGGCGTTCTTTCGCTTTCGAGGTCGAGGAGATTCCCGATCAGCGTGCGGATCTCCGGCTCCGCATCTTCACGCTTGATTCGGGTCAGCCTCTCGAGGTTGAGCCGCCCCAGAAGCTCCTGGTGGACTCGGCTTTTGAGCGCCTGGTACTCGGGCCTTCTCGTCTCGGGGCGTGTTCCGGAAACAGTTCCCCCTTTGGCCATGGCTCCTCGCCTCTCCCCCGGGTTCAGGACTTGCGCCGACCGGTCCATCTCTCGAACATTCTGCCCGATGCCGGCACTGGCCTGCCCGCCTCGTCGATCCCGGCCAGATCGCGGGCGAGCGCGACGAGCGACGCTGACAGCCGGTTGTGGTTACCCAGCACCAGCGGACGGCCGGTGTTCATTGCATCGAGGGCCGTTCGATAGTCACTGGGAAAGACATGCCTGATCGTTTCGCTTACGGCCCGTTGGACATCGTCCTGACCGATCTCGGCTTTCGGGTCATATCGGCTCACGACGACGCGGACGCGGTCCTTGCCGTAGCGTTGGCGCAGGGTCGCCGCAATACGACCAGCGCTGCGCACCGACGCGAGTTCCTGGTTGGCCACGATGATGATCGTCTTCACCGCTTCCAGGCCCTCGAGAACCGCCGGTTCGGAACGCGGGACGTCCAGCACGCTATAGAGGTAGTGTTGCGCCGCGAATGACACAACCTGGCTCACTCGTTCGACATCAATGGGCACCATCATCGAACGGTCAGACGATGCGAGCAGATCCAGACCGTCCTTCGTCCGTACCACCAGGCTTCGGAAGAACGCCTTGTCCAGCTTGTCCGTGTTCTCAATCGCGTCCATGACGGAAAAACGCGGCTCCGCACCCAGGAAGACCGCTGTATCGCCATACGCCAGGTGCAGGTCCATCAGCAACGTCGAGCCTGGCGCGATTCGAGCGAGCTCGGTGGCAACATTCACGGCGACAGTCGTGGTCCCAACGCCCCCCTTCGCGCCGAGAAACGCAAACACCTGGCCACTCACGCCACTGCTCAAGTGGGCGGCGACGCGTGTCATCGCTGCCTGTGTCTCGGCCTGGCTCAACGGTTCCACCAGGCACTCGCTGGCTCCGGCGCGCATCGCTTCCAGGATGAGTACCGGATCGAGGCTCGAGACGACCAGGACAATCGGCGTTCTGGGATGGTGCTGCCTGAGACTGACAAGCGCGGCCGGTATACGGGTCTGTCCCCGCATGTCCAGCACGAAGATGTCCGCGGAAGGGAGTCCCGCCTGGATGCGGCTCGCCGAGTCCGCGGCGGCGATGGCGGTCGTACTGATGCCGCAGCTTGTCAGCAGCTCCTGAATCCGCTTGTCAGCCGCGCCGACGATTGTCGCTCTCATACCCACGAGTGCGCCTATCCCTACTTCTTCACCGGAGGCTTTACAGGTTCAGCAGGCGGCTTCGCTTTGTCAGCTGCTTTCTCTGACGGGGCGTCCACGAGGCCGCCGCCTCCCTCCAACTGAGACCCGATACCAAGGCCCGGAAGGAACCGTTTGAGGTCAGTTGGCAGAGGCGGCACCTCATCGGGCTCCAGCGGGCGCACAAGTTGTGGCGTGATGAGCACCATCAACTCCGTGCGCTCCTTTCGGTCTGCCTTGCTCTGGAACAGGTACCCAATGATCGGAATGCTCCCCAGGAAAGGAACCGACTGCTTGTCCTCCTGCGAGATGTTATCCAACAGCCCGGCGATGGCGAATGACTGTCCGTCCCGAAGCTCGACCTCGGTCTCGGCCCATCGGGTCGTCAGGGCGGGAACACGGAACCCGGAGAGCGTGATTCCGTTGTTGAAATCGAGGGCGCTGACCTCCGGCCTGACCTTCAAACGAATAACATCACCCGCAATTGTCGGTGTGAACTTAAGCCTCACGCCAAATTCCTTCCACTGTATGGTAACAGCACTGCCGACGAGACCCGTCCCACCCTGCACCACCGGCACGGGAAACTCGCCCCCAGCCAGAAAGCTCGCTTCACGGCCGTTGTACGCAATCAGATTCGGCTCGGCAAGGCTCTGGAAGTAGCCGCCGTCCTTGAGGGCCCGAATCACCGCGCCGGCGTTGTACTTCGTATTGAAGATGAACAGATTCAGGAGATCGCTGAACGTCGTATTGTTCTGGTCAAAACCAGGAGCAGCGAACTGCCCTGTCGTCGTCCGACCCGCCCAGTCATTTTGGCTGTTCTGGCCCATAAAGAACGAAACGCCAAGCTCGGTGAGGGCGCGGCGGTTCACTTCGGCAAACCTGACCTGCAGCATGACCTGCTGGCTCACCATCCCACCCGGTAACTGCAGAAGGTTGATGACGTTGTTCTTGGAGGAACTGGCCTCCGCAATTTCGCCAGCCTTGAGCATGACCGCCGTGCTCGAGGCGCGGCCGGTCAGCACGATTGCCTCGTCATTGAGGTTGACTTGGATGTCTTCTCCGGGGAACAGCGTTTGGAGGTTCTGTTGCAGCGTCGAAATAGCCGGTTCGACGACGATGTCGTACTGGTTGCGACGAGCTGCTCCCCAGATGACCAGACTGACGGTCCCGCTCCCTTTGCCATCGATCAGGACCTCCCGTGGCGCGACAACGGTGGCGTCTGCGACGGCAGGGTTGGATACCGCAACGCGGACAACATCAAAATCGGTCATGAGTACGGTCGAGCGACCGGACGTCAATGACACTTTCTCTATGGCGGTTGGATTCTGCGCGGCCGGAGGCGGTGATGACGGTGGTGGTGCGACCTGCGCAAGCGGGGTCGCGGCCCCAAACGCCAGGGTCAGGCACAACGCCGCCTGCGAGGCGACTCGTCGAGGTCTCAGGGCGTTGTGTTTCACTTCACGACCTCCTCTGTACGTTTGGCGGCCTTGATCATCTCGACCTTGTAGACCGGCGGAGGAGGTGGTGGCGGCGGCGGCGAGGCCGCGACCATCATCTTGATGCCTCTGACCTTCGTCTCAACGGGCGGCGCTGGCGTTGATCCAAGGAGTCTGCTCAGACGAATACCCGGCGTCTCAATCGGTTGGGCGTCGAGCGGGTTGCGCAGGGCCAGAGTGATCTTCCCCTCGGTCGAGGCGAGAGCGATTCGCTCACCATCCTGTGGCGTCAGGGCGAACGTCACAACCGCCGTCGGTATCGGTTTTCCGTCCTTCGCCTGCGCCGAATCGTAGCGGGTACCAGCGGCGAGAACCAGCACGTTGGGAACGACGACACGGTTCATCATGTCGTCCTGTTGCCGCACCGTGACGAGCACGTCGACGCGACTGCCCGGCACCACAAAACCGGCCACGCCAATCACGTCGTTGACCCTCACGGAAATCGCCCGCATGCCAGGAGGTATTGACGGCGCCAAGCCTGCCCCTGCTTCGCGCGGGGCGAGCTTTGGTTCGGTAATCGGCTCGTTTTCCGCGACCGGCGCAATCAGACCCCTTCCCACGACCTGGTCCACCTGCGAAAAGCCTGCCGCGATGGGATTCGCAGCGGGCCAGGGCACAACCTTCGCATCGTCGCGAGAAATCATGACTCCGACCGGCAGACTCTTCGTTGCGACCACGGTGAACGCCTGGGCAACCTCGACCTCACGCACCGGGATATTCTGGATACCACGGTACACGGCGTAGCTGGCCAGCCCCGCCATCGTGAGTGCTACCACAAGCACCAACACCGTCCGAAGGCCACGATTCATATAGCGTACCCCCTACAAGTCGGCTCTCAGGCTCCAGCCGCTAGGACCCCGACTCCCCTGTGACTCCTGCAATCGATCCGCCGCCATAGCGGATGCTCGTGTCGAGGCGCTGCGGTGCCAGGGCCGAGTCGCAACTCTCATATCGGCTCGTGTGTGTCGGAGCTGCACACGGCCGTGCGCGTCACATTACAGAAAGCGTGGTGGTGCGCCTGCGACAAGCGAAGGGAAAGCGAACACTCCATCTCCTCACACAAAACCTGATCCGCAATGTCACTTCGCTGGCGGATTTTACTCTCGTTCGATCCACTATGTCGATGGCTGAGGGGAGAATTGTCAAGCCCCTGCACCACGGTGCACTGCTCACCGCAGCCAGAGCTCGACCAGTGTTCCGACAGTGATGGGCAGGGCATACGCAAGCCGAGGCCCTCTGGACGCAGCCAGCGTCAGGTCCGGCATTGGCTTGATGCCAAACATGCGCCAGTGACCGAGAAGGAGCCAGAGATTACCGAGCATCTTTCGCGCGTAGCCATGGTAGAGGGCTAGCAGGAGTGCGAACACCCCGCCCGCCATGGCCGCAAACAGCGATGCCCACAGAGCGGCAGTCGGGCCAAGCCATGCGCCGATCGCGCCCATGAGCTTAATGTCACCCGCTCCCAGCCCCCCAAGGGCGAAGAACGGAAAGAAGAGAGCGGTTCCGACCAGCAAGCCAGCCAGGCTGGCGCCAGCGCCATGAAGACCTGCAAGAAACACGTTGAATGCCAAGCCGCCAGCGGCGGCTCCCAACGTGAGTGCGTTCGGAATCCGCCGGAAGCGGACGTCGTACGCGCACGCAATAAGACAGACGGTTGCTACGCAGAATGAAGCGGCTGTATGCGCATCCAAGGTCATATCCGCTAACCGCGAGGCTGGGACTCAAAACCGCAACAAACGAGAAGAGCGCTGAGAGCCGAAGGCCCAAAAACAGCCCAGGCGAGCCCCGAGGCCCGCCTGGTCAGTCTCCTCGCACCTGTGACAACTCGAGCGAGGCTCCGAGCGCGATCGAGCTGAACTACGACGCGGTGCCCAGGGTCGTGCTGATGTCGTTGAATTTCGTGTTGATGCCACCCGCAAGGGCGATCATCCCGACAGTGGCCCCGAGGGCGATGATGGCGGCCAGCAACGCGTACTCGATCAGATCCTGGCCTTCCTCTTCGCTGATGAACCGAACTAGAAGCTGCTTCATGACTGACTCCTCATCTTGACGGTCGAGTTAACGATACAAAACACTCTCAGAACATGAACCTCGTGTCGTGGTACCCGAGAGAGTCCTCCAGCTCAACATCCCGGGGGAGGGCGGCCAACGGATGGGGCAACAGCAGGTTTGGTCATCACAATTCCCCACGCATTTCAGTCGGCCCGTTGCCGCCTCCATGCCATTGCACAGAACTTTAGCAATCAGAGTGCCACTCCCTTGCGGCTGCGTTTTCTTGGGTTTTCTCGGTAGCTACTATGAATCAAACCTCGAAACCGGGCAGAAAGTCCAATCAGGCGACGACCTTTTTCAGTAAATCCAATCGAAAGGCGACGAACACTACCCCGGACAGAGAGTCGCCAAACCACGTCTTCAGGCGTGTCGCCTCCGCCTCCGCGTAGCTAAACACCCGCGAGGGCGCGCTAGGCATGAGCTTGGCGCCGACGTCTTGAACGCCCCAAAGGAACGGATTCAAGAAAGGGTCCCTATCGCCCCTCAAGCCGTAACGATCGGAGTGGCTCGACGATGTCGAATGTCGTGGCGAAGCGCGTTGGCGGTTCCCCATGCTGTCGGATCTGTCCGGGCTCGGAGTTCCCCAGAAACTGCGATGCCACCCGAAGGTACCCGATCTTCCTCGGATCCAACCCGATGATTCGCGCACAGGTGGAATCCACGGCGACGAGATCGGTGCCCATCGCCAGGAAGCCCGTGTTCCGCGGCTGGCCCATGATTGGTCCGTCGCCTTCCATCGAAACGACCGCATCAACGATGGTGAACGCCGGGCGAATGGTCGCGGTGAGGTCGATTATGCACTCCTCGATGCCATGCGCGTGGAGGAAGTTCTTGGGCCAGCCGTAGACGGCGCCCGGCACGACGCCGAAGAGATTCTTCATGCTCGCGGTCATGCCCGCCCAGTGGTGTGTCTTGAGCTTCGCCATCGACACCACGAAGTCGGACCTGAGCACCTCCACGGGCAGTGACAACTCCTCGAGGCCGCTGAACCGACTCCGCAGTTTTGTCGGTCGTACGTCATCGAGATTGAGGTCCACAAACGGCGCACGGAGCTCCTGCAGCAGATTGGCCAGACCACTGGCTGCCAACAGGTATTCCGTGTCGCGCCTGTGGCCAGGCCCTTCCGCCACGACCACTTCGCCGGCGCCAGCCCTGCGGAGCGCATCTATTGCGGCCGCGATCACCATAGAGTTGGTGTTGATCATCATCCCCGCTTCGTACTCGACAAGATTCGGTTTGAGGAGGACCCGTCGTCCGCGAACGGAGAGACCGAGAAGGTCCAGGCCGCGGGAGATGATGTTCGAGATGTCGATCGAGTAGCTCGCCGCCGGGAGCAGCGCCATCGTCGATTGAGGCGCTACGACGAAGTCGGCTTTGTTGTACGGTGACCTGCGGCAGGCGGCGAGAAGAGTGAGCGGCACCGCAGCGAGCAGCTGGCGGCGCGTCGGTCTAGATTGTGACGGCTGCTGCCGCATGATGTGACCCTGTTAGCGCATACAGCGCCATGGCCGTTGTCGCGGGGTTTGCGGGGCTCCCCTTCCGGGCAATCTCGTCACACAGGCACCGTTCCAGGCCCTCGTTCGGTTCGTGATACACGTGGGCCAGGATCAGCGCGAGCGACAGTGCCAAACCCGACGACTCGCCATTCCCGTTCTCCCTGATCCACCGCAGACTGCGAGACACCTCCGGGGCTGAACGATGATCCTGGAGAGCCAAGAGCGCAACTGCGGTGGTCGGGACATACGGATGGAGTTCCTTCCCGAACATGTTCGAGTTGCCGTAGTTCCACCCCCCCTCGCGACAACAACGGTCAATAAGCAGCCGATTCCCCTCATCGATGCGCGCGTCGAAGCGACCGTCTGACGTGGCACGCCGTGCTTTCTTGAGCGCCAACAAGCACCAGGCCGTCGGCTCGACCCAGCTGAATGTCCGATTGACCCACGGCCACCCCTGGAGGCGGTTGTCCTGGCGATTGAAGGTACTTGCACCGGTCCGAACGCCCTTCGTCGCACGAATGCCCTCGAGCAATCTTGTCTCGACGTGCCCGTCCCCCGGCGCGTTTACGACAGTTTGCTCCTGCATCCGACGCAGAACGAGCGCAGCCAACCCATTGAATGCGAGATTCGGCATTCCGTGAGGCGCATCCGAAAGAAGACCATTCGACTGCTGCCAGCGCGAAAGGGAGCTCACCCCGCCGCTCAGGTCCGAGTTTGGTAATCGAATGCCGCAGTCGAGCAGCGCGAGCAGTGCCCAACTCGTGGGCTCGAGGCGGGCAGCCTTGTCGGCACCGTACCCCCAACCCCCATCCGCGTGGCGCGCAGCGACGATGGCATCGTGCAGGCGCCGCACGACGACCGCCTCATTGTCGGCCATTTCGCCTAGTATATCGGTCAGTAGCGTCGTGCAGGGCAACTTCATGGCCAGACCACGGCGGCCGCCGGCTGGGCTGTCCACCTCCACGAATGCGAGAATCCCTCATGGCGGCTCGCAGAACAGGGCTCGGCTTACAATGCCGCCGCCCACGGCATCGCCACCCTGTTCAGGTGTCGGAGGCTGATCTGATGCGCAGTCACGATGGCGAGAGTCCCATAGTCACTCACGACGGCAGAAGCGTCGCATCGCTTGCCGGTGCGGGAAGTGTGCACCCGGGTCCCCCGGTCAACGGCATTCTGTCGTCGCTCGGGGCGTTCGATGCCCGCCGTTTTATTGCGGCAGAGTGCCTGGTGCTGCTCGTCACCCTCGCCTGCTTTGCGCCGCCCCAGAACGATACCTGGTGGGCCCTCGCTGCCGGGCGTGCCATGGTCGCTGACGGTCGCGTCATGCTGACCGAGCAGTTCTCGCACACCGCATACGGGTCGCGCTGGGCCAACAATGGGTGGCTGAGCCAGATCATCTTCTACCAAGCCTATCACCTTGGCGGTATGCCCCTCCTGACGGCGTTGTGCGCGCTGTTGCTCGCGGGAGCCTGCGTCCTGGCCTGGAGGCTCATGCGTGGGCCCATTGAAGATCGAATCTTGATCTTCGCGCTGGCGTTCCCGCTTGTCACTCCCGAATGGTCATTGCGGCCACAGGCGTTCACGCTTGTCATCCTGGTGCTGGTTGTTCACCTCGTGCTTCGAGAACGGTTCTGGGCGTTGCCGCTCGTCTTTTGCCTATGGGCGAATCTCCACTCCGCAGTCGCGCTTGGGCTGATTGTCCTGGGTGGCGATTTTGTGGCTGCGGTGGTGGCTCGCCGCGACCTGAGGCGTCGAGCTGCGGCTGGCGTGCTATCACTCGGTGCCACCATGTTGACGCCACTGGGGCTCTCGTTGTGGCCTGAGGTCTGGCGGTCCTTGCAGCGATCGCGCGTCAATCGGATCACCGAGTGGCAGCCGCCTACGCTCAGCATCGGCTACGCAGTCTTCTGGCTGGTCGTCGTCGCGCTTCTGTGGCTAGCTGTCACGCACTGGAGGCGTGCGAGGCGATACCAAGATCGCACCCTCGCGGTGGTCTCGCTCCTTCTAATGACCCTCGCGGTCCGGTCGATGCGAAATATGGCACCTTTTGCACTCGTCGCAGCGCCAGCGATGAGTCGACTCGTGTGGTTCAAGGAGCAGACGCCTCAGGTCACTCATGCGAGGGGGTACCAAGCCGCCTCGCTCGTCCGAGCCCTGACGCTGGCGTTATCCATCCTGGTTGCCGTGCTGGTCGTGTATCACCGATGGACGGCCGACCCTCCGCCCTCCGCGTGGGCGCCCGTGTCACGTGAGGCTGCTGCGGCCATCCGCGACTGCCCTGGCCCCATCTACAACCATTACAACGACGGAGGGTTCCTCATCTGGTTCGTTCCGGAACAGAAGGTTTTCATCGACAGCCGCCAGGATCCCTATCCGATCCTGCTCAGCCAGGCGGAAGATGAGGCGGTGCTTACGGGGTCTTATCGAACGCTCTTTGACCAGTACCGAATCCGCTGCGCAGTCGTCCGGCCCGACTCGTCAGCGGTCTCAGCGCTTGGGCGGGAAGGATGGCTATTGACCTACCGCGACAGCCAGTGGGCCGTCATCAGATCAGCGGGGTCGGCGGGACAGGAATAGAACAGGCTAGCTTGGAACGAAGCCCATGCTCTCGGTGTACAAAGACGTCTCAAACGCTGGGATCGTGATGGTGCCGACAATCGGCAGCACGAATCGGAACTGAAAACCTGTAACCTTCACCAAGATCTTCTGGCTAATTGCTCGGCCCTGACTGTCGCTCTCGATTGTCTGAACTGAGACACTGACGAGGGACGGCGTGAGGCCGCTCAAGATGGGGGTGCCAAGTCCATCGGGATTGTGGTAGACGACGATGTTCTTTGTCTTTGTGATGTTGGCCGCGTCGGCGTTGCTGCCGACGTTGACCACGGCCCAGCGCGCCGCGGCACGGGTCGATTGCACGATGGTGTTGTAGGTAAACAGTGCCCGCGAGAACTCGAGGATTCCAAAGAACACAAAGAAGAACATCACGGCCACGAGGGCCATCTCAACGAGGGCCTGACCCCTGTCGTCTTTAGCTGAAACCCTGCGGATCATCGTTCACCTTCTCCCTCGGCCCACCCTATGTTCCGTAAACAACAACCCCCACAAACAGCATGGTCACCTTCGGTCGAAACGTAATCCCTGGGAGCAGGAACCCGAAGACTGGCGGGTAGGGGTAATTGGCGGTGACCGTGACATAGAACTGGCCAGGCCGGGGTTGGGCCGTTGCTACGTTGATCTGGTTCGTCAGGAGACCGGGGACGATCCTTGTGCCCGTACCGGACACAGTTCCAAACACAGCAAGGTTCTGGGCTTTGGTCACGTATGACGCAGCTATGACCCCAGGCCCAACGGGAGAAATCTGGGTGTCGGAGAGATATCTTGCGGCGTTCCGAACGGACTTCGTGAGAATGTTGTAGGTATAGAACGCCCTTCCAAACTCCACACCCCCGGCGAGCATCAACACGAGGAGAGGCATCACGAGGACAAACTCGATCAGTTCTTGGCCTCGCTGATCCCGGAATAGGTGATGTCTTGTTCTGGTCATTGGACGCTCGCCTCTTCAACGGGCCAGACGCTAGCGGAACAACACAGGTTTCGTGATGCTCGCGTGGTGGCCTCCGGTGGGCGCACCTGATTGACCACACGCGCCTACGAACATCGCGCAGATTGCCCCCGATGGCGGTTCGGCAGTGGGTCGGACCGGCAAGAAGAAACAGCCGTAGCCCACGACGGTGTACTCGTGGTTTCCTTGTGGAATGTCTCCGTTGTTGAACGCAACTCTGATAATCCGTCGGAAATTAGTGTTTGAGGTAAGGTACTGGGTCTGGTATTGGCTGTAAACGGAAGCAGGATCACCCAGGTACGGGTTAAGGTTGAAGTCCTGGTCAAAGCGCTCTCCCATTGCCGTCAGGGCGGCGTTCCCCATATTCCCTGTGGTCGTGTCCAGTGCATTGTCGCTCAGAACCGGGACGCAATGGGTGTAGTCGCCATTGAGCAAGTTGTTCCTGAAGACCGTCAGGCTGGGTTGCGTTGCAGATGGGTCGGCGAGGCCGAAATTCCCCGTGACGCTGCCGGTTAGCCCATAGTCCGAACAGTTCTTGTCCGCTTCGCCCGGGGACAGGCGCATAGAGTAGGTCTGCCCGGCCAAGTAACCGAAGTTGTCCGGATCATTCAGATCCAGGGCTATCGGAGAGAACGGGTCCAGCCCTTGGCACACGTCTGTCTGCGGCTCCTGTCCAGCGACGGCGTCCGCTCCAATGTTCATGACGCTTGAAATGCCCGGGATGACCTTGGCAAAGAAGACTTCCGTCGGCTGAGACGGCACGACGACTTGCACGAAGCGGATCGTATCTGCGACGCCTTGAGCCGTTGCCTTGTCAAGCCAGGGGCCTCCCAGCGCTGCCGAGTACGTCACCGCCGTAGTGGGGATTGCGATAGCTTGCGTATTGAACTCCGAGCGGTTGGCAAGATACTGAGTGGGAATCCCATAATCCGTGGCTCGGTTTTCGGCGTCCTGAATACCCGCCGCTGTGCCATTCAGCGCCGACGCCCCCGCGAGGGCACAGGCGTCCGCGATGTTCTGGAGCTGGGACTTGTTGACGTAAGCGTGGCCCAGATCGACCGCCAAACCGATCATCCCAACTAGAACGACAAGGCCCACCGCCACGAACAGGATGATAGCCCCCCTGTCCTGCCGGTCTGCATTCTCACGGGTCGCTAGTCCTGCTCCCTGATCGCTTGACATGGCCATGCTCCTACCGGATAGCTCTCAGCTCTCACGCTCAGCCGTGCGCCCCGCTGGGGAAGTGTCTCCCGCCTCCCGTGCACGGATCACATGGCTTCGCCTCAACGATTATCGACCGAAACCACGGTCGGCAATACCAGAAACCCCGACGCGCGGGCCCCGAGTGGACTCTAGAGCAGAGATCTGAGGCAAAAACCTCGCCACTGTCATCCTCAAAGTCACCATGTTCTCTTGACGGTCCAGCGCTCCCAACGGTCCCAGTTCGTGCCGTGCTCCTATACAGACAACACCATTTATTGGAGTGACTTACGGCGAATGACCCGGCGGGCACCTCCGCTGCATGCTAGGTCTGCCGTGGACCAGTGACCCGCGTTCCCGTAAAGGCGGTCTCCGCCAGAGCCGACTTTTGTCAGAATCCGGTTGGTTGTCAGCCGGGAGGGTATCACCCGTCGGCCCGGTTCCGACCCAGCCGCGTCATCCCGGACTGTGAGTGAGGGTGCCCCCTCCCGCGCCGAACGCGAGACCCTCGCTACCTCTTGAACAGCACCTGTCCGCCAACGATGGTGAAGAGCACCTCGGTTGTGAGGATGTCCTCTTCGGGGACCGTCATGATGTCATTCGACAGGACGGCGATATCCGCGAGGTTACCCACGGTCAGCGAGCCCTTGATGCTCTCTTCGAAGGCGGCATAGGCGCCGTTGTAGGTGTACGCCTTGAGCGCTTCGGCGCGACTCATCTTCTGGTCCGGGAAGAAGCCCTGGCCATTCTTCATCTTCCGCGTGACGAAAGCATAGAAGCCGGGCATGGTGTCCACGTACTCGACAGGGGCATCGGTGCCATTGGCGATGACGGCGCCTGCCTTCATCAGCTTCTGCCACACGTAGGCGCCGTCCTCAGCGCGCTCCGGCCCGAGACGCTGCAGCACGTACGGCGCGTCCGACGTACAGTGAATAGCCTGGATCGATGCGATCACCCCAAGCTGGCCGAAGCGCGGGATGTCGGCGGCGCTGATGTGCTGCGCGTGCTCGATGCGCCACCTGAGGTCCTTCTTGTCGGGATGCGCCTTGAATGCCCCCTCAAAGACGCTCAGCGTCTCGCTGTTCGCGCGGTCGCCGATCGCGTGAACGTTGAGCTGGAATCCGTTCTCGATTGCCAGGCGCGCGGTTTCAGTGATGTTTTCGACTGAATCAGTGTTCAAGCCGGTGCTGTTGGGCAAGTCAGCGTAAGGCTCGAGCAGCCACGCGCCCCGTGGACCAAGCGCGCCGTCCATGAGCCGCTTTATGGATCGGACGGTGAGGTGCCTGTTGCCGTAGTCGATAATCTTGCGGCCAGGGAGGTCGGTTGCCAGGTTCTCGTTGCTGCCCTGCAGCATTGCGTAGATGCGTACGCCCAGCTTGCCAGCGTCGATCATCTTCTTGTAGGCGTCAATCGTGTCGGGTCCAACACCGGCGTCGTGCACGCTAGCGATGCCGTTTCGCAGGCAGTCCTGCGCTGATAGTTCGATGATTTGACGTTGCTTCGCCTCCTGTTCCTCTGCCGTCGGCTTCGGCAGTGACGCGAGTCCACTCGATAGCAGGCCGGACGCGGATTCGCGGAAGACACCGATCGGATTCCCCTGCTTGTCCTTGAGAATCTCGCCGCCGGGCGGATTCAGTGTCCTCCTGGTGATGCCGGCGAGGTCCATTGCTTTCTTGTTCGCAAACGTGGCGTGGCCGCTGGCATGCCGCAATACGACCGGGTTATCCGGCGACACCTTACTCAGGGAGTCGTGGGTCGGAAACCCCTCGACGTTCGGCTCCGGCTTCCTGTGCCACTTCTCCTGGTGCCAGCCGCGGCCGCTGATGAGCTCGCCCGGCTTCGCCTTCTTCGCTGCGTCGGCCACCAGCACGACGACCTCATCCCAGTTCCTCACGTTCATGAGATCGAGCTGGAGCTTGTTCTGGCCGATGCCCGTGAAGTGCAAATGGCTGTCGATAAAGGCTGGAATCGCGAGTTTCCCAGCCAGGTCGATGACTTCGGTATTCTTGCCGGTATAGGCATGGATCTCGTCGTTGGTCCCCACGGCGACGATAACGTCCCCGCGGATTGCGATTGCCTGCGCCTCGGGCTTTGCCGGATCAACGGTGACGACTTTGCCGTTGTGGAGCACCATATCCGCCAGCTCGACTTTGGGTGCGCAGCCAGCGACCACCATTGTGAATCCCACGGCCATGAATCCAAACCAGGACGTGTGATTCAGAAAATGACGCATGAAGACACTCCTTGTGAAATACTCGGCAACCGCCTGTCACGCACATGCGACGTACGCCCCAGGGCTGTTTGCGTCAGTGATTAGCGGATGTAGGGATCGCCGGCGGCAATCGCCCGGATGATCGCCTGCACGTTCTCTCGCAGGTCGATCGTTTTTTTGCAGCAACTCCTTCTTGTCTGTCGGGCTGAGTGTCGGGGCCCTTGATCTTCTTGATGGCATCGGCCGCCTTGCTGTCCCAGGCTGCCAATTTCTCGATGGCCATTGACGGGTGGCCGAGCTCCATCAGCTTCATTGCCTCGCCAAGAGCCTTCTGACCTTCGACCGAGATCTCCGCAGCATAGGCGGCTTGCGAGCTCTTCGACACAGGGTTGCAGCCAGCCAGCGCCAGGTCGCCGACCACTGCCAGGAAAGTGCGCAACGGCATGAGGAGCCTCCGTGTCGAAGGTAACAGCGAGGCGCGTGCGGAGTATAGCATCGCGAGGGGACGAGGCGATGAGTTCGAGAACACTACTCGGAGGATACTGCTCCGGGACACTGAGAATAGAGTTGATGCTCGTACCGTAATCGACAGCGTCTATACTGAGGTGGAAGTTGTGACCGCGAATGACGGGCGGCGGGTCCTGCGAATGTCCAGCTTATTCCGCTCACTGAAGGTGCGGCCTTCCGGCTCAATACCGGGTGCGTCAGCGGAATCACTGCTTGTTGCCTGCCGCGGTCCGCTGCTGGTGGTCGCAATCGGCTACGCGCTGCTTCTGTACGTCCTTCTCGCCGAGGTCGCCTTCAATCCGACCGGTCCCATTCATATTGGCCGCCACTTCGACGGGCGGCGTTTCTGGGACCAGTCCACCGTTGTTCACCCGGGTGTCGGTTACGATGGACAGTTCTACTACTACTTGGCGCGCGACCCATTGTTGCGGGCGTCCGACCCTGGGAGCTTTCTCGACCGCCCCGCTTACCGCTATGCGAGGGTCCTTTACCCGCTGCTGGCCTGGGCGGCTGCGTTAGGACAGGCCAGTGCCATTCCCTGGATGTTGCTTGGCGTCAGTCTCGGCGCGGTGGTTATCGGTACCGTCGCGGCAGTCGACGTAGTGCGCTTGCTGGGCGCCTCGCGCTGGTTGGCGCTCGTTTTCGCCTTCAGTCCGGCGGTCATGGTGGGCCTGGTCGCCGATCTGACCGAGCCCACCACATTTGCGCTGGTTGCGATTGGCGTGGCGCTGCACCTACGCGGGCGACATCGGGCGGCGGGCTGGACGCTCGCCCTCGCCACACTGGCCCGCGAGACATCGCTCCTGGTGCCGCTCGGCTTCTTCCTGCACGCGGTTTGGAGGCGACAGTGGCGCGAGAGCTCCGCCTATGCTCTGCCCCAGGCTGTGCCGGCAGCTTGGTATCTTTGGATCTGGGCCCGTTTCGGCGTGCTCCCGGCCGCCCAAGCGCCGCCCAATTTCGGGCTACCGTTCAGCGGCGCAATCTACCGAGCTGGCGTGCTGCTCGGCTGGCAGGTGCCATTACTGGGCGAGACGGCCCCGGCCAGTCCGTTCCCTGAGTTGGTGTTCGTCGGATTGAGTGTAGCGGTGATCCTGCTCGGTTTGACTCGCTTGATCCTCCACCGTGACGTCTTCAGTCTGCAGCTGTGGCTGCAGGCCGCCGCGATGTTCAGCACAGCCGCATTGGTCTGGGAGGCGCTGATCAGCTACGGACGGGTGCTGGGACTGCTCTATCTCTTTCTTGGGCTGGCGCTGCTGGCGGCACGAGTGCCGCCCGAAGGCTGCTCTATCTGCGCGCGGATGGCCTCTGCGGCGTGCAGCTTGCACGGTGGCCGATTGCCGCCCGCCACCAGTCGTCAACGGTCTGCTGGCTCATCTCTGCAGCACGACCGATCCGGAGGTTAGGCGTCTTGAGGTTCGACCCACTCCACCTTCTGAAGGCACATTGTGAGCCCTTACAGCGCGTCGCCCCAGCATGCGGGACGGCACGTCGGAAGGCGGCCACCTCATCCTCTTTGATCAGGGCTACGGACAGCGCGCGTGTGTATGATGGCGCCATCTGAAACATGACAGGATCGACAGAAATGTGGCGGCGGACGGTGTTGCGGCCGGTGGTCGTTGCGTCACTGCTGCTCGCTACAGAGGAGGGCACTGGTGTCCCGTTTCTAATCCTGCAATCCTTGGGACCTGGTTTGTTCGGGTCTGACTGCTCACCCGACGCTGCTGCATCGACTCGGCCGGAAACGCGATGGCCAGTTTTCTCGTCGCGAGTACCGAGAACGAAGCCCAGAGGGTGTAAGATATCCAATTGGAGCGACCGAAACCACCGGCTTCCTCCAGGCGGGGTGCTTCCATGCGCAGATCGTGGAATCTGCGACGGTTCGATCTGATCGAGTTGTGTCTCGTCGGTCTTCTTGCTGGTGTCTGTGGCCTGCTGCTTGGCAAAGCTATCGGCGGACGCTTGAGGTATCCAGAGTACACCACGGCAGTCGAGGCTGCACGGCTGAGAGCGGCGTACGGGCCCAATAGGTTCTCCGAAAATGAGGAGGAATGGATCATCCGTGACTATTTCAAAGACCGCGCAGGAGGGTTCTTTGTTGACATCGGCGCGAGTCACTACCAGCAAAACAGCAACACGTACTACTTGGAGAGCCGGCTGAACTGGTCGGGAATCGCCGTCGATCCGCAGGTCATTTTGGAGGCCGATTACCGAAAGTACCGCCCGCGGACGCGTTTCTTTCCGATGTTCGTGTCAGATGTGTCGAACCAGTCGGCAAAGCTGTACATCGCCGGTGGAAACCTTTCTGCGGTGTCGGCCGATCGCAGCTTCACTCAGCTTTTCGGGGACCAAGTCAGGGAGTTCACTGCTCCCACGATTTCCCTCACCGACTTGCTTGACCAACTCCACGTGACGAGCGTCGATTTCCTGTCGATCGACGTGGAACTCTCTGAACCCAAGGTACTCGCCAGCTTCGATATCGACAGGTTCCGGCCCGCCATGGTGTGCATCGAAGCGCACCCTGATGTTCGGCAGCAGATTCTCGATTACTTCGCTGCGCACCGTTACGTGGTGATCGGGCGGTACCTCCGAGTCGACACACAGAATCTCTATTTCACGCCGCAAAAGCCGTGACTATCGGCGGCGGAACAACCCCCAATTCCCTTCCTCGCCGGCCAGCGGTTCGAACCGTTCGGGGTGCTGCCCCATCCACCGCAGTTCGAGCGAGGATGGACTGAAGCTCATCACCTCCGTCACGCCTTCATCGACGAGCCGCTTGCACCAGCTTTCGTAGTCTGCCGTCTCGACCAGATCACGGTTCCGGGCGTCGTCCCCGAAGTGGTGAATGTTGCCATCCCTGGAAACGGGAACATAGATCAACTCGTTCTGGAGGGCACGGCCCATGAAGGGATAGGCGCCCCAGTTGTCGAGCGCTTGGAGCGGTCCCGATGTCAGGGCGATCCGATGGACAACGCCAGGTTGATCAACGTAGGGCAAGGCAGTCACCCAGTATGTCGGCCTTGCGTGGATCGCAAAATCGTCTCGCCAGAAATCGTCGCGCAGTGTCCCCCGGAGTGTCCCGAAGGCAGCGGTCGCGATTCCTCCCAGAAGAACCAGACACCCCAGTCTGACCGTGAGCCCTCGCAGTCGCCACGCACTCCGTGCCAGGATCGCGAGCGTGCCAAGCCCAACGACAACGAGAAGGGTCGCCCATAGAGATACCCCCGAGAAGCCATAGAGGGCGAGCCGGGCCATGTTGAGAAGGGACAGCGCGAGCAGGAGATCGCCGTACATGACCACCCAATTGTGGCGGACGACTGCAAAACTCGGAGAGAAGTAGGCAACTCCGCACGCAGCGATCACGACGCAGACTGGCAGCACGTACGATGGAGCCTTCCGAATCAGCGCAGTCATGCCAAACGGAGCGCCGACAAGTGGAACGAGCGCAAGCGCTCCAAGGGCCTCGTTGGGGACAACTGGGAGGCCGAATACACTGAGGAGAACGCGAACCTCGCCAGCCAGCCCATTCGGCAGTGATCCGGGCAGCTGGAGGTACCAGGCAACCTCTGGCGTCGCCCTCCCCAGAACTACACCGGCAAAGGCGATCGGCACAGGCGAGAACGGATACCCTGTCCTCTCGAAGGCCAGAAACAGCCAGGGGCAGAGCGCGATGCAGAACGCCACTGCGCCCGCAATGGACCAGGCTCGAGCGGACCCGGGACCCTGGAAGACACTTCGGGCCACGAAGACGAGGAGCAGCAGCCCGCACAGCGGCACCATCGGGAGCTTCGTGGCGGCCGAAACGCCGAGGGCGCCGCCCGCCAGGACCAGGGTGTTCGCGTTGGGTCCTTCCGCTCCGAGGCCGAGGACGAGGCCACTCACCAAGGCGAGCAGAAGTCCGATTTCGACGTACCCGCTTCCCACCAGGAGTCGCACGGTGGGCAACGCGAGCACGAATCCTGCGACGGTTGTGGCAAATGGCTCTCGCAGACCGAGTTGACGTGCAAGAACCATCACACAGAGACCCAGGGCCATGAACTGTGAGACCTCCACGACGGAGGTGAGGACATCCGAATGGAATGGGAGCATGCCCCAGGCGAGGAACACCTCGCCTCCAGCCAGCATGTTCCGGTGATACGCCCAGGGGCCCGGTCCATTCATCGAGTCCACGCCCCCGCTCTGCACCCACATACCGGCCTTGACGGCGTGATACGTCAGGCTGTCCCAACCGATGGGCGGCAGCAGGAGCGCGCGGAACAGACCCGGCAAGGCGAAGGCGATGACGAGTGCAGCCATCACCCTGTGACGACTCCGCAGGCAGAGCCGACCTGTTCGCCTCATTAACGTTCGGTCATGAGCGAGAGCCCGAAGCAGTTCTTTGGCCTTCCCGCAGCAAGACCACACAGCCAGAGAGAGCACAAGAACCGAAACTACCGCACAGCTGCGATTGAAGAGACGAAGAAAAGAAAGGAAATGGAACAACGCCGTGGCGAGCCAGATCACGCCCGCAATCGTGCCCGCCCAGCGAATCCAAATCCGCCGGGATCCGACGAGCCTCAGAGACAGAACATAGGCGCTAAAGACGAAACCGGATGCGATGATCGCCGCTGAGAGGCTACCGACAAGGGATTCGATCATTCACTGACCACTCGGCTTCATCGGGGATCTTCGGTTCGCCTTGCCCAACGTCCGGTGGCGCCTGGCCGAAGTATGTGACACCAGATGATACCGGAGATCGGTCCCCACGATCGACGGGACGACGGCGTCCTTGGCGACGGTGTCCCGCTGCCCAACACGCCCACAGGTAGCACGGGCGTGTATGATGTCGCCGACGGCGACATGACTGGATTGACAGAGACATTGCGGCGGCGGCCCAAGTTGCGGGTCGTGGTCATCGGCCCGCTGTTGCTCGTTGTCCTTTACTGGTACGGAGCCAGGCTCGCGCCCCTCACGGCGCAGTTCGACAACAAGGACTTCAGTCACCTGTGGCTGGGCGGCCGCATGGTCGTGTCCGGCCATGCTGAGGACCTGTACAATCCTGAGACACAGGAGCTCGTCTATCGAAGATCCAATCCCGCCGGCGAGTCGCCGCGAGTCTGGACCGAGCATTTTCGGGAGGTCGGTTGCTTTTATTACCCACCGCCGATGGCGTGGTTCTATGCGCTCACGGCCTGGTTGCCTCTCGCGACAGCGTCCGTGGCAAATGCGTACCTCAACATTCTTCTCGTGCTGGCGCTCTCATGGTGGTTGTCGCGCGGGGCGCTCAACCGACCGCCGTGGAGTGCCGTGTGCCTGGCCTTCCTCGCATCCCCCCCTTTCTTCGAGAACCTGGCACTGGGCCAGAACGCCGTTCTGACCACCGCGGTCATCACGGCCGGTTGGGCGCTGTGCAACAAGCAACGAGATTTTGCCGCGGGCGTGATCCTGGGATTGCTGACCTGCAAACCCCAATGGCTCCTGGCGGTCGGGTGGATCCCACTCGCTCACCGACGCTGGCGCATTCTGGCGGGTATGCTTGTCGCAGCGACAGCACTCAATCTCGCAACGATGGCAGCGATGGGACCCGGACCGTTCGTGTCGTTTGCCAGCCGATTGATCGAGCTGTCCAACATGTACCGCGAGCCGGGCTACGTGTTGGCCCTGCAGTACAGCGGCCTCTCGGTTTTCCGGAAGTGGCTGGGTTTGGGGGCCTGGGCTGATTGGCTCGGTTGGGGAACCGCGGTCTTGTTGGCAGGCGTCACCTGGTCGGTCACCCGGGGATCTTGGCGGCCAGGGTCAATGGAATTCCGCCGCCTCTGGGCGTGCTCGTTGTTGGTGTCGTTGTGGATCAACCCGCACCTCTTCCAGTATGAGCTGTTGATGATGGTGCCCATCCTTGTGGCGCTGGTCTCCGACTGGGAGGGCCTCACGCGACGTGAAAAGGCCGTTGCCGCCGGACTATTCATCTTCGGATACGTCGCCTTGCCTTGGGACCATTTCTGGCGGTTCGGACGGCTGCTTCCTGTTCCGAACGTCGCGATGCTTGCGAGCTGGACTTTTCTGGTCTGGCTGCTCAGCCGGCATCGCAGCACCTACTCGACCGCAAATGCAGGGCCGCTGGATGCTGTGATTCGCTAGACCATTGACGCAATACCGATCCACGCAAGTGCAAACACAGCGTGACCCAGGTACGTACTGTGTATTCCACAACTATTCCAGGCGTCGCGCTTGGCTCCCGGTGTTCGTCCCACTTCTCTATGCAAGGTCGCCTGGGCGCCGCTGCGTGGCTCGAACGGTCGACGGTCTGCCACTTGTTCGCGGCGTACGACGCCGGAGCTGACCGGAGGCAGAGTGGCGTCCGATGAGCCGGTAGACTTCGTGTCGACCGTCGCTGCTTCGGAAGACGAGAGAGCCGCTGATCTGGGGCAGGTTAAGAATGTCGCGGAGCAATGCGACCGCCGCGTTGCCTTCTGCGTAGCCATTGGGCGGGTCGAGAACGAGGTAGTCGATTCTAAGGGTCAACAGCTCGGCCGCCACCTCTGGTGGCGCGCCCACAAACGCCTTTGCCTTTCCGTAAGGATAGAAGTATGTCTCAGGATGATGGAACCACGGCCTAACGGCCTGTCGGCCCGTATAGAGAAAGTACATGGGGTCGAAGATGGTGCCGAGCCGTGCATCTGGCGGAGTGTTCGCGCGAATCCACTCGAAAGTCTCCTGGAAGCCACTCCAGCTGTAGCCCATGTCGATGCCATACCACCCCTTGACATGGCCCTGGGATAGGGGCCTGAGACGATATTGAAACCAGAGGCTGTTGCCAACAAGAAGGATGACCGCCGTCGTGACGACGGCAACGTATGGCAGTTGTCGAATCTGAGGTCGCACGACTGTGGCGTTGAGCTGGTCTGCAACCCGTGCCGCTCCCATCAAGACCGCCATGTAGAAGATAGGAGTCAAGGGTATGAGATAGCGATGGGGCGAGAATGGATGGGCCAGGAGGACAGCGGAGTAAGTCCCAGCAAAGAGCAAGGACACCCGCTGATCGCTGCGAGCCATGCACCACATACCCACCAACGCTAACGGCACAAGCACTGGCCAGAACGCCCAGGCCGGGCCAAGCACCAACCAAGCTGTTTCCGCGGCCATTCTCGCGTTCCCGGCGATGATGGCACCGGCGAGTGCGGGTGCGGATCCGATCACCTCGATTGCCGACTGCTCATAGGCCTGGTAGTACGCGATGATTGTGCCGACGGGACTCCGATACTCCAGGCCCCACACGTACCATGCGGCGCAGACTGCTGTATAGACTGCCGCATGGAAGGCGGCCAACCGCAGCCTGCGACTCACCAGATACTCGATCACTATCGCCGCACCCAGACAGACTCCAACGCTTCTAGTCAGGATGGCCGCGCAAGTCAACAAACTGAGAAGAGCCTCCCGCCCCCGGCCAGGCTCCTTCGCAATCCGGCCATGGCAGACAAGTACCCACACGACAAGCGTCAGGAACAGCGTGTCGGTCATCGTGTAGTCCGCGAAGGCAACGATGCCCGGGTTTGTTCCAACGAGCGTGATGAGGAAAAAGGACGCGGTTGTACGGTACCGTGCCAGTGCCTGCCGTGCAAGCAATGCCACGCCGAGCAGGGTGCATGCGATGAACGAGACGTTGAGCCCTTTCAACCAGATGATGTTGCGGGGGAAGTCCGGATCAACTCGCCAAACAGTTGCCAGCAGGGCTGGATAGACTGGCGGGTACTTGGTCTGAACGGGCTCAGCGGGCAGACTGGCCAAGCGATAGTGGCCTTCTTCGACGAGCGTCTTGGCCAGCACCGCGTACAGGCCATCGTCGTGGAACAGGCCCAGGACTCTGGAATCGAGTGATGCGAAGATTGCGGCTGACAGGCACGCAGTCAGGCCCGCCCAGGCCATCATCTCGAGGGAGGAGCGTCGCATATCTGGGGATTCCCTTCGTCGGCCTACCGACCAACTCCCCCAATCGGCGACAGACTGATCCAGATTCGCTTGAGGTAGCGGACCGGTTGCGAGTCCTTCAGCGCCGGCTTGAATTGCCATGCCTTGACGGCGCTCAGTATCATGGTTTCGCGAACGCCTCGCACAGGTCGGACCAGCCTGAGCGACTCGACCTGCCCGTCGTCGGAGATCATCAGATCCACAACGGTCAGATTCTCCTCTCGTTCGCCTGCCGGCAGCACGGTTGCGATCTTGGGCTTCACCGGGACAGGCGGCTCAACGTCACGATCGGCGATGCTGTAGATCGGAGCGGTGAGGTCGGCACCTCGAGGCGCCATTCCTGCAGGACGCCCGGCCTCGGGCTGCAAGGAGGGTGCGGGTGGGAGCGCCGCCTCTCCGGTGGGAAGCCGCCCAACCAGCGACGTGCTGAGATCGAATGCCTTGAAGGGAGGAAGGTCAGGCTGGGACGGGGGTACCACAATCGCGTCGGCACCTTGTCCCGGCGTTGCACCAATGGCCCCTCCTGGTTTCAAACCTCGTTTCGCAACTGGCGATTTCGCGAGTTCAGGCTTCTCAGCCACCTTGCCAGCATCGGCCGCTGATCCCGCGGGCGCTGGTTCAGGTGTGCCACCTACCGCAGACCGAACGGTTGCCGCGCCAGATGCCGCCAAGCCCCTAACAGCCACCGACGCTCGAGACGCCAGGTCGGTGGCGGTGTGGGCGATCGTCGCCATTGGCGCGACCCCCGGCCGTTCCGAGAACCACCAGGCTGCAGCCCCGCTGGCGATGAGCAGGATGAGGGCCGCCAACACGATTGCGAAGCGCTGACGGCGGGACCTGGACGGCACAGGCGGCTCGTCCTGCTTCGTTGGCGCGGCTCCCGGCAACGGAGGCCCGGCTGCGGGAGATTCAGGGGGGTGCAGACGCCAGCGGAGGAACACCGCGCGGATGTCTGCCGCACGTCCCGGACGCTCGAAATAGGCCAGCGCACGTGAGAAGGCAGCGGTAGTGGCAAACGGCGCGGCGTCGGAGATCGCAGAGAGCAGCATGAGCCTCAGCTTGACCGGCATCTCGCTCTCCGAAACCAGCGACAACAGGAGTTGCCCAAGAGCTGTCACCTGTGCTCCCGCGGACCTCGCTGTCCGCTGGCCCGTGGACGAAAGGGATAACGATCCGTCGGGTTGAACCAGGACGTGTGCTTGATCTGGAAGAATCATCGACGCAGCCGTCTCGGCGCTACCGATGAGAGCACAGAGTTCCTGCACCACCGCGGTGCCCTCGTGCCAATCGAATCGGGCCCCCGAGGCCGTCATGACGGACAGCGGCACTGGTTCCGCGTCTTCGAGGGCGTCGGCGGGCGCGTCCGTTGGCCTTGTGGTGTCGGGCATCGTCGTGCGACTCCTTTCCGACACGCGATTACCGGTACGTTTATCGAACGATCTGGAGATCGTCCGCTACTCGGGTTTTCGCCCGCGCGGCGGCTCCCGCCGCTAACTCGATGACCGCAAAGCTGTTCCAGCAAACCCCGATGCGCCATGCCGGCAGCGCCTGGTATACTTTGGCCACACGTCCATCGCGACTCACGAAAACGACGTCAATCGCGAACTTCATGAAGAACGTATGGATGCTGTTGCAGGGTGCGATGATCAGCGCCGCACCGACATCAAGCCCTTGCCGTCCGAGGAGGCCTCGGCGCCGGGCTTTCGAGTCGAATGCAGGTTCGAGCTTCCGAGCCAGCACAAGCCCGTTGCGGGCGTTCCGAAGCGTCCACGGAGCATCGGGCGTGTCCAGCATCGGCTTCAGAAACATGTTTGCAGTCACCGGTCAATTGTAGCCAATTCAAGACAGCTACGTACCAGTAACGCAAGCCAACCTGTCAGCGACAGCGCATGACGCCGACATGTCCCCTGAGCGCGGCTTGCCGACCTGCAGATATGTCGCTGGGGTTATTGGAGGAGCGAAGAGTCGCGTTCCCAACTGCGCCGGCTCTGCTCGCATCGAGCAGTGACCACAAGAACCGCACGGTCACCATGGCTGCCTACCCGGCGAGTGACAGGCTGGCTCTTGCGACGAGCATGCGACTAGTGTCATCTTCAGGGTTGCGATGTTTTGGGTCGTCCTGACCTGCGTCCAGTCTCCGTGGATGTGCGCGCTCCAAGTCCTTCATGTATCATGCCCGGCTTCATTGCCGCTGATCGGGTCTCCAGTCTCACTGTTGTGCTTTGGCTGGGATCACGGCTGATTTGGCAGGAACGACATAAGTGAGCAAATATGCGAGTGAAAGACGCGATGCTACCGGGTCGTTGCGCATGAAAGCACGCCCCGTTCGGCAACTGTCGACGTGGATGCCGGACCGGCGGCAGGTGTTCTTTCATTTTCTCGTCTGGTTTTTGGCATGGCCGCTGTTCGCCGTCTTGATGGCAGCGGTCACCATCCGTCGTGACCCGTTAACCTCAGCCGTTCCGCTCCCCATTGCTCTGTCAGCGTCTGTTCTTGGGCTGGCTGAGATGTGGCCCGAGTTTGGCGCTTCCGGGCTCGCGATGCTGGGCATTAGCATTGCGGTGTTCGCACCAACTGGCGGGGGGCGCAGGCCCGCGATCGTGTGTCTCCTTGAGCCGATCTTGGTCTTCGGTGCGGTGACAGTCGGCATCGCGATGGAGTTCCCCGCGGTCTTGAGTCACCCATCGCTCGCTCTTCTGCGCCACCAAAAGGTGCTCCTTATTCAGATCCTCCTGCCAGTTCTCCTCCTGCTCGCGGGCTTCCTTCTCGGTTGGGTTGCCAGACCGCGCATCGGGATGGGGTTCTACCCTTTGGCAGTGGCTGGGCTGGTGATCTGGGGATGGGGACTAGCGGTGCTACCGATGCCGGGGGTGGTCGGGCAAGTAGGTTCTCGTGGCGTTGTACTCGTCGGATTGGACTCACTGTCCACCACTGACGACGTCACAGCTCTTCGCGAGTTGACCCGCGACCACTCCGGAACCTTCTACGAGAACGCCATCACGCCAGGCTTGCTGACAAACGCCGTCTGGCCAGCGATCTTGATGCACCGCCCTGTGCGAGAAACGGGAGTACTACTGACCTATCAAGCGGTCGATTGGACCGGGTCGCAATATCAGCTGATCGGCGAAGCAAAGCGGCGTGGCTACGAAACATGGAGTTACTTCGGCGACCAATTCACTACTTACGTTGGCACCACTGCCGGTTTCGAGCACAACCGTAGTGGACCGCTCGGCTGGCTTCAGCTGTCCACGTCCACAGTTAAGAACGCCAGTGTACTGCTGCCGATGTTGATGTCTCGCCTACCCGAGGTCGCCTTCTGGCACACTCCGCGGAATCAGGCCAACACCTACTCGTATGACCTGCGGGCTGAGCTACGAGAGATCCTCACGAGGACACAGGCACAACGCCCGACATTCGTGGCAGCACAACTTGACTACCTTCACCAAGCGGCATACCCACGAATGTCGGAGTTGAGCGCAGACGAACGGTCTTCGCTACGGCTTTCGCCACTTGTTGCCGTACAAGATCTCAGCCTTAACTGGCAGTACCCGAAGGTCGAAGGCGACGTGATTGGGATCTACCGCTGGAAGATCAAGAATCTGGAACGGTTGGTCGCTGATGTCCTTCGCGAGACCGATTTTCTCGCACCGGCCCGTCAGAACCGACTGGTAGTCTTCTCAGACCACGGGAACAGGCGGGAACTTGTCAGCTCCAACTTCGGACAGCGGAAATACTACACTGTCGTGCTTGCTACATTTGGGATGCCGGCCGGCGACGCGCAGGCTCCGATCTCACTACTCGACCTTGGCCCCATCGCCGGCTTCCCAGACCGCTCACGTCCCGAACCTTCGGAGCCGGCCGTTGAGTACTACAATATGGACGACCCCAGGGAGTGGATCGAAGCGATTGGTACGGCTACCTTCGCAACGGACGGGCGAGTCATCTACCGTCCGCACATCATCGCGCGCTCGCGCGCCAAGCTGCGGACATACCGCGAATTCGGCGCGCTGCGGGGTTATTCCGACGCTGTTGTGGTTGGAGCGGAGCCGGGAGATCGTTTACGATGAATCCCGTGGCGTCAATGGGCCGTTCTCGGCCCCTGCAGACCGTCATTCGCAACGTCAGGTCGTACGGGTGTGTCTGACGTTGGTGGAGCAAGTGGATTGCGATAATCCTATCGCAGCGAGGTGCCGACGCGCCGCTCAGCTGACAGTGCTGTGTCAACACCAGTGGCGCATGAGTCGGTCTGTCTCCTGTCACACGCGGACGCACGCAGGATCTCAAGAACCCGCCGTCGGCGCTGCGGTTCCCCCTAGCGGAACGAAGTAGAGGTTTTGCGTATCTACTCGCAAATATTTTCCCACGACCACATAGCGATGCGTGGTGAAATAATCGAGGATTTGCTGTCGGACCTCCGGGTGCGCTTCTATGCAAACAAACGCAGGCTTGAATCTCTCGACGTCGAAACCTGCCAGGACATTCGGCTCCGAAAGTTCAACGTCGATCGAGAGAAAGTCGATCGAGCCCAGCTTGACCGACTCGAGCAGTTCCGTAAGCGTTATAGTCTGAACTTCGATCGGCTGCGCATCCTTGCCGAAGAATTTCGTGAATGACTGACTGGAGGACGAGACGAGTGAGTTCTGTGCCAGGACATAAAGACGAGCCTTTTCGTCTGACACGTCAGACACGAACAGAGGATAGAATCGCGTGCGCGGCCGGTATCTTATATAGTCGGCCTCGAACTGGCGCTGGGGCTCTACGGCGATCCCCGACCATCCGAGGTGTTCCTCCAAATAGTACGTGTTGCTGCCCGCCTGATAGTGATTGGCCCCCACATCCACAAATACGCCGTTGTGGCTGTCCCTGAAGAAGTCCCTGACAATCCATTCTTCCTCGTACTGTGAGTTCCGCGTTGGACCGTACTTCTCCTTGAGTGCGGACGCTTGCTCCTGGGTTCGCGCATCCTCATACCTTGACGGCGGCGGTATGGATCTCGGCCACGCTGAAACGATAAGCACCGCGAAGAGTACTATGAGAATCAACTCGAATAGATCGAAAGTCCGCTTTCGCATATTGGTCACCCACCCTCAGCTGCACATTGGGCTTATTCTACTTTATTGGGCTTGGCGGCTCGCGCAGCGCGTCAGATCATCCGTCAATCCATGATGGCTCTGCAATGCGAATTCCCCGCTACCGACGTTATCGGCGTCGTCGAGCAGCCGACCAGTCTGGACGGCCATTCTGCAGCGCGGTTCGGTCATGCGCTCGGGGAGATAGTGAGGTGACCCAGGTGAACCCATGGCTGGACGCGCACAGCTCCGTCGGCCTGACACCTGCGTGGCTGGCGGGCGCCCCTTTCTGACCAAAAGGGCCGAAGAATCTGCTGCGGGACATTCTGGTGCATCTCGATCTAGGCAGATTCCGACGACTTCCTCTCGGCGATGAATCCACGAAGGACCTTAGATTCGGACAACCCGGCCTCGATCAACAACGGCTCGAATCACATGACCCGTGGATGACCGAAAGTAGTCGCCCCTGAGAGATCCGCATTCCCTGCGCGTTAACCAGACTCAAATGAGACAGCCAACGACCCTCGAAGCGAGGATACCGCGTTCCAGCGGACCTTGCTAGCGGTCCGGGCTACTTATAGAATCACTTGAGAGATTCCCGCAGTCATCCGGAGTTTCTCTCGAAGCCAGGGCTCGTGTCTGGTCCAGGCGTCTTTGCACTCACCGGCTTGGTTCCTGCTGTGCGCGCGCCGGCTTGGCACGCCTCTGATGCGGGAGTCCTACGCGTCCACCACGATGGCTTTGTCCTGGACACCCCCGTCGACACGCTCAGCGAGCCCCACTTACCGGATTGGAAGTTCGATGCGCGCAACGTTCCGTTCTCGGCCGAGCATCCCGACGGAAGCTCGGTGGACTTGCGGCACATGCGCGAAGGCGGTCTGGATGACGCGCTCCTCTCGGTCTACATCGCCGGGACGGTAACAGGACCGCGCGCCGGCAGTTCGACTCGATCCATGCGCTCGTGAGCAGCCATCCGGCGGACATCGCACCCTGCAGGACGGCCGCCGACGTGCGAGTTGCCCACAAAGCAAACAAGATCGCGGTGCTGGTCGGCGTCGAGAGCGGCTACGTAATCCACGACGACTTGGCAGTGCCCGACGACTTCACGCTCTCGGAAACACCGGTACCCGACGCTCACACACATGGTCAACACGGGCCGGGCGGATTCGTCGGGCGACAAGCCGGCCCACAATGGCCGCACCGACTTCGGCAAGCATGTGGTCCGAGAGCCGAAACGCCCGGGTGTCATGGTGGACGTGTCTCAGGTCTCGGGCAAGACGCTCTGGGAGGTGGTGGGGGTGAGCCAGTCGCCCGTGGTCGCTTCGCGTTCCTCGTGCCGCGCTCTGTGCGGTCACCCGCGGAACATGACGGACGAGATGATCAAACGGCTGGCCGCCAAGGCCGGCAGGACGTCCTGGGAGAAGATCATCAACCACATTGAGCACGCGGCGATGCTCGTGGGCTTCGAGCACGTGGGCCTGGGATCGGACTTCGACGGTGCCTTTATGCCGGCAGGCTTGGAGGACCGCACAATACTGCCGAAGATCACGGCGGCGCTCCTGGCAGAAGATGCACAGCGAGAAGGACGTCCGGAAGATCCCTGGCGAGAACATCCTGCGCGTCATGGAAGCGAACTAGAGAGTGGACCGGTGGCGGCATGGGAAGTAGCCCGCCTAAGGAGACGCCCTCGTAGAAGGGGCCTGGTTTGCACATGCGAACACGTCGATTCCTGGGCAGAAAGGTGTTTGCAATGAGGAAAGTCTACGTGCTGGTTCTAGTCTGTTTGACCGGCGTGCTGATTGGCTCCGCCGTTGGCCTCTTGATCCTGAGGGCAAGGGCCGGTGAACCGGAGATGGATCTTGCGAAACGCCTTGAACCGAGGTTTGCCACGGCGCTGCTTTCGATGTATGAGCATCGGCCTCAGCGGGGGCTAGACGGCAAGCTCCATGAACTTGACCAGATCACGGGGATCTCCCCCGCCGAAGGGATCCTGATCTACGACACCTGTCGCAAGATCAATGCGAGAAGAACGATGGAGGTTGGGTTCGCCTATGGGTACAGTACGCTGTACTTCCTAGCCGCAGCTGCGGCGACCGGTGGTCAGCATGTCGTCATTGATCCCTTTGAGATGACCGACTGGAACGGGATCGGCATGGAGAAAGTGCGCGAAGTTGGGATGGAAGACCGTTTCCGGTTTGTCAGCGAACTGTCAGTCCATGCACTTCCGAGTCTCGAGAACGAAGGGCAGAAGTTCGATGTTGTTTTCATCGACGGAAGCCACAAGTTCGAGGATGTGCTGCTCGACTTCGTGCTTTCCGATCGTGTTTGTGCGTCCAGCGGTTACATCATCTTCGATGACATGTGGATGCCGGCAATTCGAAAGGTCGTGCGATACGTCGAACGGAACCGTTCCGACTTTGCGAGACGTGATTCTGCGGTTCCCAACGCTGCGGTGTTTCAGAAGGTCGGCGCCGATCATAGGGATTGGCGGTTCTTTTCGGATTTCTAGCCTCGCGGCATTCGACACGGTGTTGTGCGGTCCGAAGGATCAAGGCGCACAACGCGTGGCGTGATTTTGAAGACTTGAAACCACGAGGCGAGGGAGTCACCCGCACACTCACTCTGCGTCGGCATCGTTGGCGTCCGGTCCAGCGAGCCAGAGTTCGACGTCGTCGAGAGGAAGATCCGCACTGGAATATCCTGGATGGTTCTCCTGCATCTTCCTCTCATATCGGAAGGCCGACGACAACACTGAATGCCCGCGCTCACCTGTGGAGAGGGCGATCCGCCATGGTTCGAGCTGATGGAATCGATGCATGTTCCAACAGCGCGGAACGGAGCTCCTGCGGATCACCGGCGAGAGCCTAGCACACCGACGATGTCGCACGTTGTGCCAGTCGGCGACAGGGCGCGGACCGCAGTTCAGTCTGGCGGCCTGCTGTTGCGGAGGCTAACCGTCGACCGATAGAATCAGTCTTCGGGGCGTCCCTCGGACAGTCCGGAAATTTCAATGAAGCGCACACTGGTGTTACCTCTCTTCCTGATGGCCCTTGCCGGCCTGGTTCTTGCCGTGGGCCAGCCGGCTCAGCAGGCTGCCGACGCGCGAGCGCTGCGCATCCACCAGGATGCCATCGTGCTCGACACCCACGTCGACACGTTCAGTGGATCACACCCCACAGGCTGGAGATTCGATGTACGCGGCACGCCGTACTCGCCCGAGCATCCGGACGGGACCTCGGTTGACCTGCCGCGCATCCGCGCAGGCGGCCTCGACGGCGCCTTCTTCTCGGTGTATATCGCGGGAACAGTGACGGGCACACACGCCGTCAGCGAGGCGCGCCGGCAGTTCGATGCGATTTACATCCTCCTGACCAGCCATCCAAAGGACCTCGTCGTCTGCACGACGGCCGCCGATGTGCGAGCTGCGCACAAGGCAAAGAAGATCGCGGTCCTGATCGGCGTCGAGGGCGGCCACATGATCAACAACGACCTGGCGGTGCTCGACGACTTCGCGCTCCGCGGCGCCCGCTACCTGACGCTCACGCACATGGTCAACACGGACTGGGCGGATTCGTCGGGCGACAAACCGGCCCACAACGGCCTCACCGACTTCGGCAAGCAGGTGATCCGCGAGCTGAACCGCCTGGGCGTCATGGTGGACGTCTCGCACGTCTCGGACAAGACGTTCTGGGACGTGCTGGAGGTCAGCCAGTCGCCGGTCATCGCGTCGCACTCGTCGTGCCGCGCCCTGTGCGGCCACCCGCGGAACATGACCGACGAGATGATCAAAGCCCTCGCGGCCAAGGGCGGCACGATCCAGATCAACTTCAACGACGGCTTCCTCGACGAGGAGCTGTACCAGAAGCAGAAGGCGCTCGAACCGGATCTCGACCGGATGCGGCGCGAAGCCCGGGAGAAGTTCCCGGGGCCGGAGAACGCACAGAAGCTCGCCGCGGCGATGCAGGCAGTCGAGATGAAAGAGCGCTCGGTCGGCACCACCTCCTGGGAGAAGATCATCGACCACATCGACCACGCGGTGAAGCTCGTGGGCTCGGAGCACGTGGGCCTGGGATCGGACTTCGACGGCGCCTTCATGCCGACCGGCATGGAGGACTGCACGATGCTGCCGAAGATCACGGCCGCGCTCCTGGCAAAAGGGTACAGCGAGAAAGACGTCCGGAACATCCTCGGCGAGAACGTCCTGCGCGTGATGGAGGCAAACGAGAAGGTCGCCAGGCGGCACGGCGGGGAATGAGGGCCGGTGGGACGAAGACCCTGCTCCAAGACCCGCACGATCGAGACGATGTTGACGCCCCCCGAAACTCGTGAGGCTGAACGTGCCTGAGCTTGGTAATGGCCGTGCTCGTTCGGCACGGCCGGCGCGAGAACCCGCAAGCCAACGGATCCCTCGTGCACGCCGAGCGCGATGGCCACTGGTTGTGTCTCGCGCTCACGGGCGACGAAACTGGTCACCCGCCGCGATCGCCCGGATCAACTGACCGACGGTCTCCCGGATCTCGTTGGTCTTCCGCACGAGTTCCTTCCGGTCAGCAGGCGTCAGCATCGGATCCCGCTCGATCTTCTGAATGGCATCCGCAGCCTTGCTGTCCCAAGCGACCAGCTTCGACATGGCGGCTGACGGGTAACCGGCCTCCATCAGCTTCATGGCCTCTTCGAGGGCCTTCTGCCCGTCGCGGTAGATCTCCAGGGCATAGGCAGACTGCGAGGTCTTCGAGACGGGGTTGCAGGACAGAGGATTGCAGCCCGC
>JAGDMS010000508.1 GCA_017860575.1 Deltaproteobacteria bacterium | reverse complement strand
CGAGAACAAGGACACTGACTACAAGTCCGGAAAGCAGTTCCACGTCGACGGCACGCTCGCCCAGCATTTTCCGCTCTTCGGCGGCCTCGCAGGTGCAGGTGTGTCAGGCTATTACTATCAGCAGGTGACGGGTGACAGCGGTTCCGGCGCAACGTTGGGCGACTTCGAGGGTAGGACCGTCGGCGTTGGTCCCGTCGTTTCGTACACGAAAAAGGTCGGCGGCCACGACACGGTTTTCGAGCTCAAGTGGCTCCACGAAGTTGAGACAAAGAACCGCCTTGAAGGCGACATCGCCTGGTTCAAGGCCGTATATAAGTTCTGATTGCTCGAACAGTGAATTTTACGGTGAAATTCCTGTTCCCGATCTAAAGTTACTATGATTGTGTGCAACATGTCTGCAAACTGGACAACCCTGAGCAAGGAGGAAGAAGCATGAAACCGAACCAATTTAAAAAAGATATGATTAAATCCTTACGCGCCTGCTGTTGGGGGATCATCGGTTGTCTGCTGGCGGTGGCCGCATGGGTGATTGCAACTCCCGCTTCTGCCGGTGTCCCCGATGACGGCAGCGTGCTGCCCTTCCCGCCGACACCGTCGGCCAGTGTCGCCGGACAAACCTTGCAGGAATCCAAGATGCAGCGCCGGGTAGAGAAGAGCCGCCTGCCCAAGGACGCACCCAACATCCTCATCATTCTGCTCGACGATGTGGGCTTCGGCCTGCCGGACACTTTTGGCGGCCCGGTCCACACGCCGACCCTGTCGAAACTGGCCGAAGAGGGCATCAGCTACAACGCCTTCCATACCACGGCGATCTGCTCGCCGACGCGGGCGGCGCTGCTGACCGGGCGCAATCACCAGCGGGTGGGCTCAGGGACTATAGCGGAACGGGCGGTGGACTGGGACGGATACACCGGAGTGATTCCGCGGACGTCTTCAACTCTCGCGAAGGTGCTTGGCGCCTATGGCTACAAGACCGCCGCCTTCGGCAAGTGGCACAACACACCCGCCACCGAGACCACGGCGATGGGGCCGTTCACGCTTTGGCCGACGGGGGAGGGCATCGGCTTTGATTATTTCTACGGCTTCCTCGCCGGTGAGACTTCGCAATGGGAGCCGAGGCTGGTCGAGAACATGAATACCGTCGAACCTCCGCACAGCGAAACGTATCATCTGAGCGAGGACCTGGCGGACAAGGCGATCACCTGGATGCGCAAGCATCGTGCGTTCGCGCCGGACAAGCCCTTCTTCATATACTGGGCGCCGGGCGCAGCGCATGGTCCCCATCACATTTTCAAGGAGTGGGCCGACAAGTACAAGGGGAGCTTCGATGACGGGTGGGACGCGTTGCGCGAGAGGACCTTCAAGCGCCAGAAAGAGCTCGGCTGGATTCCGGAGGACACAAAGCTCACCCCGCGAGCCGAGAGCATGGCGTCATGGGACAGCATCCCCGCATCCGAGTGTACCTTCCAGCTTCGGCTGATGGAGGTGTTCGCCGGATTCGTTGAACACGTCGACGTGCAGGTCGGCAAGGTGATTGACGAACTGGACCGCCTCGGCATTCGCGACAACACGATCGTGTTTTACATCTTCGGCGACAACGGATCGAGCGCAGAAGGCCAGTTCGGCACCATCAGCGAACTGCTGGCTCAGAATCAGATCCCCAACACGATCCAGCAGCACCTCGATGCATTGGATAAAATAGGCGGGCTGGAAGAGCTCGGTGGGCCGAAAGTGGACAACATGTACCACGCCGGCTGGGCCTGGGCCGGCGATACGCCATTTCGCTATACCAAACTGATCGCCTCGCACTTCGGCGGCACGCGCAATCCGATGGCGATCTCCTGGCCGGCGCGGATCAAGCCCGACAAGACGCCGCGATCGCAGTTTCACCACGTCAACGACATCGTGCCGACCGTCTATGAGATTCTCGGCATCAAGCCGCCGAAAGTGGTGGACGGCTTCGATCAGGATTCTATCGACGGCACGAGCATGGTCTATACCTTTGCCGATGTCAAGGCACCGGGGAGCAAGCAGACCCAGTATTTCGATAACAACGGCAGCCGCGGCATCTATTATGACGGCTGGTATGCCTGCACCTTCGGCCCACTGACGCCGTGGCTTACGGTGAATCCGGGACTGGCCACCTGGGATTCCAGCAAGGATGTCTGGGAGCTCTATGACCTGCGCAAAGACTTCTCTCAGGCCGACGACCTCTCGGCTAGGGAGCCGAAACGCCTCGACCAGATGAAGGCGCTGTTCCTGAAAGAAGCGAAGACGAACAAGGCCTTCCCCATCGGCGCAGGCAACTGGCTGCGCCTCCATCCGGAAGACCGTGTGAAGACGCCCTACACAAGCTGGCAGTTCGACGCGACGACGACCCGCATGCCCGAGTTCACTGCGCCAGGCCTGGGCCGTGAGAGCAACCTCGTCACCGTACACGCCGAGCTTGGCGAGAGCGCCTCGGGCGTACTCTATGCGCTGGGCGGCGCCTCCGGGGGTCTCACGCTATACATGGACAAGGGCGAGCTCGTCTACGAGTACAACATGATGATCATCGAGCGCTACACTGCACGTACTCAGGGCAAACTCACACCCGGCAACCACAGGATCGCGGTGGATACGACGATCGCCAAGCCTGGTGCCCCGGCAGAGGTGATCCTGAGTGTGGACGGCAAGGAAGTCGCGCGGACAACCGTCAAACGCACCGTTCCAGCCGCGTTCACCGCGAGCGAGACGTTTGACGTCGGCATGGATCTCGGGTCGCCGGTGTCGCTTGACTACTTCGACCGGAGGCCGTTCGCATTTACAGGGAAAATCGAGAAGGTGGACGTTGAACTCAAATAGCAGGCGAAGGAAGAAAGACCTCGATGGTAAAATGCCTGGAGGACAAATAGGTTGCTGATTTTCTGTGGCAAGCAACAATTT
>JAGDMS010000507.1 GCA_017860575.1 Deltaproteobacteria bacterium | reverse complement strand
GTGAGTTCCGGTCTGGTTGGACTCGTGCTCAGTTGACCCCCTCCTGTGCGCGGCTCGGTGGGCCGCTTCGGGGCGGCCTCGAGGGCGCTGCCGGGCGGTTCACTGGCGGGGCGGCCCCGTAGGCTCGCCAGAGGGCCTCCTCAGCGGCCTTGAGATGCGTATCAACCAGAGTCTTGAACTGCTCCCGTGTCAACATCGGGCGGGACACCATCGCATGTCGGATTACTGACTCGACATGATGCCATCGCCGTGCAGCCTCGGAGCGTGAGGCGGTCCGCAGCGATCTCACAACTTCACCCGTACCGATGTACGAGGGAACGACCACGCGGCAGTACCAGCCCGTCGGTCTTTTCTGCATAGGCATAGCTTTCTCTCCTGAGAAAGCCGCCTATTGCGCGGAAATCGCGCTAAGGGTGGTGGTGAGTGGGACTCCCGCCGAGTTTGCCCAAGTGACTGACATGCTTAGCGGTCGCCGTCGATGCTCGCGTCAGATACCTGCAAAGATACCCCCGCGTTAGTCGCGCTGCCCTAGGATTTGCTCGGACGATTCCGCGTTGCCGCCACCAACAACAAGACCGTCACGAGGACCGGATTCTTGCTGCATTGAGCTAATAATGCTCAGGCTGGACCGCTGCCCGGCATGAACAGGTTGCCGTGGTCGCCGAACCAGAACCATCGGCTCTTGTCGCCGATGTAGTCCTTACCCTTCTTGGCGATGACCTCGCGGTTGAGGTCCATGTACCAGCGCTGCACCGCCTCCGCATTACCCAGCACCTCGAACTTCAGCTGTGGGCCCTCGGGCAGGATAACCGTGATGGGCTCGTCTCCGTGCCAGGCGAACTGGGCCTCGGCGCCGTGCTGCACCATGTCCACGCCGATGGCGTCGTTGAGTGCCTTGCGGATGGTCTCGAACTCCAGTCCCGGCAGCAGCGGCGTGTAGTTCTTGGCGCCTTGCACCTTGCCCTCCTCGCGCTGGTTGAAGGTCTCGCGGCCCTTGACGATCACATCCTTCAGGTCGTAGTCGCCGTGCAGATAGCTCAAGCCGACGCCGTCGCGCGCAATCTGCAGGCAGCCGAAGTGCGGCGATGCCGGGTCCACATCGACGCGCCAGCGCCAGCCCGAGCGTGCACTCACGTGCTCCTTGCCCCACGAGGCCCAGGTGTCGGGCGTGGTGGCGGGGATATTGACGCCGGTTCCGTACAGCACGTCCAGCGTGTCGGCCCAGCAATCCAGCGCTTTGGCCATCTTGGCGCCGGCGAACACCTTGGGCTGGAAGCCCGGGTGCGGCACCAGCCCCGCGATGCGATGCTGCACCGTCTGCAGCACGCGGCCGCGGTTCAGCTGCATAGGCGGCGGGTCGACGTCGGCCGTCTTGGCCTTGATGGTGGCGGGCTTGGGGTAGTAGCCCGCCCGTCCCACATAGCCGAGCGAGGCCTCGTTGGTGTGACGCACAAGAATGTAGACGTTGTACTGGCGCGCGACCATGCAGAAGGCGCGCAGGTCCTTGCCGCGCATGCCGGTGCCGATGCCCATGGCTCGTCCCTCATTGCTCGGTGCTGGGGCATCGAGCTTCCCGCAAGCGGCCTTCGCATGCAATCCCCCGCCGACAGGCCGCGGCCCAGGGGCGTGAACAGTTTCCGACGTCTTCGTTTGGCGCGGCTCGCCCCATGATCGACCTCCGCCGCATCGCGGGCCTGTACGAACACCAGCACGCACTTCGTGCGTACTGTCCGCGCGGTGACCGCCGCGCAGGGCTACGGCTCGGGGAACTGGTCAGCCAGGGCAAAGGATCGCTGAGACTGCCGATCCGCGTACGGCGCAGGCAGTGAGGTGAGGTGGATCGCCTGCAGATTAGACCGCCGGTACCGACGCATCCCCGCCAAGTTGGGTGGATCGAACGATAGTCCACGCGTGCCGTCCACCCCCCCTCCGCGGTCCCGGGTTCCGGGCGTCGCGGCCGCTGCGCCGCGATCGGCCACCTGTCGTGACCGAACGCGGCGGGCAGATGACCTCGAGCAACGTCTGCAAGCTGGTGACTCGGGGCGGCGAGGCGCTTTGGGCTGGCGGAGTCACCCGCAGGACGACCAGGTGCTGATCAGCTTCATTTCCTCCGCGGTCAGGCCTTCCCGGTCGGTCAGCGCGAAATTGCTGAAGCGGGCGTTGTCGCTCGGCTCGTCACCCATGTCGACACAGTACTTAGCGGGCTTGGCGTGAGTGGACGGATTGACGACTTTCACATCAAAAACACTGCGTGTGCCGGGAAACAATGCTTCCTTGGCCTTGTTCTGAGTCAACGTGCACCAGATCATCTCGTCGGCGTTCTTGAAGGTCTGGTTCGCGGTGACGTCGTAAATGGTGCCGTTGTGATTGACGAAGAAGTGCCCCGTGAATCGCAGGGCACGGATCTGCTCGTTGCTGCGACGACCGGCGGATACGTCACCCGCCGCGTCGATACGCCAGACGTTGCCCTTCCATTTATGGTCGATCGGCGCGCGGTCGGGCATGGTGATGAACGAGCCGGAAATCTGCGTCGTCGCGTCCCCGGTACCGGTTTTGACGTTAGGAACGTCCAGAATCTCGTGGGCGATGAACTTAAAGGCGGAATTGAATGTACCGCAGACCGCCGAAGTGACCGTCCCGTCGAGCAGGCCCCGACCCATCTTCCAGCGCAATTGCTCCCCGAATTCCAGTGAAGCAACGTGCACCTTGACTGAGTCCTCAAACGGCTCCTGCGCCGCCTTGGGACTCCCGCGCACCCAGCTCCAGTGCTTCCGTCCGTAGTCGTACATGTTGCCCATCAGCGCAACCAGCAGCGCCGGGTTACTCATGGTGGAGGCAACGTAGAGATCGGTCGGCGTTCCGATGATTGCCCGGACCGGCGCGCCGCTGCGAAACTTGAAGTAATCCAGCTTCTGTTCGACACGAGTACG
>JAGDMS010000233.1 GCA_017860575.1 Deltaproteobacteria bacterium | reverse complement strand
CGAGGGCGACGAGGTACGCGTGGAGATCGTCGCGGACAGTGCGGCGGCGTTGGCTGCGGCCGCGGATCGGGTCCGTGCGGCGGCGGCGACGGATACCTGCAAAGCCATCTTCCGGTTGCTGGAGGAGGCGCCATGACGCCGTGGATGCCGAGCGCGCTGTGGATCGAGCGCAGCGAAGCCGAGTCCGACCTGGCGCGGCGGCTTCGGGCTCGGCTGCCGGCCGTGCCGCTGCGGATGGTTGACGACACGGCTGAGGCCGAGCCCGCCGGCGATTTCGCCGAAGGGAAACGCCGCCTGGTGGTCAAGCGCCACCGCGGCACGTTTCTGCAGCACTGTCCCGCGGGCACCCCGGGCCTGGTGTGCTGCAACTATCTGGTGGTGAGCTTTGCCGCGAACTGTCCGTTCGACTGCAGCTACTGTTTTCTGCAGGACTACCTCGCCAACAACACCGCGATCAAAGCGTTCAGCAACGTCGGCGACGGCTTGTCCGAAATCGACGCGGTGCTCCGGGCGCATCCCGACCGCACCTTTCGCATCGGCACCGGTGAATTGGCGGACAGCCTGGCACTCGATCATCTCACCGACCTGTCGCGCGAACTGGTGCCGTTTTTCGCCGAGCGGCCGAACGGCCTGTTGGAGCTGAAAACCAAGAGTACGGGCGTGGACAATCTGCTGGATCTGGATCCCAAGGAGCGAACCGTGGTGTCGTGGTCCCTGAACGCCACCCGGATCATGGCCACCGAAGAGGACGGCACCGCGAGTCTGGAAGAACGCCTGCACGCGGCGCGTCGCGTGCAAGCGGCGGGGTACAGGGTGGGGTTCCACTTTGATCCGATAATTGCGCATGAGGGTTGGGAAGACGGTTATCGCCAGGTCATCGAGCGGGTCTTTCGGCGGTTGGATACGCGGCGGGTCGCGTGGGTCAGCCTCGGTAGCCTGCGGATGACCCCGGGGCTGAAGGCCGCCATCAAGGCGCGTCCGAACCCCAGTTTGGTGCTGACGGGCGAGCTGGTGCCGGGGCCCGACGGCAAGGAGCGGGCCTGGCGCGGGCTGCGGGTGAAAATCTATCGCCGGATGCTAGACTGGCTGCAGCAAATTGATGCGCGCATGCCGGTCTATGTCTGTATGGAGCCGCCGGGCGTTTGGAGCAAGGTGTTTGGCCAAACCCCTTCCGATCGCGAGGTCGCGGAGCAACTCGTTGCCCAGCGGCCGCTCGCGTGCCGCGTGAGCACGGCCCGGTGATGCGCTCTAGTCCCTCCCGAGCCAACGGTTCGCGGCGCAGCGTCCGCGACCAGAACGGCGCCGCGTCGTCGACGGCGCGGGCGAGCACCAATCGCCAGCGTCCGAACCCGAACGCGAAAGCGGCGATCGGCGTCTTCGACTCGGGCGTGGGGGGACTGACCGTGCTGCAGCAGATGATGGAGCTGCTGCCGCAAGAGCACCTCATCTACCTCGGCGACACGGCCCGGTATCCCTACGGGAGCAAGTCGGCCGAGGTGGTCCGGCGCTACTCGCTGGAGAACACCGAATTTCTGGTCGACAAGGGCATCAAGATGCTGGTGGTGGCCTGCAACAGCGCGGCGGCTGTGGCGCTCGGCATGCTGGCGGATCGCTTTGCGCTCCCGGTGGTGGGGGTGATCGAACCGGGGGCGCGGCAGGCGGCGCGCCAGACCAGCAATCACAAGGTCGGCATCATCGGCACCGAGGCCACCATCGCCAGCGGCGCCTATACCCGTGCCCTGCGGCAGTTCGATGACAAGGTGGAAATCTATACCCGTGCTTGCCCGCTCTTCGTGCCGCTGGCGGAGGAGGGGTGGACCGACAATGCAGTGGCGCGGGAGGCCGCGGCCGCCTACCTCACCAGCCTCAAGCGCAGCGGCATCGACACGCTGATCCTCGGCTGCACCCACTACCCGCTGCTCGCGCGGGTGATCGGCGAGGTCATGGGGCCGAAAGTCACGCTGGTGGACTCGGCGCATACCACCGCGGTGGCGGTACGCGACACCCTCGTGCGCTACGGGTTACCGCGGCGCTCCGGAGAAGGATCGGTGAGCTTCTTCGTCACCGACGTGCCGGAGCGGTTCAGCAAAGTCGCCAGCCGCTTCATTGGTCAAAAAGTGGACTCGGCCGTCCGCATCGAGCGCTAGGTTTGCCGTGTGCATCGCACTGCCGAACCTGCTACGGTTCTTCGCTTCAAGGACCCGAATACTCCAAGGCGCCGAGGGAAACCCCGCACCAGCATTGCGTCGGGGCGTAAGATTATAAAACAATGCTGAATATCCTGACCAAGATCATTGGGAGCAAGAACGACCGCGAGCTCAAGCGCATGCGGCCGATGGTGGCCCGTATCAACGAGTTCGAATCCAGTCTCACCGCCCTGAGCGATGCGGAACTGCGCGCCAAGACGGACGAATTCCGCGCGCGCATTCGGGAGCGCACGGCGGCCGAGCGGACGCAGTTGGAGGAACTGCAGGCCCGTCAGGAGCAGCAGACGGCGCCCTCTGTGCCCGACGACGCGGACGACGGTAAGTCGCTGCGGTCGGAGATCGAAGAGCAGGAGAAGGCCCTGCGCGAGGCGGAAAAGGACGTGTTGCAGGACATGCTGCCCGAAGCCTTCGCCGTGGTGCGCGAAGCCTCCCGGCGGACCACGGGCCTGCGCCACTTCGACGTCCAGATGATCGGCGGCATCGTGCTGCATGACGGCAAGATCGCCGAGATGAAGACCGGTGAAGGCAAGACGCTCGTGGCCACCGCCCCGCTCTACCTCAACGCCCTCACCGGCCGCGGCGCGCATCTGGTGACCGTCAACGACTATCTGGCGCGGCGTGACGTGCAGTGGATGGGCCCGATTTTCCACCTCCTCGGCATCTCGGTTGCGGCGATCGTGCACGAAGCCAGTTTCCTCTTCGACCCCACGTTCGTGGTCAAAGATTACCGCATGCTCAATCTGCGGCCGATCGGTCGCCGGGACGCCTACCTGGCCGACGTCACCTACGGCACCAATCACGAGTTCGGCTTCGACTACCTGCGCGACAATATGAAGTTCACGCTGGAGGAGTATGTCCAGCGGGAGGTGAACTACGCCATCGTCGACGAAGTCGATAATATCCTGATCGACGAAGCTCGCACGCCGCTGATCATTTCCGGACCGGCGGAGGAATCCACCGACAAGTACTACGTGATCGACCGCATCATTCCGCGCCTGCGCAAGGGCGAGCGCAAGGACCGCCAGGGCGATGCGCCGGCGGAGGAGTCCGGCGACTTCTGGGTGGACGAGAAATCCCGCTCCGCCGTGCTCACCGAGCAGGGCGTCGCCAAGGTCGAGCGCATGCTGGGCGTGACCAACCTGTACGACCCGAGCCACATCGACACGGTTCACCACGTGAACCAGGCGCTGAAGGCGCACGCCATCTTCCATCGCGATGTCGATTACATCGTCAAGGACGGTCAGGTGATCATCGTCGACGAGTTCACCGGCCGGCTGATGCCCGGGCGGCGCTGGTCGGACGGCCTGCATCAGGCGGTAGAGGCGAAGGAGGGCGTGCGCATCGAGCGGGAAAACCAGACGCTCGCGACGATCACCATCCAGAACTACTTCCGCATGTACAAGAAGCTGGCCGGCATGACCGGCACCGCGGACACCGAGTCGGTCGAATTCAAGAACATCTACAAGCTCGACGTCGTCGTGGTGCCACCGAACAAGCAGATGGTGCGGGCCGATCATCCGGACGTGGTGTACAAGAGCGAGCGGGAGAAGTTCGACGCCGTGGTCGAGGAGATCGTCGACTGCCACGAGCGCGGCCAGCCGGTGCTGGTCGGCACGGTGTCGGTCGAAAAATCCGAGCGCCTGTCGAAGATGCTGAAGAAGAAGGGCGTGAAACACAACGTCCTGAACGCGGTCAATCACGAAGCCGAGGCCAACATCATCGCCCAGGCGGGACGACACCAGCAGGTGACGATCGCGACCAACATGGCCGGACGCGGCACGGACATCCTCTTGGGAGGCAATCCGGAGTTTCTGGGCCGCGCCGACATGGAAAACGAATGGATGCAGCGCTCCGCCGCCATGCCGGAAGGTGATCATCGCTATGAGGACCTGCTGCAGAAGCTGCGGGACCGCCGCAACGAAGCCATCGCCGAGGCGCGGCGGCGGTACGAAGGCCTCTGGAAGCCGTTGGAAGAGGCGTACACCGTGGCGCTGGAAGAGTTCACCACCTTGCACGATGGGCAGCGGGAGAATCCCCACTATGCCGAGGCGGTCTTCTTGGCCGAGGCCGCGCGCTACGCCACACAACCACGGCACTTCTCCGGACCGGCGGCGACGGCGGATCTCCAGCGCTTTGGCAAGGCGGCGACGGCCTATGCCAGCGCGCTGCTCGAACTGCACCGCATGGCCGGTGAACACCTCGAGGAGGACGTGGGGGCGCGCTTTACCGCGGCGCGCAAACAGCTCGAAGAGGCGCTGGGAAAAACAGGCGCCAGCGTCAAGCTGCTCGAGTTCGTGCAAGCGGACGGATCTGAGGGGACTGACCGCGCCCAGGAACTGAAGAATGCGCGCAACGCGGTGGAGCGGGCGAGTCGCGAACTCGACAACGCGCGGCACGATTTCGAGTCGCTCGGCCAGACCTGCGAGGCGGCGCTGCAGGGGGTTCTGTCGAACGGCGATCCGCAGGTCCAGGAAGCGCGTCACGCATACGAAGAAGCACAGGTGCGATTGGAGCAGGCGGAGTCCGCGTACAACGCCGCGTACCAGCCCTTCGAGGAGGCGAAAGCCCGCGCCGACCGGGAGTACGAGGAGGCACGCCGGAAATACACCAAGGCGGTTGAGGACGTGCGCGAGGAAATGGAGAAGGCGCCGCTCGAGTTCCGGACACGCTACGACGAGATTCTCCAGCGCTACAAGCAGTTGTGCGCCGAGGAACGCGACAAAGTGATCGCGGCGGGCGGTCTCTTCATCATCGGGACGGAGCGCCATGAGAGCCGCCGCATCGACAACCAGTTGCGCGGCCGCGCGGGCCGGCAAGGCGATCCGGGCGCTTCCCGCTTCTACTTGTCACTCGAAGACGATCTGATGCGCATCTTTGGCGCCGAACGGATCCAGGGGCTGATGACCCGCCTGGGCATGGAGGAAGGGGAGCCGATCGAGCACCGCCTCATCACCCGCGCGGTGGCCAACGCGCAGAGCAAGGTGGAAGGGCACAACTTCGACATCCGCAAACACCTGCTGGAATACGACGACGTCATGAACCAGCAGCGCGAGATCATCTACGGCCGCCGGCGGGAGATCCTGGGCAGCACCAATCTCAAAGCCGATGTGCTCGAAATGGCGGACTCCGTCGCCGCCAGCCTGGTCACGCAGTACGCCAACCGGGAGACGCACGCCGACGAGTGGGACTGGAAGGCGCTGAGCGACGTCTTGTTCAAGACCTTCAGCGTGCGGTTCGCGGTCAGCGACGCCGACAAGGACGGCCTCACCCCCGAGCGGTTGGAACAAGCGGTGATCGATCATATTCATGCGGCGTACGAGGAGAAGGAGCGCGCGTTCACGCCGCCGGTGATGCGCCACCTCGAAAAGCTCATCCTGCTGCAGACAGTCGATGCGCTGTGGAAGGACCATTTGCTGTCGATGGACCATCTCAAGGAGGGCATCAGCCTGCGCGGCTACGGCCAGCGCGATCCGTTGCAGGAATACAAGAAGGAAGGCTTTGCCGCCTTCGAGGCGATGATGGACCAACTCGAGGCGGACGTGGTGGAGAAAATCTACACGGTACAGATCGCCCGCCAGGAGGACGTGGCGCGCATGGAGGCGCAACGGCGGCCGCAGCCGGCCCAGTTGGTCATGAGCGGCGGCGGGATGCCCCAGGCACAGCCGGGGAAAGCCGCCAACGTGCGGCGCGATAGCGACAAGGTTGGCCGCAACGACCCGTGTCCGTGCGGCAGCGGGAAGAAATACAAGAAGTGCCACGGGACCTGAGCGCCGTGGCGAGGGGTGCATGAGGACAGACGATTCCCGGCTCACCTGGGCCTTGATCCTGTCCGTGCTGCTGCACGGCTTGATCCTGACCCTGTTGCCGTTGGCCCGGCAGGCGCGGCTGGCATTGCCGCAGCCGCCGCGCATGATCGATGTCGATCTGGCCGCAATTCCCAAGGTGGTGGTGCCGAAGGCGGCGCCCCCGCGGCCCGCGCCACAGGCAGCGCCGATGCCCGGACAGCCCGTGCCGCCGCCCCCCGCCATTCCCGTTCCCAAACAGCAAATCGTCAGTCCCCCCGACCGGGGCGAGGAGAAGGAACCGGCGAATGCCCGCTTCCTCAGCGATCGCAACAACGTGGTGAAGGAAGAAATGGTGCGCCGCGGCGATCCCGCGGCCGGCGATCCCGAAGGCAAGGGGATGGCTACGAAGAAGGAGCAGGCCGACGCGGCAAAGCCGAACGCGCCCGCCGCGAATGCGGAGGACAAGAAGACGCGGGAGAACAGCGGACGCAAGCCGGCGGAGTTGGCCCGCAGCGAGACGCAGGTGGCCGCGCTCCCGAAGCTGGATCAGTTGCTGCCGCCAACGGGGGAGATGCTGCGGGACGGGGGGCTGCCGCAGGAAGCCGAACCGGCCGCACCCGCGCCGCAGCAACACGCCAAAGTCGAACGCAATGATCTGCTACGGCATGGCGATCCCTGGCGCACCAACGGGCTCGGCGGTACCCGGGACTTCTTGCCCGCGGTGCGCGACGGCGACGTCACCATGCTCAATACCAAGGCCGACCAGTTCGCGCCCTTCGTCCGTCGCGTCGCCGTGCGCGTGTTCCAGAACTTCGTCATGCTCGTCCGCCGGAGCCGCGATACCGGACGCGAGTCCACGGAGGAGTTCGCGACAGTCGAGGCGGTGATGGATAAGACCGGCCGTGTCATCTCCATCGAGACCAAACGCCGTTCGGGAAGTGTCGCATTGGCGACCGATCGCAACCTGCATGCCGCGTGTCGCGAAGGGTTCTTCGACCGTAATCCGCCGTCCGGCGCCGAGGCCAGCGACGGCAACATCCACTTCGTCTTCGACGCCCGCATCACCGTGGTGCAGGATGGCGCCGGCCACCGCGTGCCCAACTGGGTGATGATGGGCGCGGGCCTGCTGTAACGGCGGCCGCCGCGTGCTGAGCCAGTTCCTGGCCTCCCGCCCCATGCTTCGACAAGCTCAGCATGAGCGGATCCCCGTCCTGAATTTCAAATGACTTTTTCCGCTCAGCCTGAGCTTGTCAGACGGTGAGCAGGGGTGTTTTCAGCAGCCGCTTAGTTGTCTGCTGGCGGCTTGGGCGTCCAGCGCAGCACCGGTCGGCGTGCGGCGCGTGCTTCGTCGAGGCGCCCGATCGGCGTCAAGGTCGGCGCGTTGCGCACGCGGTCGGGGTCCTCGGTGGCTTCGCGCGCGATACGCAGCATCGCGTCGATGAACTCGTCGAGCGTCTCCTTGCTCTCCGTTTCCGTGGGCTCGATCATGATGGCACCGCTGACGACGAGCGGGAAGTAGATCGTCGGCGCATAGAAGCCGTAATCGAGCAGACGCTTGGCGATATCGAGGGTCTTGACGCCGGCGGCTTCAAAGCCCTTGTCGGTGAACACGCATTCGTGCATGCACACGCCGGGATAGGCGATCTGGTAGGCGGTCTGCAGGCGGCAACGGAGGTAATTTGCGCTCAAGACGGCCATCTGCGTTGCGGCGGTAAGGCCGTCGCCGCCCATGGCGAGGATGTAGGCGAAGGCCCGCACCAGCATGCCGAAGTTGCCGAAGAACGAACGCACGCGGCCGATGGACTTTGGAAACTCCTCGCTCCAGCGGAACTGCCCGTCTTCCCGGACCACGCGCGGTGTCGGCAGGTAGGGGGCCAGGGCCTCGACCACGCCGACCGGCCCGGCGCCGGGACCACCGCCGCCGTGCGGGGTGGAGAAGGTCTTGTGCAGGTTGAATTGCAGCACGTCGGC
>JAGDMS010000056.1 GCA_017860575.1 Deltaproteobacteria bacterium | reverse complement strand
GCGGCACGGGCAGAGCGACACGCTCCAGTGTCCGGCATTCTTGGCGGCCTCCGCGAGGTTGTGGGCCGGATCGGTTCCGGGCGGTAGGGTTTTCGGCCCCGCCCAGACCAGCTGATACGGCATGCCGAACTGGCACATCTTTTCGGTCGTCCAGTCCTTCATGACCTGGTTGATGGCCTTGGCGAGGCGGACCGAGTAGGGCCGCGTGATGCCGCCCCAGATGCCGGTTTCGACGAAGCCCGGACCCGCCATGCCGATGATCCGAAAGACGGGGTCTCGGCCATGGTGTACAGCATCTTCTCGAGCTTATCCTTCTTCATGCGCGTCTTCTCGGCAAGCTGCGCCAGCGTTCCGCCGCTGGGGCGGATCTGCAACGCCAAGTGGGCTTCCGCTTCGGTGAATTGGAGGCGCATGATCTCCAGGAAGGCCGGGGTCTTCGGCCCGCCGCTGAACACCTCCTCGCAGATCATGTCCGCCAGTTGCTCGTAAACGTCTACGTCTTCGGTCGTCATCGTCGCGATCCTCCTTGGCGGGGTCACGGCCGGTACCGCTCGGCCAGTACCCCTATCAGGCCACGCACTATCGACTATGAACTGTAAACTATCAACTGCTTTTCTCAATGCGGAACGAGGCCGCCGTCGGCGATGATGACCTGGCCGGTGATGAAACTACCGGCGTCGGACGCAAGCAGCAGGGCCGGGCCGACCATTTCGTCGACGTGGGCGACACGCCGCTGGAAGCACGTCGGCTCCAGCATCTCCGGCATGTCACGCATGTTCTTGCGCACCCCTTCGGTGTCCACCGTGCCCGGCGCGAGGGCGTTGACGCGGATGCCCAGCGGGGCGAACTCGGCAGCCATCGACCGCGTAAACGACATCAGCGCGGCCTTGGCGGCGGCGTACATGGCCACGGGGGCGGAAAATATGAACGCGCCGGCCGAGATGAAATTGACGACCGCGGCGCACGGGCTGGCCTTAAGGTAGGGCAGGGCCTCCTGCACGAGGAACACCGGGCCGCGTAGGTTCACGTCGTAGACCTTCTGCCACGCCTCGGGCGTGAACTGGCCGAGCGGCTGCGTCAACCCAGTCACGGCGTTGTTGACCACGATGTCGAGCCGGCCGAAGCGCTGCACGGTCTGCTGGACGAGCGCGGCGACTTGCGGCAGTTCACCCATGTGTGTCGGGACGCCGAGGGCCTCACCGCCCATGGCGATCAGGTGCGCGGCGGTGGCGGCGCAGGCGTCCGCCTTGCGACTGGCGACGACCACCTTCGCTCCCGCCGCCACCAGGCCCTCGGCGATGGCGTGCCCAATGCCCTGCGTGCCGCCGGTCACGATGGCGACCCGGCCGCTCAGATCAAACAGTTTCTGCAACGCGTTCCGGTCCATTCTAATCCGTTCCTATCCTTCGGCGCCGATCAGCGGCCGCGACTGATTCGTCAGCTCCAACCCCCAGTTTCCAACCCCCGCATTCATATCCCTTTCGGGCGCGTGCCAATGACGCCGTTCGCCTCCAACACAGCGATGTCCTCGTCGCGCAGGCCGAGCAATCCGCCGAGGATCTCGTGATTATGTTGTCCGAGCATGGGCGCTGAGAGGCGCAGCCAGCGCTCTACGCTCCGGAAGCGAAAGGGCACGGTCGGCGTCGGGTGCGTGCCCGCGACCGGATGAGTGCACGCCTCGTAAAAGCCGCGCGCTGCCATCTGCGGCTGCTCACTGGTGAACCGCGGGTCGACGACCGGCGCTGCGGGCACGCCTGCTCTGATGAGTTGGTCGACGGCGTCGGCCAGCGCACGCTCGGCCGCCCAGCGTTCGAGCCCTGCATCGATACGGTCGTGTGCGGCGACGCGGCCGGAGGGCGTACGCAGCGCCGCATCATCCGCCCACGCCGGGTGCCCGAGCACGCCCTTGAGCGCCGCCCACTGTGCTTCCGTGGCCACCGACAACGCCAACCACTGCTCGGTGCCACGGCAGGCGTACAACCCCTGCGGTGCCGCCCCCGGCGAGCGGTTTCCCATGCGCTGCAGGAGCTTGCCATAGGCGGTGAACTCAATCACCTGCTCCGCGGCGAGATTGAGCGCCGCCTCCACCATCGGCACCTCGACGTGCCGGCCTTCACCGGTCCGGTCGCGCTCGGCCAGCGCGACCAGCAGGGCGAACGCCGCATGCAGGCCCGCGAACGGATCGCAGGGGCCGCGCTGGACCAGCGGCGGCTCATCGGCATGTCCGGTGATGAAGGCCAACCCCGACAGCTGCTCCATCGTCTGAGCGAACCCCACGTAGTCGCGCCACGGCCCATCCAAGCCGAAGCCGGGCATACGCACCATGATCATCCGCGGGTTCACCGCGTGCACCGTTTCCCAATCCAGACCGAATTGCGGCAGCACGCGGGCGCTGAAGTTGTCGAGGATGGCATCGGAAACGCCGATCAACCGTTTCATCAGTCCGTACCCAGCGGGGTCACTGAGGTTGAGCGTCAACCCCCGCTTGTTGCTGTTCATCGCAAGGAACAGGCCAGAGTACTCCCACCACTGCGGGAGCTCCATCGAGGCGCCGCCGGCGAACCGTGCGCCATCGGGCCGTTGGATGGATTCGATGTGGATGACGTCGGCGCCGAGCGCGGCGAGCATGTGTGTTGCGGACGGCCCCGCCCACCACGCGGTCAGGTCCAGGACGCGCATGCCCGCAAGGGGCAGCGGCAGTGACCCGCTGGCGCTCGGCGGCATCTCGACAGGGGGTTGCTGATCGCGTCGCGTCCGCGGCTCGATGCATCCGGTATGCTCACCCAGGCGCGGGGCCGGGCGGCTGGCCGCTGGGCGCTGCCCACTGATCAGGTAGGGTGGTCGTGGGTGCGTGAAGGTGTCGGCCGGATCGCGCACAAACACTTCGCGTGCTACCAGATGTTCGTTGTGCCGGACCGTGTCGCCGTTGTTGATCGGGGCCACGGGGATGTGCAATGCCGCCGCACGCTCGACGATTTCGGCCGTGGTGTGCCGCGTGGTCCAGGCGTGCAGGATCGCTGTCCATTCCGCGAGCCGCATCTGGCGCCCCGCCACCGTGGTCAGCTCGGGATCGTCCAGCAGGTCGGGCCGTTCGATGAGGACAAGGAGGTCGCGGAACATTTGCCCCGCACCGGTGCAAAAACCGACATATCCGTCGGCGCTCGGCTCAATCGAGGGCGTCTCGTTGTAGCGCACCAGGGAGGTGCGCGTGGTGCGCCAGTACAGGTCGGCGAAGTGTGTGGAGCCCGCGGTCATCGCCTCCAACCACGACACGTCAATATGCGCGCCATTTCCGGTGCGGCGCGCACGCTGAACCGCGGCCAGCGCAGGCACGGCCGCATAGGCGCCGCCCATCCACTCGGCGATGCGGCCACCCGCGTGTACCGGCGCCCGTCCCGGCCGGCCGCGATAGCCGATCGAGCCCGACTCGGCCTGAACCGTAAACTCCGTGGCGGGACGATGGCCCCACGGGCCGCCACGGCCGAACGGTGTGATCGACACCCACGTCAGCGCCGGGAAGCGCCGCGGCAGCTCGAGGACGTCCAAAACCCCAATGGGCAGATCCTCGACGACCAGATCGGCGCCGGCGAGCAGCTCGAGAGAGGGCGGATCGCCTGGCTCGCCAACGACGGAGCGCTTCGAGGCATTGAGAAAACGGAAGAACGCGCCGTCCTCCTCGCCCAGCACGGCACCCGTGGCCGACCAGCGCCGCATGGGGTCCCCACCAGATGGCTCCACCTTGATGACATCCGCGCCGGCATCCGCGAGGAGCTTGGCACAGTACGGGCCAGCCACGCCGCTGCAGAACTCAATGACGCGCAGATCACGAAGACAGTCGATAGTCGATAGTTTACAGTCGAGAGTTGTTTTTGCGCCGATCGGAGGACATGGGGGGAAGCTCATTCCAATGAGCGTGGAACCTGGATGATCCGGCCTCAGGCTAACCATAACTATCAACTATCAACTATCGACTAGGAACTTTTGACTGAAAGATTTTCGGATCAGGGCTAACACCCTGCATTGAGCCGTTGCAGCCGGTCCACCGCGTCGAGGTACTCCTCGACCAGTTGGCGGATGACTTCCTTCACCGGGCGGACGGCGTTCAGCCGGCCGACGATCTGTCCCACGGGGTTGTACATCATGGAGCGGCTCTTTTCCGGATGGCGCGTCATGCGGGCCATCGCGGTGGTCGTCAGCATCCCTTGCAGCGGCATGTCGAGCGGCTTGGGCGCATCGGGAGCCTCCCACGCGTCGGTCCACTCGGTGCGCAGCATGCGGGCCGGCTTGCCGGTCCACGACCGCGAGCGCAACGTGTCGCGGCTCGTGGCCTTGAGCAGGCTGTCGATCTGGACCGGTAGCAAGTCGGACTCCTGCACCGTGAGCCACAGGGAGCCGGTCCACACGCCTTGCGCCCCCATAGCCAGCGCCGCCGCAATCTGGCGACCGGTGCCGATGCCACCCGCGGCCAGCACGGGGGTCGGCGCCACGGCGTCGACCACCTCGGGCCACAGGACCACGCTGCCGATCTCGCCGGTGTGCCCGCCGCCGTCGTAGCCGTTGGCCACGATGATGTCGACGCCCATGGCCTTGTGTTTGAGCGCGTGCTTGGCGGCCCCGGAAAGCGCGGCGACCAGGCGGCCCGTCTGGTGGATTTCGTCGACGACCTCCTTGGGCGGTGTGCCAAGGGCATTGGCGATGAGCCGCACCTTGGGATGGCGGAGCGCCGCCTTGAGCTGCGGCGTGGCGGTTGCCAACGTCCAGCCGTGCAACTCACGAAAGTGCTCGCCCTCTGGTAGGGGTGGTATGTCGTGCTCGGAGAGGATCCTCTCGACGAATGCCCGATGTTGCGGTGGAATCATTCCCCGTAGCTGCTCCTCGAGTTTTTCGGGGTCCATCTCGCCGGTCCCCTTCCCCTCGTACTTGGTGGGGATGACAATATCGACGCCGTAGGGTTTGTCGCCGACGTGTTCGTCCAGCCACTTCAGCTCGATCTCCAACTGTTCGGGAAGAAAACCGAGCGCGCCGAGGACGCCGAAGCCGCCCGCTTTACTGACAGCGGCCACGACGTCCCGGCAATGACTGAAGGCGAAAATCGGGAATTCGATCCCGAGTCGGTCACATAGCTCCGTATGCATAGGGTACCTCTGCTTTCTTCTCCCAACTCCCCGCAGATGGGCGATGGGGTCACTTCCGTTATCGCAGTTCCTCCTCCAATCCAAAGCGCTCGACGTAAAAGCGCAGCGCGGCTCGGCATTCGGCGACGTCGATGCCGACGGTGGCGGGGTCGTAGACGACGGCGCCGTACTTGCCGCGTGGGTGCGTGGCGAGGAAGGCATCCATCGCGGCCCGCACCGCGGGCGTCATCGGCTGGCCGGCGAGCGTGTAGATGCGTTGCACCATGGCGAAGTCATCGGCCATGAACTCGTGGAAACGCACGTCGATCGAGCGTTCGGCCGGCAACAGGTTGCGGTCGCGGACGCACGCCGCCAACATGGCCTGAATCCGCGCCGACCAGTAGCGGCCATAGGTGAGGGGGTCGGGCCGGTCCACGTTCATGCGGTTGGCGTAGGCATTGAAGATGGCCATTGATACGGTCACCGCCAGCGGATCGCGGTGGGTCACCACGAAGGTTGCATCGGGAAACACGCTCACCAGAGGGCCGAACTGTTCGAGATGTTGCGGCGACTTGAGGACCCAGCGCGTCCCGCCGCGCAGCCACTGCAGCACCTTCAGGACGGTCTTCATATACTGATAGTGGGGGGTCTGGTCGTGGGCGCGGTAGTACGCTTGCCAGGTCGGCATGATGTACATCGACTCGAACAGCATCGTGGAAAAATCGATGGCGAGGAGCTGAATCTCCTCGTGAGAATGGTCGACGGTCATCTCGTGAAAGCGGTTGAAGAGCGGCATCATCGCGTGCAGCACGTCGAGTGCGGCAGCGGTGCGGGTGACACGCGGATCCGGTGCGCCAGGCGCCGGCCGCTCCGCCTCCGGCAGCACGGGTTCGAGGCTCTCCCAGTAGGGCAGCGACCGCAACCCCGGGTCCGCCGACATCAGGTTGTGCAAGTGCGTAGTCCCGGTCCGCGGCAGGCCGACGATGCAGATCGGCCGCTCGATACGCACATCGTGAATCTCCGGATGGCGCTTGAGCAGGTCTTGGACCAGTAAGCGGTTCTTGAGCAGCTGGAGCAGGAAGCCGTACGCGCTCACCATCCCAAAAGGCGCGAGGCCGGCCTCCTCGCGTAGCCCGAAGCAGAGCACGTCGAGCCGCTCTTCGAAGTCCCGGTCGCCGAAGTCGTCGAGCCCGGTCTGGGCCGCGGCGTCAGCGAGCAACACGTTGCGTTCCAGACGGATCTGCGCCGCCAACGGTGCGACCGCCGCCCGCATTTGTGCCATCTCCGGGGAAAACTGGGGGTTGGCCCAATCCTCGATCCGAACCCGTCCCGGTCGTTCACTGGTCATCCTGGCTCCTTTGGTGGCGTCGGTAGATCAATGGCTTCACCCCGATCCGGTTCGGCATGCGCGCAATCGGTGAGACGGGGAAACCGCGGGGATGGTGCCCGCCGCTCACTGGGCCGGCCGGTCCCACGGGCAGTCGCCCCGAGCGTACTCGCAGAACTCGACCCGCTGCCCGTCGGGATCTTCGATCTGGAACATCTTCACGCCGTGTACCAATCCCGGCTGGTTCAGCGGCGTGAGACCCATGGCGACCAAGCGCTCGTAGGCCGCCTGCGCATCGGGCACCTCCACGGCGACGATGGAAATGCCCAAGCCGCGCGTCGGGCGGACGTTGGGGATAAAGCTGCCGCAGATGAGTTCCACCCCGAAGTTCGCCACCCGTCCAACCAACGCACGGCACGTAGCGTTCGGGCCCACCACCGGCGCCAGCGCCGTCAAATCGACCTGGGTATCGTCGATCTGCTTCCAGCCGAGCACCTTGCGATAAAACGCCACCGAGCGCTCCATGTCGGAGACCGCGATGGTGACGTGGGTGACGCGGGTGATCGGGACGTTCGTTTCAGCTCTGGTTGCCACAATGCTTCTCCTCTCTCGAGTAACTTGGGCTTGGGGACCTGGGGGCTTGTGGGCTTGATCCCGCAGGCCCCCACACGCCCCCACGCCCGCAAGCCCCCACGCCCTACAGGACTCAAGCGGTCATCCGTTGGGCACCGCGCTCACCATCACGGTCAGGAGACGGATGGGCGTCTCGTTGCGGTTACGCCATGCGTGCTTGGTACCGCGTTGCACCACGCAGTCCCCGGGCTGCAACAGCACCGAGCCATCGTCGAGTTCGAGCTCGACCGGTCCGTCGAGGATATAGACGTAGTCCACCGTCTTGGTGGCGTGAAAGCCTGCGGCATCCACGCCCTCCGTCGCCTGCTCGGCCAGTGCTGCGCGCATCACCGCGTCGGGCGGGAGGGTGGCGATCCGAAAGCGCGTGCCACCGGCGGGTGGTTCGAGTGACGGCGCGGCGTCAGCCGGATCGGTGCCGTAGGGTGCGGCGGGCGTGGTGACCCACAACTCATCGCACCACCCGGCCGGCGCCGCTCCGTCGACCGCGACTCGCGACCGGCCATCGATCACTTCCGTCACCACTCGTCGAACCATCGAACACCTCTCGAGTGAGAGTATCTACCGCGGAGTTCACTGCGTCGGCTCGCGGGATCCAGCACCGTGCTCCGACCTCGGGCTGTCGATACCACGGCTACGAGAATCGTATCCACCGGCACCGATCGCAAACGCATCGGATGATTCGTTTTCAAGTGAGATGGCCGGTATCAAGGCTGCGCTTATGCGTCATTCAGCCGATATCCCGGTGGGGGCAGGCCTCTGGACGTGTCTCAAAACCCTGGCTGCAGACTCGGAGGCCTGCAGCCGCCGAGGAGTGCTTTGTTTGTGCATCAGGACCAGGGGCGGCAGCTCTCCGTGGCTGCCGGAGTCTTGCGACAGCCCCTCTGTACGTGCACCAGATACGGCGGGCACAGAGACCGCGCCAGCAACTGCTGAGCAGATCGGAGCCCGCTGCGTTTGGCGGAGCACAATTCCCGGGAGCGCGGGCGACCTCAGGGCTTCCGCACCTTCGACAGCGGCACCACTTCCGTTCGCAACGGAGCGATTGGGTCCTCCGGAAGCACAAAACGCCAAAAGACGATGCCGCCCGGTTGACCTTCCGTGTCGAGCCAGTTGGAGACGCCCGGGTCGGCATGGGCCACCACCATCCGGAAGCTGCCGTCCGGTTCCAGCTTGGTTTGCCGGCGGTTCAGTGAGACGGTGCGGGTGGTGTAATCGAAGGTCTGCTGGAATCGTGTCCACAAGTTCACATTCGCGAACCGACATTTCGGAAAGCGCCCCTCGATCACCAGCGCTTCATCCGGCTTCAATGCGTACGGGGCCATGGCATAGGCCGCATCCTGGAAGCTCGCGCCGATGCTGCTGCCGGGCTTCGCTGCTGGGTTAAACTGGTTGGGTACGGTCGACACCCAGGTGGGCACTTGGCCGGGTTGCAGGAAGGGGGGCATATCGATGGTCGTGCTGCGCATGAAGTTGATCACCCGCCGGAGACCGGCGGCGACGCTGGCGTCGTCGGGAGCGGGGCGGGGGCCCACGGGATCGAGTGGCTCGATGCTCAGCGGAATCACCTTCGTGCGATCGCCCGCGGCCGGACGCTCCTGCTCGAAGTAGTGGCGGGTAGTGACACTCCCTACCTCCGGATCGATCTTGTACCAGTTCCCCGGGCGCTTCCCGGGGCCCAGGATCAGTTCGTAACTGCCGTCCGGTGCGACCTTCAAATCGTCGACGTTGATCGACAGGGCAACGCCTTTCGGCCAGTGCCCGTCCCGTGTGCCTTGCTCGAGCGTGAACGACGTGTACACGGCACCGGCCGTGTTCCCGCGTACCCGATAGCTGCGGTCCGGACGGATGTAGGCGAAGTAGTAGATGGCATCGGGGTTGTCGCCCATGAACTTCCGTTGCGGCCCGACGATGCGCCGAAATCCGGGCCGCTCGAGATCGGCTTCGAAGACGACGTCTAGCGCATACGAGAGCAAGTGCATGAGGTACCGATGACCGAGCACGATGTCGGCAGGCCGGTCGACTTTCCACTCGGGGCTCAAGAACCGGCTGTCGAGTTCGTGGAGCACGGCGAGCAGGTCCTGATACGCCTTGCGGCTTTCACCGGAAGGCCCCGGCCCGCTACCGCCGCCGCCGAACGCCGTCTCGTCCGGCAGCCCGGCTGCTACCGATGCCACGCCCAGGGTTGTCTGTAGATCGCGTCTCGTCATCGCTACGTCCTCCCTTTCGTGATGAAGCGGTGAAATGACACGTGAGCCCCTCGGTGCCCGAAACGTCTGCGCTCCCCAGGCGTCAAAGTTCACCAACCCTGGAATGCCGAGAATGCAGAGATTCCGAACTGCGGGACAGCAACCGCCGCTCTCGGATTCCACGCTGCCAGTGAGTAGCCCGCGGTGGTTGATAATTCAACGAAAATCGCGCGGATTGCCGTCGTCCTCCACAGCACATCTTGGATTTGTGTCACCGACTAATCATCACAGTTCCTTGGCATAGAGTTGGCGACACGTGGATCCCGGAACGTTAGCCAGTCCGTGTTTGGCAATCTCCGTGCTGCCAGATAGTCTTGCGTGGGCTGCGCGCGAACGCCTCGGCATAGCCCGGAACCTGACGTTCGATCCCGGAGGTCGGCATGGCGAAATGGCAATTTACCAAGGGTCTGCATGAGATCGGTCACGGCTGCTTCGCCTATCTGCAGCCGCAAGGCGGCACCTCGCAGACCAACGCCGGCCTGATCGTTGACCACGCAGCCAGCCTGCTGGTCGACACGCTCTACGACCTAGCGCATACGCGCGAGATGCTGGCGGCCATGCGCGATGCGGTGCCCGCCGCGGCGCGGATCGGGACGGTGGTCAATACCCACGCCGACGGCGACCATACTTGGGGGAACCAACTCGTCGGCGGGGCTGACATCATCGGTCACGTCACCCTGGCCGAGGATTTCGCCAACGTTTCGCCCGCGGTCATCATGGACGTCCTGCGGAACCGGGATCAGTACGGGCCGGGTGCGCAGATGCTGTACGAGGAGATCGGACTGGAATTTCGCTTCGACGATATCGTGCTCACGCCACCGACGCGGACCTTCGAGCACGAGGTGCGGCTCACGGTCGGCGACAAGGCGGTCGAGCTGCTGCACGTCGGTCCGGCGCATTCGCGCGCCGACACGCTGGTCTGGGTCCCAGCGGACCGTGTGGTGTACACCGGTGATATCCTGTTCGTGAGCGTCCATCCGACGATCTGGTCGGGGCCGGTATCGAACTGGCTCAAGGCGTGTGACCTGATGCTGGGCTGGGATGTGGATGTCGTGGTCCCCGGCCACGGTCCGATCACGGACAAGGCCGGCATCCGCCGCCTGCGCCAGTATCTCGGGTACATCCACGACGAGGCGCGCAAACGGTTCGATGCGGGGCTGGGCTACTACGAGGCCGCCTGCGACATCGCCCTGGATCGGTACGCGGACTGGATTGCTGCGGAGCGGATCGTTTTCAACGTCGCTTATCTCTATCGCGAGTTCGGCGCTGCGGACGCGCCGGACCCTTTTCAAACGCAAAACGACGTGGCGCGCTACCGCGCGGAACACCGTGGCCGATCATGAACCCCCCTCCTTCGTAAGGAGGGGAACCCTTCTGCGCGCGGCGCAGTGAACCGCAGCCGCGCGGTTCATTGGGAGCTTGTCGATGCACGATGCCCGCTCGCCCGGCCTCCCTTAGCGCTTCCGCAGCTCGGAAATCGGCACCACTTGCGTCCGTAGCGGCGCGACCGGTTCCTCGACCAGCAGGAACCGCCAGAAGATGATGCCGTCGTGCCGGCCGCCGGTGTCGAGCCAGTTGGGCACGCCCGGATTACGATGGGCCAGCACCATCCGAAAATGACCGTCGGCTTCCAATGTGGTCTGCTTCCGATTGAGCGAGACGGTGCGCGTGACGTAGTCGTAGGTCTGCATGTAGCGATTCCACAGGTTCACGTTCGCGCAGCGGCACTTTGGAAAGCGCCCTTCCATCACCAGCGCCTCGTCCGGGCCGAGGGCATACGGAGCCTGGGCGTAGACCGCGGCGAGGTTGGCCCAGCCAATGTCTGGGCGTGGCGGTTCCGGCGGGTTGAATTGGTTCGGTGTGGTGGAGACCCAACTGGGCACTTTCCCGGCTTGCATGAACGGCGGCTGAGCGAGAGTGATGCCGCGCACGTAGCTTGCCACGCGCTGGATGCCCGCGGCGATCGATGCGTCATCGGGCGCCGGCCGCGGGCCGGGCGGGTCGAGGGGCTCGATGCTCAGCGGAATCACCTTGGTCGGATCGGCGGCGACGCAATTCGCCTCCTCGAAGTAGTGGCGTATCGACAGGCTGTCCGCGTCCGGGTCGAGTTTGAACCATCGCCCGGGCCGTTCCGTCGGCCCCAGAACAATATCGAAGCTGCCATCCGGCCCGATGCCCAACGCGGTGTCATCGATGGAACTCGTCACGCGCATGACGCCGGTAGTGCTGCCGGTGTACTGGCTGATCGAGACGAAGACGGCCCCTGCCATGTTGCCACGAATGCGGTAGGTGCGATCCGGCCGGACGCACACCCGATGGAAGATGGCATCGGAGCAATCTCCCAGGACCTTCATGTTCGGAGACTGGTTGCGGCGAAACACCGGCCGTTCGGGATCGCCTTCGAAGAGAAAATCCAGAGCTTGATACAGCAGGTGGAGAATATAGCGGTGGCCGTCCGCAATGTCCTGCGGGCGCTCCGTTTTCCACTCCGGCCCGAGAAAGCGCGCGTCGAGTTCACCGAGCAAGTCGAGCAACACATGAAATGCGTGGCGACTCTTTGTGGTTGCCGGGTGGGTTCCCTCAGTGCCGCTCATAGCGCCTCCGTCGGTTGCGCGCAGTGAGTTCAAGCCGCGGCTCCCTCGAGTTCGATGCCGTAGTGGTCGGTGTAGAAACGAAAGTGGTCGCGGATGCCGGCGTCGCTGAGGCCGTAGTCCTCGGCCGCGTAGCGGTGTTTCCCGAACTTGTCCCGCGGTTTGTCCCGCAGGTATTGGCGAATCCGATCGGCAAAGGCACCGGAAAATTCGAGCCCCAGTTGATCGTAGATGCCGTTGACCGCGGCCACCGGGTCGCGCATCAGGGTGGAGAAGTGCGAATCAACGATCTGCGCCTTTGGAATGGTGCCGGCGGTCCGTTCGCCGATCACCTTCTGCAATATCCCCGCGTAGCCCATCATGACCGTCTGAGCGAGCAGGTTGAGATCGACGTTGTCGGCGCGCGAGCAGCGGAAGATGCTGGAGAGACTTACCGTCGACGGGATGGTCTTTAGCGGATCGCGATGGGTGTGAATGATCTTGGCGTCCGGATACCGGGCCAAAAGTCTGTCGAGCGCGCCGAGGTGGGCGGGTGACTTCCACAGCCAGCGCTGCCGGGGGTGCCCGTGTTGTAACACCCGGATGACATTGTGGTGCCAATCGTAGGCGGTGTCGGGGTTGGCCTCCTGACGCCAAATCATGTAGCTCCAGGCGCCGTACAGCATCACCCACCAGTCGGAGGTGAAATCACTATCGAGGAAGCGGATGCATTCGGCCGGCAGGTCCCAGCGATGCTCATGGGCCGCCTTGATCTCGGGCTGCACGTCGGCCCAGAACTCGTTGACGATCTCCGCAATCTGTCCCTGCGTAATGCCATCGCCGAGAGACGCGGGTGGGGGTGCGACGGGACTGGCAGCTTCCCACGCCAGCGGTGCGCGGTTGTTCGAATCCAACGAGAGGAGCTCGAACAAGATGGAGGTGCCGCTGCGGCCTTGCCCGGCGATTACCACGGGTGCCTCGACTCGTTCTTCCAGGATGGCCGGATTACGGCGCAGGGCGTCGGTGACGAGCAAGCGATTGCGCAGGGCGCGAATGATATCGCCGCGCGTCATCAGGCGTCCGAGCGTGTGCAGCTGGACCTCGGCTTGGATCGAAGCCATCAATCTGCGGTAGGGTTCTTCCCAGCCGGTGCCGCCGAAGTCGGTGAGGCCGGTCGTCTTCGTCGCCACCTGCAGCATTTCGTCGGCGTCCAGGCTGATCATCTGTACGGCGCCACCGACGGCGGAGCCGATGTAATTCAGCCGCCTGACCCATTGAGGCTTTTCCATGGTGTCCCCTCTCGCTGCGAGCAATATGACGCTGGTTATTTGCGCGGACGCTCGAACCCGAAGCGCTCGCAATAGCTGGGGCAGGCCTCGAAGACCGCGTCCCCGGTCAAACCATATTCCGCAAGGGTGTACGTGTGCGTGCCGTGCCGGTCTTTCGGGTTCGCCGCGACGTGTGCCTGCAGTCGGGCGCGGACCTCGTCGGTGAAGGGCAGGCCAAGTTGCTCGTAGAGGCGGCCGACACACGCCATCGGGTCGGCGAGAAAATCACGGAAGTAGACATCGATGAACCGATGCGCATCCTGCGGGCGGTGCGCACGCACGCTGGTTGCCTGTTCGATCGCCCGGCTGAAGTGCTGCAGGATCTCGGCGCCGATCGCGGTGGGCTGGATATCGTCGGAGTAGGCGCTACGCAAGACGGCGTGTAAGCTGGCGGTCGACGCCATGACTTCGGCCGGATGCCGATGCGTCTGGATGATGACGGCGTCGGGATAGGCATCGAGCAGCGCGTCGAGGCTAAACAAGTGCCCGGGAGATTTCAGCACCCAGCGCTCGCCCGGGCATTTCCACTGCAAGTGCTGCAGGAAGCGCCGGTGGAATGCGTACACGCCCATCCAGCGGTTCTTGTCCTGCGCTTCGAGCCAGTCCCAGTATGCGTTGGCGCGGAAGGTGGAGGTGAACTGTACGCTCATGAACTCATGCACGGTGATGGCAACACATTCCTGCGGTTCGCGCGCGCCCATGGGGTGAATCGCGCGGAACTCGGGCACGATTTCGTAGACCATAGCGAAGCGGGCATCGTTTTGTGCGATGCGCGGATCGCTTTCGTAGGTGGTCCGCTCGGGCGGCGGACAAGGGGACGCGACTTCCCACGACAGCGGCGTCCGGTGCGCCGGGTCGGCCGCCAGCAAGGCATGCAGGGCGGTGGTGCCGGTGCGACTCAGCCCGAGGATGAAAATCGGCCGGCGGATCTGCCCGTCGCCGATCTCCGGATACCGCTTCCAGGTGTCGACGAGCTGCAGCCGGTTGACCAGCGTTTCCTGGATCATCGCCGGCGCCGCCATTTCGCCGATGGCATTGAGCGCCGCATCACGGTTGATCGAATCCAGCAGTATCTGCAGCGGCTCGCGGAACGCCGGGTCGCCGAAATCGGACAATCCGGCCTGTTGAGCGGCCGCGTCGAGGATCTGTTCGGGGTTGAGAGTCATGAGTTGTCCTTTATGCCGAGGTCATCAGCCGCAGCAACTCCGGGACGGCTCCGAGATGCGCATTGAGCCCTCCGTCACACGAGATGATCTGCCCATTGATGAACGAGGCCGCATCGGAGGCGAGGAACACCGCGAGGCGTGCGCCGTCCTCGGGCTCTCCCATCCTGGGCGCCAGCACGTGCTCGGCGATGATCTCCTGCACGCCCGGGCGGAACAGCTTGAGGACCGGGGGCGTGACCAACACCCCGGGCGCGATCGCATTGCACCGGATGCCCTGCTTGCCGAACGCCGTTGCCGTGTATTGGGTGACGGCGTTGACCGCCGACTTCGCCGCGGCATAGGCGACCCGGACGACGTCGCCGCCGAGGTAGGCGTTGGACGACATGTTGATGATCGATCCACCCCCGGTGGCCAGCATGGCGGGGACTCCGTACTTGCAGCCGTACACGACACCGTACAACGTGCCGGCCAAAACGCGGTCCCAGACGTCACGCGAGTTCGACACGACGTTGATGTCGTCGTCCTGGCCGGTGTGTGCGTTGCTGTGCAGGATGTCCAGCCGGCCGTAGCGCGTCACCGCCGCGTGGATCATGGTCGCCACCTGCGCCTCGTCGGTGATGTCGACGTGGCACGCGCTCGCCTCCGCGCCGGCCGCATTGATCGCGCTGACGACCCCGGCGAGTTCCTGCTCGTTGATGTCGGCTGCCAGGACACGAGCACCCTCTGCCGCCATCAGCGCCGCGGTCGCCTTCCCGATGCCGGACGCGGCACCGGTCACGACTGCCACTTTGCCTTCCAGCTGACCCATCGCGCGCTCCCTTTTCCGCTCGCGCCGACGGCGCCCAGCGTGGGCGCAGGCCGGCTTTCGGCGGCTGCATACCGTGCTCCACCGGCACATGGCAAGCGAAGAGCGGTTTGCCGCACCCGTGCCGGGTAGGATGCGTCGGTGCCGGATGGTTACCGACCGCGGGCTGACCGCCCTGCCGAGGCCGATCCTACATTCGTCGAACGCGAAGGGTACATCATGATAACCCGGCTTTGCTGCACGACCTGATCGTGCTGATTCACAAGTTGAAGGGCAAACGTGGTGAGCCCGAATCCGGGTCGACTCCTGGACTTCCGCACCTCCAGCGCTCCATAGCGGCAGCGCACGGTGTCGCCAATCCGTACCGGCCGCACCAATGTCCATTGATCATGTACATGTCCGGCGAAGGCCGTATCGAGTGCGGCGCCGACCAGTGCGCGTATCCAGAAAGCAAAACCGATATTAAAGCAGAGCATCTGGGGCACGACGCGCTCGCCAAACAGCCCGCGTTTGGCAAAGGCGTCGTCGACGTACCCTGGATGCCAGTCCCCGGTGAAGCCGGCGAAGTTGACAACGTCCGCCTCGGTCATGGTGCGTCCCATGGTCTCGCCGCCATACACGCCGGGTACCAAGTCTTCGATATGGAGGGCGTCGTTACCGGCAGTGGCCCGCTCCGGTAGAGACAGCGGTGCCACGGACGGGTCCGGCTGCCACCGGCCGGAGCGGTCGAGGAGCACCGTGCCATCGGTGACTGCCGCGCCCCGCTGATTTTCGATCCGATACGCAGTGGTCAGCGCATCGTGGCTGGGCTCAGGGGCGCCCGATACGATGTTCCAATGCACCTGGAGGGTGTCGCCGAGAAGGACGGGACGCCGGTAATTGACGTCAAACGTGCGCACAAAAGCCCGCGCATCGCCGTGGCCTACGGTGTGCGGTGCATCCAGGGCCAGAGCTCCGATGGCCAGGCTCGCGCTGATCAGTCCATGGGCCACGCGTCCCCCGTACTCCAGCCCTTCCGCATAATGGCGATCCATGTGCATGCGGCTGTAGTCACCAGTCAGACAGGCGAACGTGACGATGTCTGTTTCCGTCACGGTGCGGGGGACGGTGGTGCCTGCGTTGGGTTGATTCATTGTGTTGGATTCTTGCGGACTACGCGGAAGTTCCGAACTCGCAACCCGCGAGTATCGTGCCGGGTTGCGGACATTAATGGATTAAGGGCGCCGTGGGAAGCGCGTTCCCCACCGGCTCACGGGCGGCAGGCCTGCCGAGAGATTGTCCGCCTCAACGCCGTGCCCGGGTCATCATCGCCTTACTCAAGCACGCGCGGGTCGCGGCGGATTTCGCGGCGCGCCATCGCTTCCCAGAGGAAAGGAAATCCGTTGGTGTCGGTCATCTTCCCCATGTTGGCGGCCACGTTGGCGTCGAGGGGGGAACCGCCGCCGAGGGATTCGACGCGCCAGGCCACGCGACAGCGCCATTCCAATGTGATGGCCCGCAGGTGGGCCTGGCGAATATCCTTGGCGACCAGGAATACGCCGTGATTCACCAAGAGCGCCCACTTGTTCTGGCCCAGGGCCGCCACGGCGGCACGGCCCTCGGCTGCGTCGTTGACCGGCCCCCGATACTCCTGAAACAGGGCCGGATCCGAGTCCACCATCGCTGAGGTCTGATCATAGATGGGCGGTACGCGCTTGGCCGCGGCCCAGATCGACCCCCATTCGGAATGGTTGTGGACGGCCACACCGATGTCCGGCCGCAGCTTGTGCACGTCCAGGTGCAGGTTGATAGCCGGTGTCGTATTCCATGCGCCCTCAAGCACCTTACCACTCTCGTCGATACGCAGAATGTCCGAGGCCGTCACCTCGTCCCACGCCAGTTCCCATGGGTTCGTCAACAGCGTCCCATCGGGCTGGCGATAGGTGATATGGCCGGCAATGTGATCGTTGTAGCCTTCCTGGAAGAGGGTGCGGGCCAGCAAGGCGACCTCCTGCTGTGGCGTGAGTTGACGTAGGATCGGGTAGCGCCCGTCATTTGGTGCCAAGCGCGACACCAGCGCGTAGTTGAGGGACTGGTCGTGGGGGTTTGCTGTGGACATGCGGGTGCGCTCCTCCGTTCAGACGGTGATGCCGTACAGCTTGGCCACGTTGTCGTGGGTGATCATGCGGGCGTGGGTATCCGACATGGTCTTGGTCAGCCGATCCGCCACCTCTTTTGAATGTGGCCAGATCCCGTCGCTGTGCGGGAAATCGCTGGCGAACATGATGCGATCCATGGGGAGCAGTTCGGTCATCTTGCCCACCGGGTGATCGTCTTGGATGGTAAAATAGACGTTTTCATAGAGGTAGGCGCTCGGCATCTTTGAGAGGTTAACCTGCTCCCAGTAGCGATGGTGATTGTAGGCCGCATCCATGCGCATGCCGTAGTGCGGTATCCAGCTGGCGTCGCTTTCAACGGAGACGATGCGTAGCTTGGGATGGCGCTCGAATACGCCGCTGAAGACGAGCATGGAGATGATGTCCTGATTGCCGCGTACGAAACGCTGGTGGCCGCAGATGTGGGGACCGCGCCCGACCGGAAATACATCGCTCTTGGTGGTCAGGATATGGAAATCCAGGGGCAGCTCAAGGGCGACGGCTGCTTCGTAAAAGGCATCGTAGTCCGGATGATCATAGTCCTTGTAGATGGGCTCGCCCGGCACCATCACCGCCTTGAAGCCCATGGCCTTGGCCTGTTCCAGTTCCTGGATGCCTTCGTCGATCGTACGGATGGCGACCTGGGGTACGCCGATCAGCCGTTGCGGATTGATCGAGCAGTACTTCACCAAGTGCCGGTTGTACGCGTCGAAACACGCCTTCTTGTAGTCCGCGTCGGGGTGTAGGACGAGCAGCATGCCTACGGAAGGGAAGATGACCTCGCCGACCACGCCGTCCTGATCCTGGGTGGCCAGGCGGGTAGCGGAGTCGTAACCTGCGGGATTGACTTCGGCCCAGGGCATCGGCGTGCCGATCTTCTCCGGCGGACGACCCGCGGTGCAGATCATCCCCAGCGGCACGACCTGGGGCAGGCTTTCGACCACCACGGCGGCACCGACGCGCGGATCATCGACATTGCGCGGCCGGCGATCGCGAAACTTGGGATCGATGTCTTCATACCAGGCTTCAGTTTCGGCGACGTGGGAATCGGCAGAAATGATTCTGTCGTACATAAGGAAGCTCCTCCTGATGGGTATCCGCTGATACTCTTACCCTCGGTGCGCATTTCAGGAAAGAGGAAGGCCGCTCGGCGCGTGCTTCGCCCGCAGGCTCCCGCCGTTCGTGCCGTAACCAGGGAGTGCGGTTCTGTGGGGTGGACTGGCACCGCGGATGGATCCGCAATAGGATACCCGCATGCAATGGGCATCCGCAGGATCGACACGAAACGATACGGCCGCCGCAATCGGCGAGGTTGCCGCCATGGTCCGTGCTGAACTGGGGGCGGCGGCGCCGGATCTGATCCTCGTGTTCTTGTCGGGCCATCACCGCGCGCAGTTCAAGGAA
>JAGDMS010000055.1 GCA_017860575.1 Deltaproteobacteria bacterium | reverse complement strand
CAGGGGCCCGACCTCGCCCAGATCCCAGGCGCCGGTCAACGTGTGCATGCTATGGTAGCCGTCATCGCGGTTCTGATGCAGGGATTGGACGTCGCTCATCAGCAGGGCGTTGCTGGGAACGGCATCCGAGCGATTCTTCTGGACGTAGGGCACGGCACCGCCGGGGAAGAGGGGGTTCGGGATGACAAGCGGTGGGAATGGCGGGAGAAGCTTGTACATGCTGTCCATGATGGACTGCGGATAGATGTACGTGAGCTGAAACGCCGATTGATGATTACGGTAGCGGTGGTATTCAAAGCTGTAGTCCACCGTGATGTCTTTGCGGGGCTGCCAGCGCACTGCGGTGAAATTGAAGACCCGGTTCAGGTCATTGTAGTCCGCCCCACCGCCCGTTGTGGGCTGGGCCGGCGCCCCCGGAGGCAGCGCGTTGCGAAAGTAGCCTTCGTGCGTCTTGTAGCCAGCCGTTTCTCTCAAACTGATGGTGCCGAGCGCATCGGACTGGAAGAATCCGTTTTTGCCGACCAGCGGCACATTGACGGTCATGCGGCCGTTGAACGTCTCATAGTTGCCGACCTCGGTCTTGAGAGTAATCGATCGCTCCTCGGTCGGCTTCTGGGTGATGAAATTGACTGCGCCCCCGATGGTGTTCTTGCCGTACAGTGTGCCTTGCGGTCCCCGCAGGACCTCGACCCGCTCGAGGTCCTCCAGGTCGAGGTTGGAACCCTTCATCTGCGCAATGTAGGCACCATCAACATAGAGTCCCACCTTCGGCGAGAATGAAGGATCGATATTGCCCTGGGCCAGCCCACGCATCGAGATGGCGGTGGTGGAGGAGCTGCCCACACTGCCTACGATGCGCAGATTCGGCACGCTGGCGGCAAGCTCGACGACATTGCCCACCCCTCGTGCCTCAAGGGCCTGAGCGGTGAGCGCCGTCACCGAGATGGGTGTTTCTTGAATGCTCTCCTCGCGCTTCTGGGCCGTGACCGTAATTTCCTCGATCTCGGTCTCAACCCGAGCGCCAGCAGCAGCTTTTCTCCCCTTGGTCGCCTGCGCCCAGCTGGGTAGCGGCATCGCGAGCCCGGCCATCGTGGCGAGTCCAACACTAACACCCACAACCCTCAGCAACCGTGACATTCGTTCCCCCTCTCTCGAGCGCCGCGGCGCACGTGCCCGACGGTAAGCCGCCCTCCATTCGAACTGTACACAAGACGCTGCGTCTCGTATCACAATCCTCAAAACCTATCAAACGATATAATATAAGTGCACCATCAAGCCTCCGTCTCCCCCGTGCATTTTCCGATCACCACTCACGCCGGCGGCGCAATGCGCTTGACTTCGACGCGGGTCCCCCGATCCGGACTCCCCGGCGCCCCGGCGGCCAGCATCGGCTGGAGATGGAAATATCCGCCGGCGAGCTGCACCGGATTGATGGGAGCGGGCTCGATCGACGCATACGAGAGGCCATCCTTGAACTGATACGGTTCCCAGGCGTGATACACGAGCACCTGCCCGGGTCGAAGCTGTGCCGAGAGCTTCACCTGAATCTCGAACGATCCAAGGTCGTTGAACACGCGCGCCCGATCGCCGTCACGAATGCCACGTACCGCCGCGTCCGCCGGACCCATAAACATCGCCGGTTCCCCGCGCTGAAGCTGGAGCATGTGCTTTTGGTCACGCCAGGTGGCGTGAATCGACCAACGGGTATGCCCACCGGTGAGCTGCAAGGGATAGTTGCCGCCGATGGGCGGATTGTCCTTATGGACCGGCAGCTCCTCGCCCAGCTCGAGAAAGAAATCATGGTCGATGTAAAACTGGATCCTGCGGGTGAGCGTCGGCCAGGGGAGCTTCTGCTCCGTATGCCAGGTGTTCGCAGTGATCGTCTCGTTCGGCTTGACATCGGTGGCATTCCCGATGCCCATCAGGCCCGTGCCCACGCCAGTGTAGCGTGCAAATCCTTTTTGCTTGAGCTCCTGCCAGCTGATGCCCCCAAGATTGTCGCTGAGGGACAGGATTTCAGCGAGCATCTCGTCCGGATTGGATTCGGTGAAGCGCCCGCCGAAGGTGAATTCGTCGTACACGTTATCGAGCCGCCTGTCATTGCCGCTGCGATCCTTGTAGGTGCGAATGCCGCGCTCGATCGCCCGCCGCTGCAGGGCCTTGACCAGCAGGGTGTGGAATTCCCAGTCCGATTTCGCCTCGCCGATGGGATTGACCACTTTGGTGGTGGGATGCGCGTAGGGAGCATACCCGCCCGACCACGTGATGTCGTCCTTCTCGTACCAGCCGGCACCGGGCAGCACGTAGTCACTGTGGAGCGCGGTGTTGCTCATGCGTGGATCGGCGGTGACGAACGTTTGAATCTTGGCAAACAGGCCGTCGTCGTCGAACATCCGGTTGTAGCCGCGGATGCGACGGACGATATTGCCGCCAACCTGGAAAAAGACGCGCGGACGGAGCGCTGATGGATCCGCCTGCCACCCCTTCTGCAACGCTTCGGCCAGATAGTCTTTCAGATCGCGCTTGAGATGCGGATCCCACTCCTTGGAGCGGCCGTACAGCTTCCCCAGGCCGCCGTGAAAATACATGAAGATCCCCGCGGCCGGCGTGCCCCCGCCGGCGTACTGCGCCTTGCTCTGCTGATAGATCATCATCTCGGTACTGTAGCCCTGCTCCTTCAGCTGGGCGGTTTGCGGAGCCATCTTCTCCGCCAGTGCCTGCAGGCCGAGTTTCGGGGGTAGTGAGCCGCTGGCGGCGGACATGCCGTCCACGCCGCCGAGATTGATGTACGGAAAGCCGGTGATTCCCGTGCCCTTCTTCCCGCAATGACCGGCCAGGGTGAGTACCAGGAGCTGCGCGCGCTCCATTTCGAGGCCGTGGTAGAATTTCGAAAAATTGGCTTGCGCGAGCACGATCGCGGCCTTGGCCTTGCCGATCTGCCGGGCCAACGCACGGACCACCGCGGGGTCCGCGCCGGTGATCTTGGCGCTGGCTTCGGGGGAATAGGCAGCCAGTTGCTTGCGCAAGCGCGCGAACACCGGCATGACGGTGACCTTCCCCCGCACGGTGTCGACCTGGAACTCTCCTTCCAACGCGGGCTCGATGCCGTGCAGGCGCAGATCCCGGCGCGGCGCCTCAGCGATTTTCTGGGTGACCTGATCGAAGACGTAAAAGACGTCGTCACCGCCGCCGTGCCGCAGGTCCGCAGCGCGCAGAAATCGCTGCGTGTCGGTGCGCACCAGTAGCGGCATGTCGGTCTGCTCGACCAGAAACGCCTTGTTGTAGAGTCCCTCCTCGACGATCACGTGGGACATGGCCAGCCCCAGCGCGGCATCGCTGCCGACGTTCACCGGCACCCACAGGTCGGCGTGGATCGCCGAAGCGTTGTAGTCGGGCGCGATCGTCACGACCCGTGCCCCTTTGTAGCGCGCTTCGTTGATGAAATGCGCGTTCGGGATCTGCGTGTACACCGGGTTGCCGCCCCACACCAGGATGAGATCGGAGTAGAACAGGTCGTCCATGGATCCCGAGAACATCATCTTCCCAGTCGTCGCCCAGACCCCGGGCCGGTGGTCGCCACATTCGGAATTCATATCCATCAGCGGCGTGTCGAGGATCATGTGGGTGCGGTAGAGGCCCAGCCCGTTGCAGCCGTTGCTGATGGCCGTTCCCTCGTCAAACACGACGGCGCCGGCACCGTCCGTGCGGAGCGCATCGATCGTGGCGTCCGCGATCTCCTGCAGCGCCTGCTCCCAGGAGATCCGCTTCCACTTGCCCTCGCCCCGCTTGCCCACGCGCTTCAGCGGGTAGCGCAGGCGGGCCGGGTCGTACATGCGCTGGCTGTAGCAGGCCCCCTTCTGGCAGCCGCGCGGATTGAAATCGGGCGCCTCCGCAGTGACGGGAGCGTACGCAGCGACCTGCTCCTCGCGCCAAACAAGCCCGTCACGCACATAGATGTTCCAGGCGCAGCCGCGTTGGTACCAGCAGTTGACGAAGTGCGTGCTCTTGCCGATGCGATCCCAGGCCCACTTGTTGCGGTAGACGTCTTCCCAGTTACGGTACTCCGCCGACCACTCCGGCAGGACGCCACCCTGCGCCTTCCGCTCGGCACCCGCCAGCCAATCCAACTGCAACAGGGAGAGCGTCAGCGCTCCACCGGTCGTCTTCAGAAAGGCCCGCCGCGTGATTCCTGTGACCATGTGCCTCCTCCCCGCTCGTCCGGCGCTGCGACCTTGATACGCAGTGGGCGGATCGAACGGCCCCGAACGCTCACCAGGCGCCTCTTAACGCGCTTCCGCTGGCGTATGAAAGCAGACGAGCCGCAAAAGACCGTCACACGGGCGCAACAATCGCTGCGCGCGATCGGGTGCTTCCGTCTAGCGTTCCATCAACCTGCGCCCGGTAATCAGCGGCAAATCCAGGGCGCTTAGCATGCCCGGGGCGGCTGCGCAGACCGCAGGGATCGCGTTCACAATGCGTGTCGACGTGATGTTGGTACCGGCCAGTGCGGTGTCGCCTGTGGCGTCGTACATATCCAAGCGGCACTCCAGATTTGGCACGCCCTTGACCGAAACGACATAGCCGTGCCCCCGCGGCCACTCCGGAGCGGCCTCATCGTGCAAGCGGGTAATATGCTCCACCACTATCCGCGGCTCACCGCCGATGATGCCCTGAACCTCAAACCGGACCGCGGCGCAGGTGCCCTTCCTCACGGTCCTCCCAAGAGCTTTAAAGTCAAAGGGCGATGGTGCACGCACGTGGTTTTCCCGAATTGCCTCCAGATTCACGCCGAGCCCATCGGCAAGCAGGCGAATGGTGCCGCCCCACATCAACGCCAGGGTACCGTCCGGCCCGAACAACGGTGCATTCTCGCATGGCCCGCCAAAGCCCATGACGTCGAACACAACATATGGCTGGTCATAGGTCGCATAATTGACGATCTCCTGAATGCGCACCGAGTTCCAGCGCTCGACCAGGCCGGTGATACTCAGCGGGAACACATCGTTGGCCCAACCTGGATCAATACCACTGACAAACAGCGACACACGGCCCGCTGTGCAGGCATCGTGCAATGCCGCGCGGACCGCTTCACCCAAGCCCGCCGGATGAACCAGCGCCACCGGTGAGGATGCCACCACGTTCTTACCCGCACGCAGCATCGTGCACAGATCCGCCACGGCGGCTTCCATCCGGGTGTCGGCAGCGGCAGTGTAACAGACGCAGTCCGCGTCCATCGCCAGCAACTCGTCGATGTTGTTGGATGCCGCAACACCGATATGCCCAATGCCAGCCAACTCGCCAGCATCCTTCCCTACCTTGTTTGCGGAATGGACCCACAGGCCAACTAGCTCCAACTCCGGATGAAAGTGGATGCCTTTGATTGCATACCGACCGACGTTTCCGGTGCTCCACTGAATGACTTTATACGCCATCGTACCGGTCCCTCCTCCCTTCACCGACCATGGCTCTGAGATCACAGCACCTATTCGAGGTCCGGCAGACGGAATGGCAGATTTGTATCCTGCAGACCGCCGTCGTACCGCACCACAGCGCCGGTCATGTAGTCCGCCGCCGGCGAACACAAGAACGCGACGGTCGCGCCCACCTTGTCGGTGGCGCCGATGCTGCGCAGGGGTGTTTTTTGCTTGAGTGTTTCGCCGTAACCCACGTCCTGTTGGATCATCCGCTCCAAGGCGGGCGTCATGATGGCCCCCAGCGCGATCGCATTGACACGAACTCGCGGCGCCAGTTCGTCGGCAAGACTTTTGGTTAGATAGTCCAAGCCGGCTTTCGCAACACCGTACGCCATCATTCCACGCGCGGTCAGGTGACCAGCGGCTGACGAAATGTTGATGATGACGCCGTCGCCCTGCTTGATCATGTAGGGGGCCACACGTCTGCTGAGCATGAACGCCGATCTCGTATTCCAGTCGAAAATGAAGCCGAACTCATCATCGCTGATATCAAGCAATCCGTTGAAGATGGTTCCGCCGGCGTTATTGACGAGAATATCCACACGGCCGAACTCCTTGATCGTGCGCGCCACGAGTTGATCCAAGTCTGCCGGCTTGGTGACGTCACCCGCTACGGCAATTGCGCGACGTCCCATTTCGCGGATCGCGGCGGCGGTCCTGTCGATGTCCGATTGCGTGCGCGCATTACAGACAACATCCGCACCCGCCTCCCCAAGCGCCTTGGCGATACCTTCACCGACGCCCATACCCGCGCCGGTCACGATGGCCACCTTGTTGGGGAGCTGAACCTTCAGCAGAGAACTCATGCACGTCTCCTTTCGAATCACGAGAAGCATCCCGGTCAGTGACGGTCCTCCAACCGTGTCGTTCCATACCAACTCGCTATTAGCCGCTTCAATATCATTTTGTTGACAATCTTCTCCATCCCCCCGTATGCTCATAGCGATGCAGGAGGGCGAGATGCGGCCGTATCGCGTGATTCAATGGGCAACGGGGAGCGTCGGACGATTGGCGATCCGGGCGATTGCCGAGGCGCCGGACCTCGAGATCGTTGGCGTGTGGGTACACTCGGCATCAAAGATCGGCAAGGATGCCGGGGAACTTGCCGGGATCGATCGCCTGGGAGTCGCGGCCACGAACGACGCCCGCGCGCTCTTGGCTCTCGACGCTGACTGTGTGTGCTACGCGCCGCTGCTTTCGGATGTCGACGAGATTTGTCGTATCCTCGCGGCCGGTAAGAACGTGGTGACGCCAACGGGCTACGTCTTCCTGAAAGATCCCGCGGTCGCCACACGCATCGACGCCGCCTGTCGGGCCGGCGGCGTCTCGTTCCACGGGAGCGGGATTCATCCCGGCTTCGCCGGGGATCGACTGCCGCTGGTGCTTTCCGCCCTCTCGCAGCGGATCGACAAGATCACGGTCATCGAGGAATCCGACTTTGCCGACATCGACGAAAGCCGCGCGATGGTATTCGACCAACTGGGCTTCGGCATGCCCGCAGCGGAGGCACGCAGGCAACCGCCGGCACTGATGGGGGTGATGAGCACCATCTTCAAAGAGTCGATGCAAATGATCGCGGCTGGGCTAGGGTTCGAGATCGACGGGTTTGCCACTTCCCACGAACCGGCGCTGGCGACGCGTGACATCGACGAGGCGGGAGGCCGGATTCTGAAGGACCACGTTGCCGGACACCACTTCGAGTACAAGGCGCTCCGTAGGGGGAAACCAATCATTGAGTTTCAAACGTACTGGAAGATGACGAACGACATCGAGCCGCGGTGGGACTATGATGCCATCCTACGATACACGGTCCTGGTCGAGGGTCGGCCGTCCTTCCGGTGTGTGCTGGAGCCGTTCGCGGGCCAGGACGTACCCGGCCTGGTCTGGACGGCGATGAACTGCGTGAACGCGATCCCGCTCGTATGCGCGGCCGAGCCCGGGATTCGCACTCCGTTGGACCTCCCGATGATCACCGCCCGTCCACACGCTGTCAGGCTGCCGTAGGCACAGCCCGGGGGTTCCCACATGCTGCTCGAGAACAAAGTTGCGGTCGTCACCGGCGTCGGCCCCGGCATGGGGCGCTCGATCGTGCACCTGTTCGCGCGCGAAGGCGCCAGTCTCGCACTCGGCGCGCGCAATGCGGAACGCCTGCAAACCATTGCCCGAGAGGCCGAGGCCGTGGGTCGCCCAGTGATCGCCATGCCCACTGACCACACCGATCGCGACTCGGGCCGGCGGCTGGTCCACGCCGCCGTCGACCGCTTTGGCGGCATCGACATCTTGGTCCAGAACGGTGCCGACATCGGCGACTTCGTCGCGGCAGCGGACGCCGACCCCGATCGCTGGCGCGAAATCATGGAGGCCAATTTCTTTGGCGCACTCCATCTGGTGCAGGCGGTGGTCCCCTCGATGAAACAGCGCGGCGAGGGGCGCATCATCTTCATCAACTCGGGCGCGGGGATCGACCCTGCGCCGCTGTTCGGGGGCTATGGTGCTTCGAAGGCCGCGCTGGCGAGTCTGGTACGCTCGTTGGCAACGGAGCTCGGCCCGTTCGGCATTCGCGCCAACGGCGTGCATCTCGGGCCTGTGAACGAGGATCACTACCAGCGCTGGGCCGAGGACGAAGCCCGCAAGGCAGGCACGTCCGTGGAGCAGTGGACCAAGCAGTTCGTGACGATCTTTCCGCTGCGCTACGTCCCCCCGCCTGACGAGTGCGCCGGCACCGTGTTGTTCCTCGCCTCGGACCTCTCCCGCCCGATTACGGGTCAAGCAATCTGCGTGAACGCCGGACGTTTTGGGACGTAAGCGGCGCGCGCGCCAGAACGCGGGCCCACGATCGAGTCTTAACCTCGTCGCCAGTTAGTCATGTCGCCTGCACCGAGCAGCCACGGGAGTCGGCGGCAGATCATCCGTTCCCCGGCCGCGCCGGACGCCGTGACTCCACCGGGCTTGCCGTTCCCTGGCGCTGATACCACAGCAGGCCGCTGTACACGTAATGCACACCGGAGATCGTGATCGTTGTGCCGGTGAGATACCAGATCACCAGATTGGTCTGTGCCATCGGGATATCGGGGCGCGCCAAGGTGGTCAGGGCAAAACCGACCGTCAACATCTCCAAACAGGTGTTGAGCTTGCTCACCGGTGTCGGGTTCACTTCGATCGGCGTGCTGACGAAGTAGATGGCCAGGTAGCCGCTAAGGATGACGGCATCGCGCGTCAACACCAGGATCATCAGCCAGGGTGGGATGACTCCGATCCACGTCAGGATCAGAAACGAACTCACCAGGAGCAGTTTGTCGGCCAGCGGATCTAGACTTGCACCCAAGGCGCTCTTGGAGTCCATGACCCGCGCGATCACCCCATCGACCGTGTCGGTGATGCCCGCCGCCAGAAACATCACCAAGGCAGGCGCATAGTGCCGGTTGCTGACCAGGATGAGAAACACCGGGACCGCGATGATGCGCAAGAGCGTGAGAAAATTCGGTAGCGTCAGCATGGAGGTTGAGTTGACGTTCGACTATTGACTGCCTTTCTCACCTGGCCAGCCACTTTGGGCGGCACCAGCGCAATCACGTCGATCTCACCGTCGCGGTATTCCTGATGCAACACCGTTCCGGCCTGGTGCAAGCGCGCCAACAGGTCGCCGCGTGCGCTGGGCAGACGAATGTGCAGCCGTTCCCGCCCCGATTGCAAGGTTTGGTCAATCACCTGCAACAACGCGTCCACCCCGTCACCCAAGCGTGCAGAAATCGGGCAATGCGACTGCTGGCTACCGAACGGACGGTGTCCCGGCGGCAGCAGATCGATCTTGTTCAGGACGGTGATCCGTGGCGTACTGCCCGCGCCGAGCTCCTCCAACACCGCCTCAACGACTCGGGTCTGTTCCTCGGCATGCGGGCTACTCGCATCAACGACGTGCAGTAACAGATCCGCCGTGCGGACTTCTTCGAGGGTGCTCTTGAACGCATCCACAAAACCGTGTGGCAGTTTATTGATGAACCCGACCGTATCAATGAGGAGCGCCGCACCGCCACTCGGCAGGATCAGACGCCGCACGGTCGGGTCGAGGGTCGCAAACAGCTTGTCCTCGACTAACACCCCGGCCGCCGTCAAGCGGTTCATCAAGGTCGACTTCCCGGAGTTGGTGTAGCCGACCAGCGCCACGGTCGCGTACGGCACGGCCGCCCGGCTGTCGCGGTGCAGGCGGCGTGTCCGCGTCACCTCGGCGAGGCGGCGCCGCAGCGCGCCGATCCGTTCGCGGACGCGTCGGCGGTCCACCTCCAACTGGGTTTCGCCGGGGCCGCGCGTGCCCACCCCGCCACCAAGCCGGGACAGGTGCTGCCAATGCCGGGTCAGACGCGGCAGCAGGTACTGCAGCTGTGCCAGTTCGACCTGCAGTTTCCCGGCCAGGCTGTGCGCGCGCTGCGCGAAGATGTCGAGGATGAGTTGGCTGCGATCGATGACTTTGACGCGCAACGTCCCTTCCAGATTGCGCTGCTGAGCCGGAGAGAGGGCATCATCAAAAATCGCGACATTGGCCTCCTGGGACGCAACCAACGCGCGGATCTCCTCGACCTTCCCGGAACCGATGAACGTCGCGGGATGGATGCGCCGCACTGCCTGCAGCGCGGTGGCTTTGACTGAGACGCCGGCGGTCTCGGCCAGCCGTCCCAACTCCGCTAGCGACTCCTCCCCGTCCATCACGGCGGCGCCGGCGCGTGTCGTCCCGACCAACACGGCAACTTCCGCCTGCCGGCTCCCGTCATTGAGGGCCGCGAGTTGATCCGGCGGTGCTTTCCTACGCGTCCGGCGCGGCGCGTGCAGGTCGGAACTCACTGAAATGAGGTCACCCCATCGCCCAGCAGGCGTTCCACGTCTTCGACCATGCGCTCCGTCGGCGCGACTTTCAATTCCGCCGGTAACGCAATGACCGTCTCGGTCCGGTTCGGCAACAGCAGATGCAGGAACGCGTTGCACGAGCCACGGTGCTGCGTCAGCGTTTGCCGCAACTGGCGCAAGTGGTCTTCGCTGACCCGCTCCGCCGGCAAGGCAAAGTGCACCTCCTTGGCCGATTTCTCCCTGGCATCGAGCAACACGGATACCTCGTCCGCGATGATCTGGCACCGCTCCTCGCCAACTTCCAAGCTGCCACTCACGAAGACCACCTCGCCAGCCTGGATCGCCTGTTCGCAGCGGCGGTATGTCTCGGGCCAGGCGATCACCTCGACCGCTCCCCACTGGTCCTCGAGATTGAACGTCGCGTAGCGCTCGCCCTTGCGGCTGTTCTTGTGTTTGAGGGTCAGGACGACGCCGCCCAGTGCAACCTTGTCCTGCTGCGCGCGGTTGCGCAGCTCCGCCGTCGTCACGTTGGCAAAGCGTTTCAAATCACGAGCATACTTGTCGAGCGGATGCCCGGTAATGAAAAAGCCGATGGTTTCGCGCTCGGCCCGCAAGAGCTCCTTCGTGTCCCATTCCGGGACATCGGGCAACGGCGGCGGCGGCGCACTGCTCTCCTTGATGCTGCCCGGTGCAAACAGTCCCATCTGATTGACGGCCTCCGGCCGCGCGCTCTGCCCCGCCCACTGGCAGGTCCGTTCCAGTCCGTCGAGCAGCCCCCGCCGCGGCGCGCTGCTGAAATCAAACGCGCCGCACTTGATCAGGCTCTCAAGCACCCGTTTGTTCACCTGTTGGCTTTGCACGCGCTTGCAGAAATCCCCGAGAGACGTGAAGGCCCCCGCCTCGCGGGCCGTGATGATCGCCTCGATCGCTTTCGAACCCACGCCTTTGACAGCGCCCAAGCCGAAGCGAATCGGGCGGCTCCCATCCTCGCGCGGCTGCCCGACGGTAAAGTCCTCACGACTTTCATTGACGTCCGGCGGCAGGATCGGGATGGCATGCTCGCGACACTCAGCAATGTTCTTGTAGGTCTTGTCGGTATCGCCCATCTCCAGGGTCATGAGCCCCGCCATGAACTCCTCGGGATAGTGGGCCTTGAGGTACGCCGTCTGGTAGGAAATCAGCGCGTAGGCGGCGGAGTGTGACTTGTTGAAGCCGTAGGCGGCGAACGTCTCCATCTGCTCGAAGATCTCGTGCGCGAGCTTCTCCGTGACCTTGCGCGCCACGGCACCCTTGATGAAGCGCTCCTTCTCGCGATCCATCTCGGATTTCTTCTTCTTCCCCATGGCGCGACGCAAATTGTCCGCATCACCGAGCGTGTACCCCGCCAACGTTTGCGCGATCTGCATCACCTGCTCCTGGTACACGATGACGCCGTAGGTATCGCGCAGAATCGGCTCCAGAGCCGGATGCAGATACGTGAACGGCTCCTTGCCATGCTTGCGCTTGATGAACTCCTCGACCATGCCGCTGTCGAGCGGACCCGGCCGGTACAGCGCCAGCACGGCGATGATATCCTCGAACGTCGACGGGCGCAGTTGGGTCAACACCTTACGCATACCGCCACTTTCGAGCTGGAACACGCCAACGGTGTCGCCCTTGGCCACCAACTTGTAGGTCGCACGATCATCGAGGGGCAACGTACTGAAGTCGATCGTAACCCCCCGATTTTCGCGGACGCGGCTCACGACGTTGTGCACCATCGTCAGCGTCTTGAGACCCAGGAAATCGAACTTGACGAGTCCGATGGCCTCGACGTCGCCGTAGGTGTACTGTGTCATTACCGCGTCGTCTTTGTCCTTGAACAGCGGCAGGCTCTCGACCAGGGGCTGCGCCCCGATGACGATACCGGCGGCGTGTTTGGAGGCGTGCCGGAGCAACCCCTCGAGGCGTTCGGCGTAGCCGAACAATTGCTCCTCGCGGTCGCCCCGCTTGCGCACCTCCTGCAGGCGCGGCTCCATCTGCAGCGCCTCAGCCAGCGGGAAATCCTTGCCCTGCTTCGGCGCCGGGTAGAGCTTGGCAATCCGATCCGTCTCCGCATACGGAAAATCAAGCACGCGGCCGACGTCCTTGATTGCCTGTTTGCCCTTCAAGGTGCCGAAAGTGATGATCTGGGCGACCCGGTCCTCGCCGTACTTCTCGCGCACGTACTGGATCACCTCGTCCCGACGCTCGAAGCAGAAGTCCATATCGATATCGGGCATCGACTTGCGCTCCGGGTTCAGGAAGCGCTCGAACAGCAGGTTGTACGGCAACGGATCGATGTCGGTGATGCCCAGCGCATACGCCACCAGGCTGCCCGCGGCAGAGCCGCGGCCGGGACCGACGGGGATGCCCTTGCGCTTGGCGAAGTTCGTAAAGTCGGCCACGATCAGGAAGTAACCGGCGAACCCCATCTCCTTGATGATCTTCAGTTCCCGATCGAACCGATCCAGGTAGGTCCGCTCGCGTTCGGCATTCCAGTCCGCCTGCGCGCGGATGCGCTCGAAGCGGGCCTCCAGCCCCGCGCGCGCCTCGCGGTCGAGGTGCGCGTCGAGGGTCTCGCCGGGCGGCGTGGCAAACACCGGGAATTGATATTTACCAAAGCTCAATTCGAAATCGCAGCGATTGGCGATGTCGACCGTGTTGCTCATTGCCTCCGGGCAGCCAGGAAACGCCGCCCGCATCTCCTCCGGACTCTTGACGTAGAGCTGGTCGGTCTCGAAACGCCACCGCTTCTCGTCGCTCAGCGTCTTCCCGGTCTGGATGCACAGCAGCACCTCGTGCGCCTTGGCGTCGTCCGGCCGCAGGTAATGGCAGTCATTGGTGGCAACGACCGGGAGACTCAGCTCCTGTGCGAGGCGCAGAAGCTCGATGTTCGCGCGCTCCTGCTGCGGCAGGTGATTGTCCTGGACTTCGACGTAGTAGCGGCCGTCAAAGAGCGCCCGGTACTCTTCCATGACCTGGTGGGCGCGATCGATGCTGCCGGCCGCAATGGCCTGGTTGACTTCGCTGGCGAGACAGCCCGACAGGGCGATGAGACCGCCGTTGTATTCCCGCAGCAGTTCCTTGTCGATGCGCGGCTTGTAATAGAACCCTTCCGTATACGCCAACGTCACCAAGCGGCAGAGATTGCGGTAACCGTCCGCATTCATGACCAGGAGGATCAAGTGATGATTCCCCCCGGCCTCGTAGTCGTCCGCGCGGCCGTTCCCCTTGTCGTGGCGGCTTCTGGGCGCCACGTACACCTCACAACCGAGAATCGGCTTGACGCCCTGCTCGCTAGCGCGCTTGTAGAACTCGACGGCGCCAAACATATTGCCGTGGTCGGTGATGGCCACCGCCGGCATGCCCGCCGCTTTGACCGCGTGAATCAAGGCTTCCGTTTTGTTCGCGCCATCAAGCAGCGAATACTTGGTATGTACATGCAGGTGAACGAACGACATCGGCCCGGTCTCCTCAGCCGGCCCTAGCGGGGCGTTCAACGCCCCACATCGCGAACCCGTGGCGGCAGCGGCGCTTCACGTCGACACCTATTCCCACTCTATCGTAGCCGGCGGTTTGGATGAAATGTCGTAGACCACGCGGTTGACTCCGTGCACCTCGTTGATCAGTCGGCTGGAGAGTCGCCCCAACAGGTCGGCGGGCAGCCGAGCCCAGTCGGCGGTCATGCCGTCAACGCTTTCAACCGCTCGGATGGCGACGACATTGTCGTATGTCCGTGCGTCGCCCATGACGCCCACCGTCCGGACCGGCAGCAGCACCGCGAACGCCTGCCACAGCCGATCGTACAAACCCGCGGCGCGAATCTCTTCGTCCACGATCGCTTCGGCCGCCTGCAATATTGCCACCCGTTCCGCCGTCACCTCACCCAAGACACGAATCGCCAGACCCGGTCCCGGAAACGGATGCCGGCCGACGATCGACCCGGGAATGCCCAGCACCTCACCGAGGACACGCACCTCATCTTTGAACAGTTCGCGCAGCGGCTCCAGCAGCTTGAGGCGCATACGTTCCGGCAGGCCGCCGACGTTGTGGTGGCTCTTGATGGTGGCCGACGGTCCCTTGAACGAGACGGATTCGATCACGTCCGGGTACAAGGTTCCCTGCGCCAGGTAGGTGATGTCGGGAAGCGCACGCGCCTCCTCCTCGAACACCTCGATAAAGGTGGCACCGATGATACGGCGCTTCCGCTCCGGATCTTCGACGCCTTGGAGGCGCTGCAGAAAGCGTGCACCGGCGGGGATCATCTTGATACGGAAATGGAAGTGCTCCCGCAGAAACTCCATCACGCGGCGCGCCTCGTCCAACCGCAGCACGCCGTTGTCGACGAAGATGCACGTCAGTTGGTCCCCGACCGCGCGGTGCACCAGCGCCGCCGTGACAGCCGAGTCGACGCCACCGCTGAGCGCGCAAACCACCCCGGCAGCGCCAACGCGCTCGCGAATGCGCACCGTCTCCTGGTCGACGAAGCTTTCCATCGTCCAGTCGGCCTTGGCGCGGCACACGCGGAAGAGGAAGTTGGCGAGCATCTCCTTGCCAAGCGGGGTGTGCACGACCTCCGGGTGGAACTGCACACCGAACAGTCGCCGATCGCGGTCGGCGCAGGCGGCAATCGGGGAGTTGGCGCTGTGCGCCAGCACCTGCCAACCGTCGGGCAGGCGCGCCATCTTGTCTCCGTGGCTCATCCACACCGGCGTCGAGTCGGTGCCGAGCCCGGCAAAGAGGTCCCGAGTATCGTCGAGCACCAAGTCGGCCGGTCCGTATTCGCGCCGCGGGGCACGCGCAACCTCACCGCCGCCGAACAAGGTCAGCACCCCCATACCGTAGCATACCCCGAGGATGGGCACGCCCAGCTCGGTGACGTCCCGCGCCGGCAACGGCGCATCGTTCTCGTACACACTCGCCGGACCGCCGGAGAGAATGACGCCCTCGGGGTGGAGCTGTCTGATCTTCTCGATGCCCACCGAATACGGATGAATCTCGCAGTAGACCCGGGCCTCCCGCACGCGGCGGGCGATGAGCTGCGTGTACTGACTGCCGAAGTCGAGGATGAGAATCATAGCTGCGCGTTCCGGCTGATGGCCGCGTACTTAGTCTCTCCGGTAATTCGGGGGCTCTTTCGTCATGTAGACGTCGTGCACGTGGCTCTCTTCCAGCGACGCGTGGGACACGCGCACGAACTCGGCCTTTTCGTGCAGTTCCGCGATGGTGCGGCAGCCACAATACCCCATCCCCGCTTTCAAGCCGCCGACCAACTGGGTCACGATGAACGAAAGCGGCCCTTTGTGCGGCACCCGGCCTTCGATTCCTTCGGGCACCAGTTTCATTTGCTCGAACTCGTCGTCCTGCATGTAGCGGTTCCGGCTGCCCTCGCGTTCCCGCATGGCCTCCAGCGAGCCCATCCCGCGATAGAGCTTGTAGGTGCGCCCCTGGTAGAGAATGGTTTCCCCGGGACTTTCCTCGGTGCCGGCGAACAGGCCCCCGATCATCACCGAATGCCCCCCCGCCGCCAATGCCTTGGTGATGTCGCCGGAGAATTTGATGCCGCCGTCCGCAATCACGGGGATGCCGTAATCCCGCGCGACCCTGGCGCAGTCGGCCACGGCGGTCAGCTGCGGCACGCCGACACCCGACACGACACGCGTGGTGCAGATCGAGGCGGGCCCCATACCGACCTTGATGGCATCGGCGCCGGCGCGCGCCAGTTCGCGCGCCCCCTCCTCGGTCGCGACGTTGCCCGCAACGACTTCGATCGTCGGATGGCTGCGCTTGATCTCCTGCAGCGTCTCGATGACGTTGGCCGAATGCCCATGCGCCGTGTCGATTACCAGCGCATCCGCACCGGCACGCACCAGCGCGCTGACGCGCTCCGTCCGGTCGTCGCCCGTGCCGACGGCGGCCGCGACCCGCAGACGGCCGAGATGGTCCTTACAGGCGTTGGGGAACTGCGCCGCCTTCTGAATGTCTTTTACCGTGATCAGGCCTTTCAGGTGATTCTCGCTGTCGACGATGAGCAGCTTCTCGATGCGGTTGGCGTGCAGGATCTCCTTGGCCTCCTCCAACCCGATACCGGGCCGCCCGGTGATCAGGTTCTCCCGCGTCATGACCTCCCGCACCTTGCGGTCGAGTCGCTTCTCAAACCGCAGATCGCGGTTGGTCAGTATCCCGACCAGTTTGCCGCCCTGGGTCACAGGCAGGCCCGAGATGCGGTACCGGCCCATGATCTCCAGCGCGTCGACGATCCGTTGGTCCGGGTCGACCGTCACCGGATCGAGAATCATGCCGCTCTCGGACTTCTTGACCTTCTCCACCTCCAGCGCCTGTTGTTCGATGGGGAGATTGCGATGGATGGCGCCAATGCCGCCTTCCTGCGCCATGGCAATCGCCGTACGCGATTCCGTGACCGTGTCCATGGCGGCGCTGATGAGTGGGATGTTCAGCCGGATCTGCCGGGTCAGTTGCGTGCCGGGGTCGGCCTCACGCGGCAGAAAATCGGAGCGTGCCGGCACCAACAGCACATCGTCGAAGGTCAGCCCTTCGCGCAGATCAAAGGTGAACATCACACCCTCCTCCGGTCCACATCGCTTGTCCTCCACAGACACGCAAGCCCACCCGGAAACGCGTTGGTGGGCCTGCAAACTTTGACGGATTTCGCTGCTGTGACAACCATGAACGTTCGTACCAAAGCCCAACCGGTTTGGCAAGGTGCTGCCGTGCCCCACTACATGTTGTGGAACATCACCGCAGCGGCCCCATCCGGCGGGGCGCCCCTGGAGCCGCCCGCGCCGTCGCCAGCGCACCGCCTCTGGAAGGGCGTGTCGCGTGCGTTGAGCCCGCCCAGGGTTTTCGATACGGTTGCGCCATGTTGATGTCCTACCGGGGGTTGCTGCCGCAAGTCGACCCGACCGCCTATATCAGCCCGAGCGCGCAGGTCATCGGCGACGTTGTCATAGGCGCGCACTCCAGCGTCTGGTTCAACGTGGTGATCCGTGGCGACGTGCATCACATCCGCATCGGTGCGCGAACGAACATCCAGGACAACTCGACTGTTCATGTCACACGCGGCCGTTGGGGAACCGTGGTCGGAGACGATGTCACGGTCGCCCACGGGGTGATTCTTCACGGCTGCCGCATCGGCAGTCGCTGCCTGATCGGGATGGGCGCCATCATCATGGACGGCGTCGATATCGAAGACGACTGCATGGTTGCTGCGGGGTCCTTGGTGGCGCCCGGCACCAAAGTGCCGCGCGGCCACCTGGCAAAGGGCAGTCCGGCCAAGGTGGCCCGCCCGCTGCGCGAGGACGAGATCGCCCAACTGAAATGGTCCGCCGAGCAATACGTGGGCTACGCGCGCTCCTATCGCGATCACAATGGCTAGGCCGCGGTCAGGAGCGCCTTACCCCTGGCGCTTGGGTCGCTGCCGCAAGTGGAGCCGTAGCGGTACGCCGCCGAGGTCGAACGCCTGCCGAAACGTGTTCTCCAGGAACCGTTCGTACGACGCCGGCACCAGTTCGGGGCGGCTGGTGAAAATGACAAACGTTGGCGGCGCCGTCGACGTCTGGGTCGCGTAGAAAAACTTCGGCCGTTTTCCCTGAACGCTGGGCGGGGCCTGCGCCCCCGTCGCCTCCTCGAGCACCTCGTTGAGGCGTGCCGTCTGTATCTCCCGACGATGCGCCGCCACCACCGCATCGACAACCGGAAACAGGCCGTCGACGCCGGCACCGGTGCGGGCGGACAGGAAGACCACCGGCACCTCGGCCAGCGTTGGATAGTGGTCCTGCAACGCGCTCAGCACACGCACGCGATTGCGCTGCGCACGCGGCACGGCATCCCATTTATTGATCACCAGCACGAGCGCGCGCCCCCGTTCCCAGGCGTAGCCGGCGATGCGCGCATCCTGATCAGCCATCTCCTCGGTGGCGTCAACGACCAGCAGCGCCACGTCGGCCCGGTCGAGGGCGCCCAGCGCCCGGGCCACGCTCGCGCGCTCCAGTTGTTCGCGGACGCGAGGGCGGCGCCGGATGCCCGCCGTGTCGACCAGGACGTAGTCGCGCTCCCCACGGCGGAACGGCGTGTCGATAGCGTCACGCGTGGTCCCCGG
>JAGDMS010000506.1 GCA_017860575.1 Deltaproteobacteria bacterium | reverse complement strand
CGGCTTGACCGCCAGCACCAGCTACAGCTACCGGGTGCGGGCGATCGATGCCGCCGGCAACTTGAGCGCCTACTCCACCACCGCCACGGCAACGACGGCGGCAGCCGCGCCGTCGGCACCGACAGCCGCATTCACGGCGTCGCCGGTGTCGGGCACCGCTCCGCTGACGGTAAACTTCGCGAGCACATCCTCGGGAACTATCGACACATACGCTTGGACCTTCGGCGACGGCACGACCAGCACCGCGCAAAATCCGAGCAAGATGTACTCCAGCGCCGGTGTCTATACCGTGAGCCTGACCGTCACCGGTCCGGGCGGATCGAACACCGTCACGAAGGCCAACTTGGTCTCGGTTTCGTCGACTCCGATCGTGGCGGGAGGCACACTCATCGGCAGCGTGACGAGCGCGTCGGGCACGACCAACCTTTCCAGCGTGGGATCGGCAGACTGGGTGCAGTGGCCGACCAACGCGCGGAAGGCGACCGGCAACGAGCAAATTGGTAACTATGCGGTTGTGGGAGCCGCGACGGCTAGCACATACGCATCCAGTCGACGTGCAATGGCGTGGACTGATGGCTCCCCCATTGCTGTTGGCTCGAGCAAACAGGGCATCTCGATTTCCGGCGGCCTCGGGCAAGGCTTCCAGATCGTCGTTCCGGCGGACACCACGACACGTACGCTCTTCGTCTATGTGGGAGCAACCAATTCGATCGGCGAATTGGCGGCACACCTGTCGGACCAGTCCGCGCCGGACTACGTCAGTCCCGCGACTAGCAAGATCAGCAAGAGCTGGGACGGTGTCTACACGTTGACTTACCGAGCCGCGTCTCCTGGGCAGACGCTCACGGTGGTGTGGACGATGGACACGGCCAAGAACCCAAGCAGTGCAACCGTACGACTGCAGGGCGCGGCGCTGAAGTGAGAATCGGCGGCAGCTGATTCGCGCGAGCCCGGTCGCGCCACGATGCGCGCCGGGATCGTGCAAGCATGCCTATCGCAGGCGCGATCCGCTGCGAGGCGATCCGCCGCTGCTGCCGATAGCGTCCGCAACAGCGGGGCCGCCACGCCGACGGATATCTGTGCGCTTGCCGAATCCGTTGCCGACGATCGCCCAGCCGTCCCGCGCTCCCGAACAAGTGATCGGTCTAACGCGTCGCGTGGCCCCAGCGACGCCACAGCATCCCTGGCCACGTCCATGTTCAGCCTCCGCGTCGCATAGGCAATAGCGTTCTTGCCTACGCGACCCGCACCGCGGGGTGCGGGTCGTGAGCCACGACACACCGCATCGCGTCTAGCGTATCGGACTGCGGCCGACTGCCCTTGGCTACAGGAATTCTTCCGGCAACGCCTTCGCCGATCCCGGGCCCGAGGAAACCATCGAGGCGAAACACATTGAACACGAGAGATGGTTGACTACATCAAAATGACAATGGTATAACTCTGAGAGATATTCTGATGTGGCAGCAAGGCACCCTGCGCACACAAAGCTGTAGTGTACTGCTAGGAGAATGCCAGCTATGTTAATGGCATCAGTTGATACATACGGACTAATGAATCTGCGTGTCTGCCAAGACCTAGTTAGTCCGATATGGTTGCTTGCCGACCCCACCCGGTCAGCGTTGAGTTGGCATGGGATTGGACGCGCCGGCCAGCCCAGGCCGCGCGCTGCAAAGCGCATCCGAACGCTCGAATCCATACTGCATACGGCCCGTCACCCGCATGAAAAACGGGAACCCGTTATCCCCACGGGGTGAGGTTCCGGAATCGTGCAGCCGTGCGGTACCACGCTGTACCGTTGATCAAGAGGCAAGCATGGCAGAGACCATTTTGGGTCGCAGGGGCCCACGAACCTTCCTTGGGCCGGCACAGCGGTTTCTGGCCATTGCTCTTTTGCTGCTACTCGGTACTCAGGCGCTGGCCGGCAGCCTTGCCCTGGCTTGGGATCCGGTCAACGACCCGCGCGTGGCGGGCTACAAGGTTCACTATGGGACCTCGGCGGGGAACTACACGGCGCAGATCGACGCCGGCAACGTAGCGACCTCGACCGTCCCCAATCTCGCCGACGGGGCGACCTACTACTTCGCGGTCACGGCTTATGACGGTTCGCTTGTCCAGAGCGGGTTCTCCAACGAGGTCGTCGGCACGGTTTCCGCGGGTGCGCCGGTCGCACCGGTAGCCAACTTCACCGCGAGCACCACGACCGGGACCGCCCCGCTGGCGATGAACTTCACCAGCACGTCGACGGGCTCGATCACCAGCTACGCATGGGACTTCGGCGACGGCACCAACAGCAGTTCGCAGAATCCGGCGAAGACGTACTCGACCGTCGGCACCTATACGGTCAGCCTCACCGTCAGCGGCACCGGCGGCTCGAACACGAAGTCCGTTCCCAACTACATCACGGTGACGGTGACGGCGGCAGCCGACACCACGCCACCCACGGCACCGTCGAGCCTCACCGCCACTGTCAGTGGCACCACCGGCATCAACCTGGCGTGGACCACTTCGACCGACAACGTCGGGGTCACCGGCTACCGCGTCGAACGCTGCCAGGGAGCGAGCTGCACGAACTTCGTCCAGATCGCCACGCCCAGCGGGCCCACGTTTGGCAATACCGGGCTCGCCGCCAGCACCACCTACCGCTACCGGGTGCGCGCGATCGATGCCGCCGGTAACCTGGGAGCCTATTCCGCGATCGCCACCGCGACGACGGCCGCGACGTCGGACACCACGCCACCCACGGTACCGTCGGGCTTCTCGGCGACCACCAGCAGCAGCACGAGCACCAAGCTCGCGTGGACCGCCTCCACCGACAACGTCGGGGTGACCGGCTACCGGGTCGAGCGCTGCCAGGGGGCGAGCTGCACGAACTTCGCGCAGATCGCCTGGCCCACCAGCACCACGTTCAGCAACACGGGGCTTGCCCCCAGCACCACCTACCGC
>JAGDMS010000232.1 GCA_017860575.1 Deltaproteobacteria bacterium | reverse complement strand
AAATCATAGATGCGGACGTTTTCCTCCGTCGGCAAGAAGAACCCCTCGTGGAACAGATTGAGCGTGACGACCTCGCCCTGATTCAGCCTCGATATTTCATCGGGCGTCAAGGTGAAGCGGATCGGCACCGATAGCTCTGGACGATTCGCATTGTAATCCTCGAAAATCTCCTCGGCCACGTCGGCGACCAACCCTTCATACAGCGCCCTGAAAGAATCAAACTGCCCCTCCGTGATCTCATGGGTGGGATTGACGGCCGCAATGTCCTTGAAGCGATTGAGGAGGCCCGAGAGGTCAAGGGGCTGGGTGTACGCTTTCAGCAACCGGTATTCGTATGCCTTGGCCATGTAGTAGTGGTACTTGACCAGGCGGTCATAGGCTCTTCTCTCCATGTCCTCCAGATAGGAACTGGCCCGGCCATCCATCACCAGCAGCCCTGGTACCGCGTCGCGATTCATCGCGTCGATCGCCAGCATGTCACGGGTGATGAGATCGGAGAGGGCGACCACTTGCTGCATCGTGCCGACCAGTTCGTCAGCAAATTTCTTCTTGTCCTGCAGCAGTGCTTCGACCTTGTCGGCCAGCACCTTGGCTTCCGGGTCCATACTCTTGAGCCGTTCCAGCTCGGCGAGCATTTCGGGGCTCGGCGCCTTTCTCTCCTCGAGGTAACCTCGGATGTCGGCAATTCCCGCCGTCAGGCCGGCACTGGCCGTACGTAACGCACCGAGGTAATCGAAACTCTTCGACTCGACCTGCTGAGGGTCGATGCCGTCCTTGGCCGTCTTCTGATTGCTGGCAGCAGAGTCAAAACCCGAGGCCTGGAAGATCGAGGTGATATCTCCCGACTCGAAGATCGAGTCCCAGGGTTTATCGGGATCGATGTTGCTTATCAGCCGCAGACCACCACCGACAGCCCCCAGCGCAGGCTGGTAGACGGGGATCATCTGACAGGCCATGGCCGCGCCCTTGAGCGCTCCCTTGACGGCTGCCAGCCATGGGGGGTCTTGGGTTTGCTGGAGTAGTTCGTTCTCTCTGGCGACCAGGAGATCCTGGGTTTGGTGGATCTTCGTCGCCAGCTCTTCTGCCTTGTTCATGAGGTTGGGTACCGCCGCCACCGCAGCATCATAATCCAGCTTTGCTTGAGCGATCTCGGTGCGCAACTGCTCGCGCGCGGCGACCAGGGCCGCAGCCTTGTTCGCCTCGGTGGACTCCTTGTTCCGTATCCAGTAGGCGAGGTAGAGCATGCGCATCGCGCGTTCGACTTCCTGCTCGAAGATGAGCTTGTTCACCTCGAAACTGAGCATGGGAACCCAGCCGGCCGGGTTCCCAAAATAATCGAGATTGTTTTCGATCTGCTGCAGCAGCCCCTGCATTTCGTTGTACATCTGCTCCAGCTCGAAACGGACCATCGGATCGAGGGCACCCCAGCTGCTATCCACCCTGTAGTTACCCAGGACGGACACATATTCCCGCAAGCGGGCTTCCGCCTCAGCAACGTGCTCGCCGAGGTAGTCGTCCCGGATGTGGTTGAGGATCTTTCTCACCAGCTGAGGCTGCAACCAAGCGTATTGGGATCCGGCCACCGCGTGGCTTCCCGTCTGCCCGAACGGCGCATCCGCCAACGGCACGGAAAAGCTTTGCCCGGCAACCGTAGGCATTCCGTTTGGGTTCGCAACACGCGAGCAGGTCACTTTCGCGTTCCACGTGTCCCAGGTGCAGTTTGCGTGTATCGCCCGCGTCGGCGTTCCCGCATCTCCTCCCTTCCAGTACGTCGTGGGCTCCGTGATCGGGTAGGTGCCCAGCGCACTCGCTCCGCCAGCGATCGTAAAGAAGCCAGAGATGTCTTGGTTCGAGACCAGACTGCCGCCTGCGCCGCCTTGCCCCGGCTTGCCGGAGGGATAGGCCCGGCTGCCATTCGTGGGCCATGTTGCCACTCCCGTCGACGGACCGCCGCAGTACCCATAGGTGATAACCTCGTTAGCGGGAGCGTAGAAAGTTTCGCTGTCCAGAATGTAGTCGCATGTGAACGCCCACATCCAATACTCCCCGGATACCGAATATCCATTGGTCCCATGTTTCCCGGGACCACCGGACTGCCCCCGGCCGCCGGTGAGGTCCACAGCGGGTTGGGACGTCTCGGCATAGAACGAGCCGATGTTCAGGGTGATGTCTCCCGCTTTCAGGCCGGCTTTGCCGGCGATACCCGCCCCGTCTTGCAGCTGCCCCGCACTCGTCAAGATCTCCGCCGGGGTTGTCTTCAGTTGGCCCTCTCCTTCAAAGCGCAATTGGCGGGTGTAGACGGTCACCTTGGTTTCTTTCAGGCGGGCCGGGCTGCGAAACACGATAGTCTCGCCAATGATTTCCATTTCTCGGATGTCTTGGCGATTGCCGTCGAAATAGGCCTCGTACAGCCCGTTATCATTCCCCGCCTCGATCTCCACCGTCTCGCCAATGATCTGGACTCTGTACGTTTTGAGTTTCGTATAGTTGAAGTCTTCCTCCAAGAGGGATTGCCGTTCAAAGTGCTCTGTTTCGTACGTGGTGATCGGCGGACCCGTATGCTGGGTGGTGCCAAAGACGTATTGCTCCGGCGGCAGAATCGGCTGCGGACTGATCACAAAGGACTGCGACGTCGTCTGGCCGCCGAGCGAGGCAACGATGGTGACGGTGAAGTCCGTCTTGTCGCTCACATCAGGAACGTGCTGCAAAAGCCAATAGTTTGATCCCGCCACCGGTTCGATTGAAATCGTACCGTGGGGTTGCGGATTCGTCTGGACCGCAAACGTTGCCGAAGGCATGCCGTGTGCGCCGACGAGGAATTGGATCCTGCCGCCGTACCACACGATCTGGTCCGGAATGGCACCGACCCAGTATTGCACCAGCCCCGCCGGAATCGGGCAGCCGGTAAGGGCGTTGCTCACAGCCGCCAGGACTTCGTCGATCGTGATTTGCCCATCGCCATTCTTATCGGCAGGAACGCAGCTATCCAGCGCCGAATTGCCCAAAGCGATGTTCACGGCGGTAATCACCTCGTGCACCATGACTTGACCGTCGGTGTCACAGTCTCCACCGCAGGTCTGCGCGGCTGCTGGCGTGAGCAGCGCGTACCAAAGAGCCACCGCCGCGAGGCGGAATACCGCGATCCGAGCTTTTGTTGCCACTGGATACGACTGAACGCCAGCCGCCCTATCGCGTGACTCTCCGCACCTGCGGTTGTTCGCCATCGCCATGGTCAAACCTCCGTTCGTTGAGGTTAGCCCCGGCCAAGGACGAGCAGGAGAAGCCCCGCAAGCCCTGGACACCCCATAGTGGACGGGAGCAAACGAGATGCCGGATGAACGTGCCCGTGCGTATCGGCTTCATCCGGGAAAAGCGTCCCAATCGTGCGACCGGATGCCGACGCGTTTCAGTCTGCTGGCCCGTGCGTTGGGCGGCATTCCGAAAGAAAACGGGCAAATTTTTGGTCCGTAAGTTGTGGAATCAACAGCGGACAGCCGCCGTTACGCCAGCCTGTTTGCATTTCTTGAGGTGTTTATGGGAGCAACCGGGCCGCTGCGGAGGCACCGATGACGCGGTGCATGGGGTTCCCACTTTTGCGTGGGATCTTTTGTCCGTATGGGAACCGTTCGACACACACCGCATCCGGTGGCCGGGCCTGAAGGAGATCCACGTACGGTTGCGGAGGGCCAATCCGATCCTTGAAGCCAACGCCCGTGCATACGTCTGCTGTTCCCACGTTCCGCTTGGTCGACCACCGACTTGGACGGGTGCGCCGACCGGTGTACTCTGACTGGAGCCGCTTGATGTGTAGCGAAGCAGACGAATGCCAGCGTTTCCCCATCGATTCTTACGGGCGGAGGCGGCTGCGGCACGGTGGGTCATCGCCGGCCAGCTGACGCTCAATGTCGTGTTGCTGCTCGGCGGCGCGTGGCTGGCCAGCTTGGGGAACCGACTGGCGGTCTTCCTGATGGTACTCATCCCCCTCGCGTTCCTTCCGTTTTCCTACGCGCGCGTGCGGTTGCATCGCCTGCTGGAAGCACACGTCACACGCTCGATCGTGTGGCCCGCCACCGCGACGGGCCTGATATTCGATGCGATCATGGTTGCGCAGGTGCTCACCGGGCGGCAGCCGGAGCCGCCGTCAATCTTGTATCGGTCGGGTATCACATGGATCGGGGCGGTCTGGTTCAGTGGCCATGCCTTGCTGCTGCTCGGCTACGCAGGTGTCGGTTTCGTCCGCCTGGCGAGGCGATGCATCCGGCACGTCTGGTCGCATTTCCCCGCGGCGGCGTTACCGGCGGCCGAGGTGGAGATCGGGCGGCGTGCGCTGCTGCAAAAAGCCGGCCTGTTCGGCGCCGCCTTGCCGTTCGGCGTCTCGCTCTCCGGCGTGTCGCTGTCCTACGACTTCCGTGTCGAGGAGCGAGAGATCATGCTGCCCGCCTGGCCCGCGGCACTCGATGGGCTGCGCGTGGTGCATCTCTCCGACATTCACGTCGGCGGCGCGATGAACCGCCGCCGCTTGTTGCGCGTCGCGTCCCTCACCAACGCGTGCCGTCCGGATCTGGTGCTGCACTCCGGGGACTTTCTCACCCACCGCGCCGGCGACTTCGACGCACCGCTGTACGACGCCCTCGCGCGCATCCGGGCGCCGCACGGGCAATGGGCTTGTTTCGGCAACCACGACTTCGACGACCCGCAGCGGCTGGAACGGCGCCTCCGCGACTGTGGCGTGACCGTCCTGAGGAATCGTGTCGCCGATCTCTCCGTGAAGGGAGAGCGGATCGAGCTTGCCGGAATCGACTACCAGTTCGATCGTTCGCAACGGGCGCTAGCATACGCACGCATCGTTGCAGCATGGGGCCCGCGTCGTAGCGTCCCGCGCATCCTGCTGAACCACGACCCCAGCGTGTTCAAGACGCTGCCCGCCGGCTGCGCCGATCTCGTCCTTTCCGGACACACCCACGGCGGACAGATCGGCTGGCAGGTGGATGCATCGCACGCGATCACCGTGATCGGCCTCGCGGGCCTGCCCGATCAGGGATTGTTCTCGCGCGACGACATGTGTCTCTATGTGACCCGCTGCGTCGGCTTCTATGGCTACCCGATGCGGATCGGCATCCCACCCGAGATCGCACTGCTCGTTCTGCGGTCGCTGCCGACGCAGCGGCAGGCGTAATCCTCGGTCAAGAGCGCCTCCATACGGAGCCGGCAAAGCGCGTGTCAAGCAGCTTGCAGGGAAATTGGATGGGGCTTCCCCCGCGCTGTACCGGCATGCGCCATGTTCAGCACCTCACGCGATGAACTGGAAGAAGGTGCTCCAGTCCACCGACGATTCGTGCATTCCGGCTTCTTCGAGCGCGTGCTTGGGAATGGTGAACGGCTCGATCCGCATGGCGTCCTCGAAATGATCTCGGACATCCTCGACGGAGATATCTTTGGTGGTGCCGCGATACCCCTCAGTCACGCCGATGAACACGCGAGCAAAGCGCCCACCGCCGGCCGTGAAGATTTCTCCATTGCACGGCACATCCTCATGCGCGAGCCACGCGACCACCGGGGCAACCCGTTCGGGCGGGAAGTCGCGTTGCATGGCGGATTCGATTTCGGGACCCATCAGCGCCGTCATGCGACTCCAGGAAATCGGCATGATGACGTTGAGCTTGATATTCCTCTGCAGAAAGTCCGTGGCCACGGCGGCGCCACGCGTCATGCCGATCACCGCGCCCTTCGCGGCGGGGTACGGCACGGCGCTCCCCATCCCGAAGAACGAGCCCGAGGACACGTTGACGATACGCCCGTAGTTCTTGTCCATCATGTGCCGCCAGACCGCCCGCATCATGCGGAACGTCCCACCCGCCGCGACGCCCAGATCGATGGCATAGCTTTCATCCGTCACGTCGCTCAGTGAGCCGTTTGACGTCACCACCCCGGCGTTGTTGACGAGAATGTCGACGCCACCCCACCTGTCGAGCGCCTGCTGCACGATGGCGGTGGCGCCCTTCGTATCCGCGACCGAATCGCCGTTGGCCTCGGCAATCCCGCCGGCGGCGCGAATGTCCGCCGCAGCGGCTTCGGCATATCCGGGGTTCGACCCTTGGCCAGTGAAATCGCCGCCGAGATCGTTGACCAACACCTTGGCGCCGCGCGAGGCCAGGAGCTTCGCGTACGCCTTTCCCAAGCCGCCCCCGGCACCAGTGACGATTGCAATCTTGCCGTCAAACCGTATCGTGCTCATCGGCCGCGTTCCTCCCGTCGAACCTTCCGACTCTTGGTCGGCTCAATTGCCCTACGATTCCGTACGACCCAGGAGGCGGCTGAAGACCCCCCCCCCATGCTTCGACGAGCGCGACTAGTCCACCGCCGGTTTCCAGCCGACGAGTTCGCTGCGACCGTCGAGCGTGTGGACCTTACGCCCGATCTTCTCCAGGTAGTCCGTGCTGTACACCACCAGTCCGGTGACGACCACGGGGTCGCCGGTGCACAATGCCAGTGCCGCCTCCGCCATGGCCTCGGCCGGCTCCTCCTTCCAACCGGGCATATTGCGATACTGCGCGGTGCCGACCAGGTCGGCGCCGGGTGTCCAGACGACCGAAAACGGTGCCAGGGCGTTGACCGCCACACCGGTCCCGTCCAATTCGGCCGCCAGCCCGACCGTCATCCGATTCAATGCCGCTTTGCTCGCACCATACAGTATCACACCGCTCGAGCGGGCAAAGCGGTCGAACGGCGGACCCGCCGGCATCTCGGCGGTCTTGGAGGATATGTTCAGGATCCAGCCCTGGCCCCGCTCGCGCATCCCTGGTGCGAAACGTTGGATCAGCTCGAACGGTCCGCGCAGATTCAGCTCGAAGAGGCTCTGGTAGCGCCGCGCACTGATCTGGTCAAACATCGTACCGTAGGTCGCATCCGCCGCATTGTTGACCAAGACATCCAGCCGGCCAAAGCGCTCCAACACTTCCTTGACCAACGCCTCGCGCGCCTCCGGCTTCGCCACGTTGCACTGGAGCGGCAGGCCTTTCCCGCCCAACTCCTCGATGCGTTGCACCGTCTCACGCAGCGATCCAGGCAGGTGGTCCTTCCCCGGCTCCAGGCTGCGCGCCGTGCAAATCACCGTGGCCCCCTCCGCCCCGAACCGAATGGCAATGGCTTCCCCAATGCCACGGCTCGCCCCCGTCACCAACGCAATCTTCCCGTCCAGTGCTCCCATTTCTGTTCTCCCCCGCCCGCTTCCAGTTGTTCGTTGTTCGTTGTTGGTTGTTACGTATCTGTGGTCCGGCGTCTGTACCCTGTCGTCTGCCCTACCCTTGCGACCAGCGCGGTTTGCGCTTCTCGAAGAACGCCCGGGCAGCTTCTTCGGTTTCGCCCGACATCCCCGCCATGATCTGGTTGCGATTCTCCAGTTGGATGGCGGCCTCCAGACTCGGCGCTTCGAGGTTCGCCCACATCGCTTGCTTGGTGGCGAACACCCCAAACGGCGTGAACTCGCACAGCTCCTCCGCCAGCGCCACGCCCGCGCGCTCCGCCTCGCCATCCGGAACGACACGGGTCACGATCCCGTAGCGCTCGGCCTCCTCGGCATCGATCACCCGGGCACTCAGGATGAGATCATGCGCCCGCGACGCCCCGATCAGCCGCGGCAGCATGTAGCTCACGCCGATGTCGCACCCCGACACACCGACACGGATGAATTGCACGCACATCTTTGCCGAACGGGCGGCAATGCGAATGTCGCATCCCAACGCCAGTGCGAAGCCGCCGCCGTAGGCCGCACCGTTGATGGCCGCGATCAGCGGCTGCTGAATCCGCCGCATGTGCGGAATGAGGCTCGCCATGTAATTCTGAGCCACCAGACCCGCGTGCGGGCCGGGCGCCAGGCCTTCGATGATCGCACCGGGGTTGCCCTGATCCTTCAGATCCAGTCCGGCGCAGAACGCCTTGCCGGCGCCGGTCAATACAATCACGCGGCAGCGGTTGTCGCGGTCAA
>JAGDMS010000505.1 GCA_017860575.1 Deltaproteobacteria bacterium | reverse complement strand
AGGCCCCCTCCAGCGCCGCCGGCGTGGCTATGGGAGCGCGAGTTCCCGAGTCCGCTCCAAGGCCTGCCGAGCGGCCGCCTGCTCGGCGCTGCGCTTGCTCCCGCCTTCACCGCTCGCCAGCACCTCCGCCCCCAGCAGCACTTCCACCACGAACCAGCGCGCATGGTCGGGCCCTTCCTCGCGCACGACCCGGTAGGTGGGTGTGGTGTGATGCGTGGCCTGCAAGCGTTCCTGCAGCTCGGTTTTGGCATCCATCGTTTCGAGTTGCCCGACCCCGTCGATTGCTTCGCCGAAATGGCGGATCACAATGCTCTTGACCTGCGCGTAACCGGACTCGAGAAAGATGGCGCCCATGACCGCTTCGTACGCGGCAGCGAGTATCGAGGATTTCTCGCGGCCGCCGGTCCGCTCTTCTCCCCGCCCCAGGGTCAGGTGCTCGTTCAGCCCCAGTTCACGGGCCTTGCGCGCGAAGCTGGTGGTCTTCACCAAGGTCGCGCGGTACTTGGACAACTGCCCTTCGTTGGACGCGGGGTAGCGCTCGATCAGTAGATCGCTCAGGGCCAGGCCGAGGACCGCGTCGCCAAGGAATTCCAGGCGCTCGTTCGTCCGCGGTCCAGCCACCTCGGCGGCGGACGCATGCCGCAGGGCCGCACTCAAATGCGCGCGGTCGCGAAAGCGATAGCCCAGGCGCTCTTCAAGTGCCTCCAGGCCCTCATCGCTCATAACGGGTTGTCCTCCAGCCAGTCCCCGATCAGCTTGTCGCCCTGCAACCCGACAAGCCGCACAGCCACCTCACGATTCACAAGCGCCGGCGGTCCCGCAAACACCACCCGCTGATAGTTGCGTGTGTAGCCGGCGAGCCACCGCCCGTCGCCCACCGGCTTTTCCTCGACGAGCACGTTAACGGTGCGGCCTACGAAGCAGCGGGCAAACTCCGCACGTTTGTGCTGGCCGAGTCCGCGCAAGCGTCGGGCGCGGTGTTTGACGACGGGCGCCGGCAGGTGCCCGCCCAGCTTGGCCGCGGTCGTTCCGGCGCGCCGCGAGTAGGGAAACACGTGGAAATAGGTGACAGGCAACGCACCGAGCAGGCGCATGCTCTCGTCGAACTGTGCCTCGGTCTCTCCCGGGAAACCGGCAATCACGTCAGTGCCGATCGCCGCGTCGGGCAACCGCTCGCGGATGGCGGTGCACAGGTCATGCACCAAGCCGGTGTCGTAGGTGCGGCGCATGCGGCGCAGGACCTCGTCGTGGCCGGCTTGGATGGGGATATGGAAATGCGGGCAGAACGGCTCACCACAAGCCATCAGGTCGAGCAACCGCGGCGTGACCTCAGGCGGATCGATGGAGCTGAGACGGATGCGCGCGACCGGACGGCGTTCGGCAATCATCTCCAGCAGTGCCGATAGATCCAGCGGCGAATCGAGGTCGACCCCGTAGGCGCCGAGATGCACACCGGTCAGCACGACTTCCTGAAAGCCGCGCGCGCCGAGCAGACGCAACTGCTCGAGCACTCGCCGCGGCGGCACGCTGCGGCTGCGGCCACGGGCAAAGGGCACAATGCAAAACGTACAGAACAGATCGCAACCTTCTTGGATTTTGAGAAAGGCACGCGTCTGGCCGGTGAAGGTCTCGGCCCCCAGCGTGCCAACCTGGCGCGCACTGCGGAGGTCATTCACCAGGATGCGTGGCACCAACTCGTCGACCTCCGCCCGCACCGCACGCAGCAAATCCGGCAGGCGGTTCAACCCGACCACGTGGTCCACTTCCGGGATGGCCGCGCCCTGCGGATTGATCTGCGCGAAGCAACCCGTCACGATGACCCGCGCGCCGGCGTTCAATCGCCGGGCGCGGCGCGCCAGCTGTCGACTCTCCGCATCGGCGCGGTCGGTGACCGTGCAGGTGTTGACGATGTAGACATCGGCACCCGCCTCGAAGGGGACGATCGTGCAGCCGACCGCGCGCAAATGGGTCTCGATGCTCGCCGTATCGTACTGATTGACCTTGCACCCGAGGGTGCTCAGGGCCACACGCATCACCGTTCTTCCGCCGGAAGTGCGCGCTCGATCCAGCCGCCGCCAACCACCTGCTCGCCATCGTACAGGACAGCGGCCTGGCCGGGCGTCACCGCCGGCAGGCCGGCCTCGGCGTACAACTCGAAACCGTCGCGGCTTGCGGTCCTGACGGTCACCGGCGTGGCGGGAAAACGCGATCGGATCTTCACGCGACAACGCCGGCCGCGGGCCAGCGGTGCGGCTGCAAGCCAATTCACGTCACGAGCCACGAGCCCGGTCGCGACAGTTGCCGCCCGGGGCCCCACCTGCACCACCCCCGTTCGCGCATCGATCGCCGTCACATAGAGCGGACGGCCCGCGTTCAAACGCAGGCCGCGGCGCTGCCCGATGGTGAACTGGTGAATGCCCGCGTGCTCCGCGAGGATGGTTCCGCCCTCGTCGACGATCACCCCTGGTGTCAGGCCGGCACCGGGCGAATCGTCGGTGGCATAACCGGCCACGAATGCCGGGTACTCCCCTTTCGGGGCGAAGCACACCTCCTGGCTCTCCGGCTTGCTCGCCACCGGCAACCCGAGCGCCCGCGCCCGGCCGCGGACCTCGGTCTTGCGCCAATCGCCGAGGGGAAAGAGCGTATGGTCCAACGCGTCCTGCCCGACGGCAAACAAGAAATACGATTGGTCCTTCTCGGTGTCGACCGCCGACCACAACTGGGCGGTGCCGCTCACGGGATCGCGCCGTACACGCGCGTAGTGCCCGGTGGCCACCCAGCGCGCTCCCAACTCGCGTGCCCGTTCCCAAAACGTGTCGAACTTGACGAACTGGTTACAGCGGACACACGGGTTCGGTGTCCGACCCTGCAGGTACTCGCTCACGAACGGGTCGACCACGCTGCGGCGAAAGGTGTCGCAGAAGTCCATCACGTAGAACGGGATCCG
>JAGDMS010000504.1 GCA_017860575.1 Deltaproteobacteria bacterium | reverse complement strand
CTGGTCAGGTCACTTGCGAGCGGCGTCGCCCCCCCCAGTTACGGCGTGCAGAAGTACGCAGGGGCCGGTGGCGAGATGCAACACAGGAAAGCTCCATCTTTGGTAGCGTGTACTCGCGCAATGACCGCAATGTCAGATACCGTCGGTCCTCTGGTCGGCAGGATCGCCCGCATTGGGGCCGACCCCGCTGACGATGACGATACGCGCATTCAGAAGTCGCTGCTGGTGCTCTTCTCGCCAGCGCTCATCCTCGCCGGAATCGCATGGGGCGTCATGTACATCGCGCTGGGTGAGACAACGGCGGGCCTCATCCCGTTCGGTTACGGCCTCTTCTCCCTCCTGAGCCTCATTCTGTTCGGCCTGACGCGCCACTATCCGCCGTTCCGCTTCTCTCAGTTGGCATTGATCCTGTTGTTGCCGTTCCTATTGATGGTGGCGCTAGGAGGATTCGTCAACGGCAGCGCGGTGATCCTGTGGTCGCTTATCTGCCCGCTCGGCGCGCTGCTGTTCGACCGGCCCGGCGGCGCCGTGCGCTGGTTTGCCGCATGGACCGGACTCGTTGCCCTTAGTGGGCTGCTCAATCCGTACCTCCGCGCAACCAACCATCTATCGCCGTCGGTGGTGACCTTCTTCTTCGTACTGAACGTCGCGGTGGTCGGCGGCATCGTGTTCTTCATGGTGGCCTACTTCGTCGGACAGAAAAACGCCTTCCAAGAACGGTCGGAGGCGCTGCTGCTGAACATCCTCCCGAAAGAGATCGCTGCCATCCTGCGCGCCGAGCCGCGCACCATCGCCGACCGCTACGAGGGCGCCAGCATCCTCTTCGCCGATGTGGTGGACTTCACCCCCCTGTCGGCGCGGATGGCACCGACCGCGATGGTGGAGATGCTGGACGAAGTGTTCTCGGCCTTCGACGCGCTGGTTGAGAAATACGACGTCGAGAAAATCAAGACCATCGGCGATTGCTACATGGCGGCGGCGGGCGTCCCGCGTCCACGCGGCGACCATGCGCAGGTGCTGGCCCGGCTGGCGCTGGAGATGCAAGAGACCGTTCGCGGGCGTGCCTTCGGCGGCTGCCGCCTGATCTTCCGCATCGGCATCAACTCGGGGCCTGTCGTAGCGGGAGTGATCGGGCGCAAGAAGTTCATCTACGACCTGTGGGGCGACGCCGTGAACACCGCCAGCCGGATGGAGTCGCACGGCAGCGCCGGCGCGGTGCAGATCACACGCGCGACCTATGAGCTGATCCGCGACGAGTTCTTCTGCGAGCCGCGCGGAACCGTCAACGTGAAGGGCAAGGGGGAGATGGAGGTCTGGCACGTGATCGCGGAACGGGCGTAGCAAGACCAGCCGCCATGCAGCCGGTCGGGCGGCCCGCGCGCTATCACGGTCCGGCATCGCCCGTCCCGGTACGGCGCGGTGTGCGGATCGGTCGTTGCGTGCCCTGCCCTCTTCGTCGCCCGCCTCCACCGCGCAACCCACCACTCAACCTGGCCGGTGGGTGGTAGGAGCTGGGATCTCGGGGTCCGGGGCTGCACCGAGTCCGTTCGGGTACGAACGCGCCGCCCACACCGTTCTCGCGTGAAACGGGCGCTGCGATTGGCCGTGAGGTGATGCAAACTCTCGGTGCCGGCGCACACGCGCACGCTCGTCCACCGCTGGCGCGATCGGCAGCGGGTGCCGGATGGGCGGATGCTGTGATGGCGCAGGACCGCTGCCCGTTACAAGCCGCCGCGCACTGCCCGCACGGGGAGGGCTCCTCTCTTGTCGTCGGCGTCCCCGCGGCCGCGGCCGAAGTCCACGTACCACGCGAGGGTCCTATCGGAGTACTCAGCGGTGGTAGACGACCAGTAGGAGGCGGTAGGCAGCGTGCAACTGCAACTTGCCTGCGTCACGTCGGTACATCCCGGACATCCCGAGTAGTGGAAGAAGGCGTCTTTGATCGCGGGGAGCGAACCGTTGTAGTTGACTATACTCAGCAGTTCCCTGACGTTCGGGATGCGCCAGTCACAGTGGCCCGCGAAGCACGGTGGTGTATTCAACGCGGCGAGAAACTCCGTCACCATCGTGCCGTTCATTATGTTTGTGTACGGCTCAGGGGTGATCGCCCATGTGTAGGTGTTTTTCATCCCGTGGAGGCCCCCGGAGTCGTCCTTCTTCTCCCAGATCAGGCCGGTATTGTTGTCGGTGATCGTGCCGTCGCCGTTGTCGGTGTACGACAGCGGCGCACCAGCCTGCACGTCTCCGTCCGAACCGGCGCCGTACGGTGTTGTTTGCCCCGAGGCGGGAAAGTGCTGCCCGCCGGGCTGCGAACAGACGCCGTCGTCCTGGCAGCCGTCCAGTGAGCGATTAACGGCCTTGATGATTTCGTCGATGGTGACCTCGTTGTTCGCGTTGCAGTCCCCACAACACTGCTGTGCCCCAACGCCTCGGGCGCCGCTGACCAGTGTCGCGACGACCGCCACCGCGCAGATCTGCTTGAACATAGTCCCCTCCTTTTCGTGCCCGGGCGGGCACTGTGGCGTGACCACAGTCGAGCATCCGCCGACTGGGGACCATGTCAAGGAAGCGGTATGCGTGTGTCAGTGCAGCGCGTCGACCACCTCGTCGGGCAGGACGGCCTCAGTGAACAGCGCCGCGCACGTCCGGCAGACCTCGATCCGGACGAGGCCGCCGGGCGTCAGGGTGTGCGTCACGCGAGCGGCGGGTTCGGCATCGACGAAGGCGTCCTCGACGGCGTCGGGTGTGGTGTGGCCGATCCGGTACGGGGTGCCGCGCGGGATCACGGCGGTGCAGATGTCGCAGCGGCGGGCGGGGGCGTCAGCGCGACCTTCGCTCGCGCGTGTCCACAGTGTGTCCACGGCTTTCGCGCCCAAAAGTCGCGCAAAGAAGAAGGCCCAGCAACCTATTGAGATTGCTGGGCCTTCTTGAAGCTGGCGGAGGGAGTCGA
>JAGDMS010000054.1 GCA_017860575.1 Deltaproteobacteria bacterium | reverse complement strand
TCCCGCGTTGGTGCGTGTCATGTCTCGGGATTTTGTTCGTGTAGCCGTCAGTCTCGCTGCGTTCGGCATACTGTTCGTTACGGCCGCCCCGCGTGCGCACGCGGGGACGTTACCGGGCGACGTCAACTGCGATGAGCGGATCACCGCGGCAGACCTCGATGTGGAAGTCCACATCTTCTTTGGGACACCGGACCCTTGCATTAACGCTGATGCCAATGGCGACAGCCGGATCAGCAGCGCTGACCTGACCAAGATCGAGTTGCTGATTCCGACCGCGCCTCCGACACCGACCCCGACGCCGGCTCCGAGTGGAACGCCGAGCCCGTCGGCAACCGCAGTGCCAACAATCAGCCCGACAGCTACGGCCACCGCGAGTCTCAATCCGACCGTCACCGCAACTCCGACGCCAACTACCACGGGAACGGCGCCACCAACCGGCACACCGCCACCAACCGGCACACCGACAGCAACCGGCACGGTCTCACCGCTTCCGACCGTAACTGCGACGGCGCTGGCGACCCGGACGCCCACGGCGACCGCCCCGTGGACGCCGACCCCGAGCGTGACAGCAACACCAACCGTGGTTGCAACCGCAACGCGCACCAATAGCCCGACCGCCACGCCCTCCTCGACGCAAACCAGTACGCCGACGCGTACCCCGACACCAACCGTGCCGCTGTCCGCTGGGCCGCTGATCACCTATTTCGGCCTTGCAGGGCAGGATAGGGGCCCCCTGCCGACCGTCGGTAAGGACGTGCAAGGCAACCCCATTTTTACGAAACCACCGAACGCGAATGGACGGGGCTTTTATATCGTCGTCGAGGCGGGGCTGGGGGCGTCCGGCTCGGAGCCCGGGACCATGACCATCAACCCGGCTCCGGCGGGCCGCCCCGATCTCCAAATTCAGGCAGACCGAGATCTGGGTGACGGGAGCACGCTGGTCTGCGATGCGCGCCCCGTGGGGCCGAATCCGACGCCGACCATTACTCCGGGTGGCGTTCCCGGGATCAATGCCTCCGTGCCCAACCATTGCACCCAGGACCCTGAGCAATGCGTTACCGATGCGCTGAATGACTTCGGTTGTCGGTTCATCGCCATTTCCACATCTGAAAACGCGATCACGGAACCGACGCCGGGATTCCCACGGTTCGTGAACCCGACCCCCAGCCACAGGCAGTACATTTCCCCCGAGCCGATCGGGTCGGAGTTGGCCCTGGATGCGGGGGACACGCTGCTGACGGTCCGGGTGCGGGACCTTGCCGGCAACCTGGGCGATCCGAAGAGCATCGTACTGCGGGTGCCGACGCCGCTGCCTGTTCTACCGACCGAGACTCCGGAGCCAACTTACACCCCGCCATTCACGCCGACGATTACGCGGACACCCACGACGACGGGCACACCGACCGTCACGGCAACGCGAACGATCACCACCACGCCAACCCTCACCGGCACGCCGACCGCGATGCCGACTGCAAGCCTGACGCGGACAGCCACGCCGACCGCCACCGCGACGGCGAGTAGCACACCGACCGCACCACCGTCCGCGACCCCGACGGTGCCGTCAACGCCAACGGCCAGTGCGAGTCCGAGCGGGACGCCCAGTGCCACCCCGACGCCGACGAATACGTCGCTGCCCACCGCCACCGCGACGGTTCCGCCGACGGCAACCGCGACACCCAGCGCGACTCCGACGGCGACAGCAACGGAGACTCCCACCGAGACCCCCACGGAGACCCCGACTGAGAGTCCGACCCCGACGGCTACGACTACGAATGGCACGGCGTGACTGGAGCGCGCGCTTTCCGTGTGCCAGGTTGATCTCCGGTCCGGGGCCGCGGAGACGCTCTGCTCGCAGCTCCCATGAAAGATACAGCGATGACTAAAGGAGACAGGTGATGGATTGGACAGGCTGGATCGGTCTCGCATTGGGCGTGGTGATGGCGACTGCGACCAAGGTGGGGCCGCCGCCGGTCGTGCTGGACCTTGGCCCGGTGGTGCCGACACCTGTGCCGACCGCGAAGGCGGCCACCAAGAAGCGCCTGATTACAACCATCACGGTGCAGAACTCCCCGGAAGGGGAAAGCGTGGTGTCCTTCGAGGCTTCCGACGTCGCGGATGAGGGCCAAGGTAAATTCCGCACGCTCGCGGCGAAATCGTACTCGCTGGTGGAAGAAAAACCCGAACTGAAGGAGTTACAGGAACGCATCATGGGGCGCATTCGCGGGCTCGAGCGTGAGATGCTTGAGTACGTTGCGCGGGCGGGGCCGCCGAAGGAACGACCACCGGTGGGTCCCGGGCAGGCGGGATCGAGCCAACCCTATCGGTGACCGGATTCGTTTCGCCGAGGGGCCCGATCACCCTTCGACAAGCTCAGGGTGAGCGGAATTATCTTTTGAAATTGACAACCCGACCGCTCGTGCTGAGCTTGTCGAAGCACGATTCCGAAGAAAATCGACAGACTCTTGATGGACAATCCCTACTGGGGGAGTTGGATCAGGGCCGGAACGTCCGCTGCAGTGACGCTGCCGTCGCTGTTGATGTCCGCCCCCACTGGCGTGGTGTCTCCGAAGATCGCCGCGATGACATCCGCCAACGTCGGGACCGGCGTTGCCGTGGGTGTGGGGATGATGGGGGTGGGGGTCGTGGTCCTGGTGGGGGCGAACGTACGCGTGCGCGTCGGGGTTGGGGAACCCGTCACCGTGACCGTTGGTGCCGGGGTGAATGCCGAGCCCGAAAAGAAGGTGCTGTAGCGCAGTAGATTGGCGGTGGCGGCCCGCTGTGAGGACGTGAGCACGCTGGGATCCGCTGCCCAACAGTAGGAGAGGGTGGTGACGATGACCTTGCCATCGCCATGCCGGTATTCCAACCATGTGGGCTGGTCTTCACCGTGTCCGAGAACGGTGGTCGGCGTTGCCGTCAGGTTCGTGAGGTCGAGCGTACCCAAGTCCGTTGGTTGGTTCGGACCCCAGTTGTCAAAGTCCCCGGTAGTCAGTGATTTTCCGCCAAAACCGAGCCCGGTGAGGTAGGGATGATCCGGGGCGGTGATGTCCTCGCTGTCGTGTGTGGTGGTCGTGGCCAACGTCACGCCTGCGGGCGCAACCTGGCCTTGGTCGGCTGGCAGACCGGCGACGTTGATGACCGCAACTCCCCCGAGGCTGACAAACTGATCGATCAAGCCCCCCTGCGTGACCATGCGCTGCAGATAGGCGTAGTCACTGCTACTGACCCCCGGCGCGATGTATACCACCTGGTACTTGTTGCGTAGGACGACGGGATTGCCGTCGGCAAGCACCTGAAAAAACTCGGTGCCAGATGAGAAGCCGAGATCTGAGGCGAGCGTCCGCGAGCATTCCCATTGGTTGTCCTGCGTGGTGAGCTCCCCGCGGGCAAACAGGAAGTGCAACGGGGGTAGGGTGCTGGTTGGCGTCGGTCCGCTGAAGGTTGGGGAAGGGGTGGCGGTGTAGGTTCCCGTGACGGTTGCTGTGGCCGTGTTGCTTGGCGTCACGGTGGCACTTGGCGTTGCCGTCGTAGTGTTGGTCGGTGTGACGGTGGCTGTGGCGCTTTCGGTGGGCGACGGCGTCGCGGACGCTGTCGGCGACGCGGTGGCGGTTTCTGTCGGCGTGAGCGAGGGGGTGGGGGTGATCGTTACCGTCGGCGTCACGGTTGGCGTGAACGCAATGCAGATCCCGAATCCGCAAGCAGCATTGTAAACTGCCACGCAGCCGGGTCCACACGCCCCGGCGACGGGCTGTCCGCAGGACAGGAAGGGTGCGCTGCCGCACTGACAACAGTCGTTGGTCCCCGGGGTGCTGGTGGGCGTGCTGGTCCTGCTGGGCGAAGGGGTGGCGGTCGCCGTCCCTGTCGCTGTTGCCGTCGAGGTCCGTGTCGCGGTGGAGCTGGGTGTCGAAGTAGGCGTTGGGGTTGCGGTGGTCGTCTTGGTCTTCGTGGCGGTGGCGGTATTGCTGGGCGTCGGCGTTGCCGTGCGCGTGGCCGTCGGCGTGGCGCTCGGCGTCTCCGTTTCCGTGCCCGTTGGCGTGATCGTAGGTGTGTCGGTAGCTGTTGCCGTCGGCGTGGCGGTCGGCGTCTCGCTCGGCGTGGCCGTTGGAGGTGCCGTCGGCGTGATCGTTGGCGTATCGCTCGGGGTGGGTGTGGGGCTGCTGGTCGCAGTCGCTGTCGCGGTGTCCGTGACGGTCGGCGTGGCGGTCTCCGTCGGTGTGTTGGTAACCGTGGGGGTGCTGGTCGCGGTCACCGTAGCAGTTGGGGTGAAGTAGACGCAGCCGCTGTGGTCAGTGGGGCAACTCGCGCCTGCCACCGGGGTGCCCTCGGGACAGGCGCCGTTCGACGGACTGTTGCACTGCACGACGTTGAATGCACAGCAATCCGCGGATTGCGTGTTCCCGACACGCGGCAGCAATGTCACCAGGACTGCGACAACGATTAGCAGCCACCAGCAAGCGGTCGTAACCCACGCTCGTTGTCCGGTGCCGTTGGGGGGCGATGCGTGCTGAATCTGTCCCACGTGGGTGGACTCGTTCGTTGACTTGAAACAGACCCTCTGATACCTAAACCGCCGCCTCCAGCGCAAGCTCCTGCGATGAAAATCACATCAGTGAAAGGGTTTCATGACGTCCTGCCAGACGAAAGTGCCCGCTGGCAGTGGATCGAGCAGCAGGCCCGGGATTTGTTTGCACGCTATGCGTTCGCGGAGATCCGCCTGCCGATCGTGGAACGCACGGAGCTTTTCAGCCGCTCGATCGGCGAGACGACGGACATCGTCGAGAAGGAGATGTACACCTTCGCCGACCGTGACGGCGCCTCCCTGACGTTGCGTCCGGAAGGGACGGCATCGTTGGTCCGCGCGTACGTCGAGCACGCGCTGCACCAGCACGCGGCCGTGTCGAAGTTGTTTTATCTGGGCCCCATGTTCCGCCGGGAGCGGCCACAGAAGGGGCGGTTGCGGCAGTTTGCCCAGATCGGCGTCGAGGCGATCGGCCGGGAGGACGCGGCCATCGACGCCGAGGTCCTACTCCTGTTGCACGATCTGCTGGCGGCCCTGCGGGTGCGCGGGGCGCAGATCGAGTTGAATTCGCTGGGATGCGCGGCGTGTCGACCCGCCTATCGTGCGGCCTTGCTGGCGTACGCCGAGGCGCACCGCGCCGTGCTGTGCGAGAACTGCGGCCGGCGCGTGGAGCGCAATCCGTTGCGGCTGCTCGACTGCAAGGACCGCGCGTGCCGGGAGTCGACGGCGGACGCGCCGGTGACGCTGGAGTACCTCTGTGTGCCGTGCCGGACGCACTTCGACACCGTGCGCGCGCTGTTGGCGCGGGAGGATGTGCGGCCACGTCTCAATCCGCGCATGGTGCGCGGCCTCGACTATTATTGCCGCACCGCGTTCGAGGTGGTGGCGGAGGGGTTAGGCGCACAGAACGCCGTCGGTGGTGGGGGCCGGTATGACGGACTCATCAAGGAATTGGGAGGGCCCGACAGCCCCGGCATCGGTTTCGCGCTCGGCGTCGAACGGTTGGTGCTGGCAGTCGCCGAACCCGACGCGGCACGGTCGTCGCCACCGGAAGTGTTTGTTGCACCCATGGGCTCCGCTGCGGAGGCGGAAGCGATGCACCTGACACACCGCTGGCGCGGTGATGGGATGCGTGTTGAAATAGCAAGTGGAGGCAGGAGCTTGAAAAGCCAAATGCGTCTGGCGGACAAAGTGGGCAGCCCGTACGTGCTGATCCTCGGTGAAGATGAGTTGGCCGCGTGCGCGCTCACGGTGCGCGACATGGTAGCCAAACAGGACTTTCCGCGCGCCATCGGCCTGTCTTCTTCAACAGCGGCGTTGCGCGAGGCGCTGGCACAACTCCCGCGTTCCACCGTGGAGCCGCGCGCGTGATCGCCGATCGCCTGGGTGATTGGACGCGCAGCGTGTACTGCGGCGACCTGCGTCTGGCCGACGATGGCCGTGACGTGACGGTCATGGGCTGGGTGCATACCCGGCGCGATCATGGCGGCGTGATCTTTGTGGACGTGCGTGACCGCTCCGGCGTCGTGCAGGTCGTCTTTAATCCAGAAGGCAGGGCGGACACGTTTAGCTTCGGCCAGGAACTGCGCAACGAGTTCGTGATCGCGGTGCGCGGTCGCGTCGTGCGTCGGCCGGCGGAGACGCAGAACCCGAATCTCGCCACCGGGGACATCGAGGTGCTGGCGGCGGAGGCGAAGCTGCTCAGCCCGGCGCGCAGCACGCCGTTCCCCATCGATGGGGGCGCGGCGATTACCGAGAGCACCCGGCTGAAATACCGCTATCTCGATCTGCGGCGCCCGGAGATGCAGGAACGCCTGATCTTCCGTCACCGCCTGGTGAAGGCGATACGCGATTACCTCGACGGCCAAGGGTTTCTAGAACTTGAGACCCCGTTGCTGACGCGCAGCACGCCGGAAGGGGCACGCGACTACCTGGTACCCAGCCGCGTCAATCCCGGCTGCTTCTACGCGCTGCCGCAGTCGCCCCAGCTGTTCAAGCAGCTGTTCATGGTGGCGGGGCTCGACCGCTATTTCCAAGTGGCGCGCTGCTTCCGTGACGAGGACCTGCGCGCCGACCGGCAGCCCGAATTCACACAGATCGATCTCGAAATGTCGTTCGTCCGGCCCGACGACATCATGGCGGTAACCGAGGGGCTGCTGGTGGCGGCCTGTGCCCTGCGCGGCATTGCGGTGCCGCAGCCGGTGCCCCGCATCACCTACGACGAGGCGATGCGCCGCTTCGGCAGCGATCGGCCAGACATGCGGTTTGGACTCGAGCTGGCCGACGTGTCGGATGTGGCGCGACGCGTCGAGTTCAAGGTCTTCCGCGAGGCCGTGGAACGCGGCGGCATCGTCAAGGTCTTGCGCTTGCCCGAGGGCGAGCGTCTGTCGCGCAAAGACCTCGATGGCCTGCCTGAGCTGGTGGCGCCATACGGGGCCAAGGGTGTGGCCTGGGTGCGGTTGACCGAGGCGGGCTGGCAGTCTCCCATCGCCAAGTTCATCGATCCGGCGGACCGGTCGGCGATTGAGCAAGCCTGTGGCGCGGGGACGGGCGATCTGCTCATGTTCGTCGCCGATACGGCCAAAGTGGTCAACGACGCCCTGGCGAACTTGCGGTTGAAGTTGGCCGACCAGCTGGGGATGATTCCCGCGGAGCGCTACGCCTTCGTCTGGGTGACGGATTTCCCATTGGTGGAGTATTCGGCTGAGGACAAGCGCTACGTGTCGGTCAATCACCCCTTCACCGCCGCGCACGAGGAGGATTGGGACCGACTCGAGTCGGACCCCTTGAGCGTGCGTGCGCAGGCCTACGATATCGTGCTTAACGGGACCGAGTTGGGCGGCGGCAGCATTCGTATCCACCGACCGGACTTGCAGTCGCGTGCCTTTGCGGTGCTCGGCCTCGATGAAAACGAGGCCCGTGCCAAGTTCGGTTTTCTCCTCGAGGCCCTGTCGTATGGGGCCCCGCCGCACGGCGGGATTGCCTTGGGCCTCGACCGGGTGGCTATGCTCTTGTGCGGCGCGGCCTCCATCCGGGACGTGATCGCCTTTCCGAAGACCCAACGGGCGGTGTGTCTGATGACTGAGGCTCCGAGTCCCGTTGACGCCAAACAGTTGCGCGACCTGGCGTTGAAGCTGAATGTGTAGGGGCGCGCCGATGCCGCAGGTCATGTCGTGTTCTCCTTCTCAGATGCCATCCGCGCGTTGCGGCGCGGCGGTCACATGCTGTCCCCTTGTGGAGGTGGCCTCCTCCGCATGCCCGCCGCGGTCAATGGCGCGCCTGGCGTGGCGCGCAGGAATCATCATTGGGTTGGGAATCCTGATGCTGAGCGGATGCAATGCCTTCCGCCGCGGCCCCAAGCTCGAGGAACCGGTGAGCCTCATCGCGGTCATGCCCATCGAGGCGGAGGAGCGCGCGAGCGCCACGGCGACGCAGACGACGGAATCGCTGCCTGAGGAGGCGCCGCGCCAGGTCACGGCCGAAGTGTATGCCGCCATTACCAACGCTCCGGAGTGGCGCGTCGTTCCGGATCTCACCGTGGCGCGAGCCATTCAGCGCCTCAACCCGGCGGGTGATCTCGCGGCACGCGCACGCGCGGTCGGCAAGGAGGTGAAGGCGGATGCGGTCTTGTTCGGGACCGTTTGGCGCTACATCGAGCGGGAGGGCACCGAGTATGGTGCGCGGCGGCCGGCAGCGGTTGGATTCGCACTACAGCTCATTGCAGTCCAGTCGGGCAAGATTCTCTGGAAGGGCTCGTTCGAGCAGACGCAGCAGCCGCTGTCATCAAATCTTTTCCGCTGGTGGCAGTTCTGGCGTGGCGGCCCCCGCTGGTTCACGGTGCAGGAATTCACGCGCTACGGGGCCGAGCACGTACTGAAGGATCTCGCCGCGCGGCTGGAGTGACCGTACGGAGCGGCTACCGGGCATGACGGCGGCCATCAGCGGCGCCCGATGTGGCGCGCGCGTCAGCCGCCAAACCACGCGGCGTGGAAGTACCGGACGAGCGCGGTCAGTGCGAGGCCGACGACGACCACGGCAGGTGGGAGTTCCTTGAGGCCCTGCAATGTCGTGCTCCCGGTGAAGGGCAGGAATGGCGTGGCAGCCAGAAAGGCGCGCACGTCGGGATTCCCACCGGCCAACACGCGCTGATCCTGGTGCCAGCCGCCCACCAGCGCGAAGACGACGAACCCGCCAAAGAAGACGATGTCGGCGGTGCTGCCGTTCGGGAGCAGGTGCAGCAGGCCGAAGATGGCGAACGCCATAAAGACGGGGTGGCGAGTGATGCGTTGCGCGCCACTCGGCGTCGGTGCGCCCGGAGAGATGCTTGCCGGACTGGGCCGCGCCATTCCGGCGGCGAGCAGGACGAAGGCAATTGCCATGCCGGCGCTGACTAGTCCGATCAGCCAGGCGGACCGGGGCAACGTCCAGAGCCATGGCCCCGCATGTTTGTTGGTGAAGTAGGTCCACACCAGCGGGACGAAAAAGGCCAGCGCCAGGAGCGAGTAAAAAAGGCGGAACGCCCCTTCGCCCAGGCGCGCGATCAGAGCGCCGCGCACCGCCCGGCTGGACAGTGCGAGATGGCTCCCGGCGAATCCGGTCCACAGGATCAGCAGCACGATCGTGACGGCCATTCTACTCCCTCCTTGACGATGGGCGGTCGGCGGTGAAGTTGTCGCGCGGTGGACGTGTCCTCAACTCGCGCAGCGCTGCAGCAACTGGCGTGCGATCACCAGGCGCTGGATCTCATTGGTGCCCTCGCCGATGATCAGCAGCGGCGCGTCCCGGTAGTAGCGCTCGATGGGGAAGGCCGTGGTATAGCCGTAGCCGCCGAGAACGCGCATGGCCTCGATCGCCACCTCAAGGCAGGTCTCGGAGGCGAAGAGCTTCGCCATGCCCGCTTCCAGGTCACACCGCGCTCCCCGGTCCTTCCGCTCCGCCGCTTGATAGGTGAGCAGCCGGGCGGCCTCGATCTTGGTGGCCATGTCCGCCAGTTTGAGCTGGATGGCTTGATGCTCGGCGATCGGCTTGCCGAAGGTCCGCCGGTGGCGGGCGTAGTCGATCGCGTGCGTGAAGGCCGCCGCCGCCACCCCCACTGCGCGCGCCGCGATGTTGATCCGGCCCACTTCGAGCGCACTCATGACCTGCGAAAAGCCGCGCCCTTCCGTGCCGCCGATCAGATTGGTGCTTGGCAGGCGGTAGTCCTCGAAGGTCAGCTCGCACGTATCGATACCCTTGTACCCGAGTTTGTCGATATCGCGGCCGACGCGCGTCCCGGCGCCTTTCTCGCCGACGAACATGCTGATGCCGCGATACGGCGGCTCTGCGTGCAGGTCGGTTTTCGCCGCAATGGCGTACAGAGTGCCATGGCGTGCATTGGTGATGAAGGTCTTACTGCCGTTGAGCACATACCAGTCGCCGTCGCGGACGGCGGTCGTGCGCAGACTTTGCACGTCGCTTCCAGCCTCGGGTTCCGTCAGGCACAACGCGCCGCGATGCTCGCCGCGTGCCATGGCGGGCAGGTAGCGCCGGCGTTGTTCCTCTGTGCCGTGGGTGTACAACAAGTAGGCGAGCAACAGATGCGTGTTCAAGACGCCGCTCAAGCTCATCCAGCCGCGACACAGTTCTTCCACCACCATGGCGTAGGTGGTGCAGTCCAGCCCGAGGCCGCCGTACGCTTCGGGAATCGTGGCTCCGAACAGGCCCAGTTCGCGCAGCCGTCCGACCAGGGCGTGCGGATACTCGTTGCGATGCTCCAATTCACCGGCGACCGGCATGACCTCGCGTTGGACGAAACGCCGGACGGTGGCCAGGATCTGTTCGCGGACGTCATGAGGAGTGGTCACAAATGGCTCCCTGCGAGACTCCGTAAAACACGTTCCGGCGTGCGGATCAATTGCGGCGCAGGGAGGTCCCTCGCCGGTGGCGGGCGGCGTGTTCCGCACCGCGCCACGCGGTGTTCCTTGATCCGTTCGACACCCGCTGTTAGAGGGGGACGCTGATGCGCCTCGTCTACGTGCTTGCGTTGCTCGTGCCGGCGTGGGTTCTGGCGGCACAAGGAGGGCCCGAACCGACACGGAGCACCGAGGTGTTCACCGGCGGCGGCGAGCAGTTGCAGCCGCGCGAGAAGCCGGCACAGCCGGTGACCACCTATTGGCGCGTCCGCCTCTCGCTCCGGATGACCGACATGCAGGCCGGTGCGCACTTGCAGGTGCTGCTGCCGCTGTCCGACGATCATCAGCAGATTCTCGGCCGCTCGATCGAGATGGACGGCTTCACCTACCGCGAAGAACCGGAGCCGCCGAATTTGTGGGGGTATTGGGAACGGAATGGCGCGGCGGTGAAGGGGCTGCAGATCGAGTACGATGTGAACGTCGCACTGACCGACACCGTGCGCACCATCCCGAGCACGGCCCTGGCGGAGCATGCGGCGGCGGACGTTGTGCATCAGTATTTGCAGCCCTCGAGACTGGTTCAGAGTGGTGACCCCGAGTTCCGCCGCCGCGCGCGCGACCTCACCAAGGACGCGCATACGATCGAGCAAGCCACCTGGGCGTTGTTCCAGTACACCGCGGCGTTTGTCCGGACCGGCGCGGGCGCGGCGCAGGAGGACGCGCTGACCGTCTTGCGCAATGGACAGGGCAGCAGTGCCGGCAAGGCGCGGCTACTCACGGCGCTGCTACGCAGTGGCGGGATACCGGCACGCGTGGTCGGCGGTCTGAAGCTCGAGGACAGCAGCAAGAAGCGGGCGACGATCTCGTGGGTGGAGGCCTTCCTGGGAGGGAACTGGGTCCCGCTCGACCCGAGCGGCGGCTACTTCGGCTGGCTGCCGAATCACTACCTGGCGCTGTATCGGGATGATCTGCCGTTGATCGTGCATTCGGCCGGCCTGCCGCTGGAGTACGACTTTTTCGTCCACCGCACGTCCCGGGATGCGATCGCGCGACAGCCGGAGCCCTTGGCGATCGGCGCCGGGCGGGCGGAAACGCGCGTCGGGGCGGAGCGCGTCCGGACCGCGGCGAGTTACGTCGAGCGGGCGGTTGCGTCGGTCGTGGTCATCGCCGATCAAAGCGTTCCCGACGCCGTCAGCGATCGTATGCTGCGCGAGGCGCAGGCGGACCAAATTGATCTGGTCATTCTCCATGCCCGCTTCGAGTCGCGGTACTTTCGGGAACAGTACCTCCAGCGCCTGGTCGACAACAACCTGGCGCTCATCCGTAAAGCGCACGTGCTCCTGGTGGCCACGCATGACGACGCGGGGTTGTACGCCCTCATGACACTGGGGGAGAAAAAACTGCCGCTCGGGGACATGCGAATCGTGATCTCCGGTGGGTTTCCGCGATCGGTCGGTACCGTGCTGGGGGCCGTGCTGTACCGTCTGGTCTCGGCGGGCGAGGTGGTGCTGGTGAACCGGCCGCAGGAGCTCTTGGGGCTGTGGGAGATGGTGCGCGCCAACGTCATCGACGGGGTGCCTATGGTCGAGGAGGCGACCAAGTGGGAGATGGAACCCTTGGTGCTCGACCAGCGCGTCGTGGACGATCTCTCCCCCTGGCGGCGGTGGATTATAGACGCGTGGGGACGGGGGGTGACCGCGCAGGTCCCGCTGCAGGCCCTCACGCTCATTCTCGTGCTGCCGGTGATTGCCGCCATCATCGTGGTGGCGCGCACGGTCGTGGGGGTGGAGACCTTTGGCACCTTTTCGCCGGTGATCGTGTCGCTGGCGTTCCTGACCACCGGTCTCCAGTGGGGCGCCGCGATCTTCGCCGTCATCGTCGGCGTGGGGGCGCTCGTCCGCGCGCTCTTGCAGCACGTACGGCTGCAACTGGTGGCGCGGTTGGGGATTTTGATTGCCGTGGTTGCTGGCGTTATGGCGGCCCTCACGGTGGTGGGTGCTTCGTTCGGCATCGGCGCGCTGATGAACGTCAGCATCTTTCCGATGGTGATCATGTCCAACGTGATCGAGAATTTCTCCAGCTCGCAGGCCGAATTCGGCACGCGGGAGGCCGTTCGCCTGACGATCAACACCCTCGGCCTGGCGGCGGTCTGCTATCTGGCGATCGACGGTACGGGGCTACAATCTTTGCTGCTCGCCTTCCCGGAATTACTGGTCGGGGCCGTCGCCGTCGATATCGCGTTGGGCAAGTGGCGCGGTCTGCGCCTGTTGGAGTACCTGCGGTTCTTCGATCTGACGCGCCGGTCGGACCGATGGGCTCCTTGATTGCGCGGCTGCAGCGGCTGCGGCGCGAAGTGCTGGGCTTGAACCGCCGCAACCAGGAGTGCTTGGCGGTCCTGAATGCGCCGCGCCTGATCGGGCTGGTCGACCACAAGGGGCACACGAAGCAGGTATTGCAGCAACACGGGTTGCCGGTGCCCGAGACGTTCGGGTGCTACACCCGCCAGCGCGAGCTGGTGCTTCTGGCGCGTGAAGTCGATCGTCACCCAGAGTTCGTCCTCAAGCCGGCGCGCGGCGCCGGCGGAGAAGGTGTCGTGGTGATTGCGGGTCGGGCCGCCGGGCGCCTGCTGAAGGCCAGCGGAACCAGCTTGCGGCCGGCGGATCTGGTGGCGCACGCGGCCGACATCATCGCCGGGGCTTTCTCGCTCAGTCAGGCCCGCGATGAAGCCCTGCTCGAGCACCGCCTGGCGCCGGAGCCGACCCTCGCGGCGTTCAGCCCGGGGGGCATTCCCGATGTCCGCGTCCTCGTCGTCCGCGGGGTGCCACTGATGGCGATGCTGCGGTTGCCGACGCGCAGGTCGGACGGTCGGGCCAACCTTCACGTCGGTGGCATCGGGGTCGGTCTCGCCTTGCCCGAGGGGCGAGCGGTCCATGCTATCTGGCGTGACCGAAGCATCACACGGCATCCGGACACCGAGCAGCCGCTGGCGGGTGTCCGCGTGCCGGCGTGGGACGACATTCTGGCACTTGCGGCGCGCAGTTACGAGGCTATTCCGCTCGGCTACTTCGGCATCGACATCGTCATCGATGCCAAGCTGGGTCCGGCCATCCTCGAACTCAACGCGCGGCCGGGACTCGGCATCCAACTGGCGAACCGATGCGGCCTGCGCTCACTGCTCGATGCGGTCAAAGGGCGAGACCCGGGACGGCTGACCTGGCGCGAACGTGTGGTGCTGGGACTCGAACTGGTCGAGCGCCGCGGTGCGGGGTGAAAGGCGGTCGGAAGACTCGGAGCACAACAGACGGCGAGACAACAGATTCAACTGCCACGTGAACGAAGGCCTGGAGGGTTGCGTCTGTCGTTTCCAAGTCTGTTGTCGGTCGTCTCAGGTGGCGCGTCCTTGACGGCGGAGGCGAATCCCGGTTTGCTGGCGCCATGTCACAGCTGCGGCTGGCACTGCTCTTTTCGCTCGTGTGCGTCACGGCACTGGCCGCTATCGGGCGACGCCCGTACGTCGACGAGTTTCACGGCCGGCTCCGGCAGATGCTGGCCGCGTGTTTGCTGACCGGCATTCTCGCCCTGGCGGTGTTCTTCCCGGTGACGTCGTTCGGCAAGGCGGAGGACATCGATCCGAGCACCATCTGGTTCCCGTCCTTGCTGACGGGCCACGTCATCCTGGCGGGATTCCTCCTCCTCTGGTGGCGGTTGCGCCGCGACGGTGCGTTTGCCGCCTTTCTCCACCTGGCCGGCGGTGGGTGGGGGAGCAAGATTCGGGAAGGGGTATCGACCGGCTGCGTTGGGTGGTTGCTGACGGTGGTGTTCACCGGCCTGGCGGCAGGGCTGTTCGCCCTGGCCCATGGACAGCTCTCGCCATCGAGCGAATTCTCACCGCTGATCGCATGGATGGCGGAATTGCCGCTGCTGAAGCGGTTGACGATCATTGTGGCGGCGATGACCGTCGAGGAGGCGTTCTTCCGTGGCTTCATGCAGCCGCGTGTGGGGTTGCTGGTGTCCAGCGTCCTGTTTACGCTGAGCCACTTCAGCTACGGGATGCCGTTCATGATCGTGGGGGTGTTCACCATATCGCTTATCATCGGTCGCGCCTTCGAACGGACCGGGGATCTGCTGCCGTGCGTCATCGCGCACGGCATCTTTGACGCGGTGCAATTGCTGGTGATCTTGCCGTGGGCGGTGCGTGCGTGGGCACCAGCCGGGGTGTCGTGATCTCGGGCGGAGCGATGCATGCAGCTTTCCGGTGTGGTCGATCCGCGCTTTCAGCGGGTGCGTGAGGCGTTTACCGAGAACTTCGCCAGCCGTGGTGAATTGGGCGCGGCCGTTGCGGTAATCGTCGACGGTCGCACGGTCGTCGATCTGTGGGGCGGTGTGGTCGATCGCGGCACCAGACAACCATGGACTTCAGCGACCCTGGCGCTGATCTTTTCGTGCACGAAGGCGGCAACGGCGCTGTGTGCACACATACTGGCGGCGCGACGGCGGTTGGACCTCGATGCGCCAGTGGCAGCGTATTGGCCGGAATTCGCGGCGGCTGGCAAGGAACGACTCCCGGTCCGAATGCTGCTCAACCATCAGGCGGGTCTTCCCGCGGTTGACGAGGTGCTGCCGGCGGACGCGCTGTTCGACTGGACGCGCGTGACGGCGGCCTTGGCGGCGCAAGCGCCGCACTGGCATCCCGGTAGTGCCCACGGCTACCACGCCATGACGTTCGGCTGGCTGGTGGGCGAGGTCGTGCGGCGGGTGAGCGGCCAGTCGGTGGGGGCGTTCTTTCGCGAGCATGTCGCCGGCCCGCTGGGTCTGGATTTCTGGATCGGTCTGCCAGCGGCTTTTGAACCGCGGGTCGCGACGTTGCGTATGCCCCCTTTGCAGCCCAAGCCGAGCCCGTTGCTGCTGGCTATGCGCGACCGCACGTCGCTCGTCGCCAAAGCCTTCCTGAATCCGCCGGGGCTGACGACACCCGGTCGCATGAACTCACGCGCCGTTCACGCGGCGGAACTGCCGGCGGCCAATGGTATGGCCACGGCGCGCGGGTTGGCCGGCTTGTATGCACCCCTGGCGTGCGGTGGGCGCTGGAAGGGCGTCGAATTGGTTGACACCGAGGCGCTCCGCGCGATGTCGACGGTTGAATCGGATGGCCCCGACAGCATTCTGCTGCTACCAACGCGCTTCAGCGCCGGATTCATGAAGACAATCGACAACCGGCCGGCGGACAGCGTAATCATGGGGCCGAACCCTGCAGCGTTCGGGCACGGCGGCGCAGGCGGTTCCATCGGCATGGCGGACCCGGTCGCACGTGTGGCCATCGGCTACGTGATGAACCAGCTTGGGCCGGGGGTGTTCGTGAACCCGCGCGGCCAAGCGCTGATTGATGCCGTGTACGAGAGTCTGAATTGACGCGGCGGCTGCCTCCGCGGGCGCGTCAAGGCGTGCGTCGCGTCAATGCTGCGGCGGGACGAACGACAGCGGCTGTCCCCGGTCAGACCGCCGCGAGTGGGGGGGCGGCAGCGAAGCGCGTCCCCCACTCGTAGGCGAGATGGATAACTACTTCTTGAGCCCCATCAGGTACGAAACGACAGCGCCCAGATCCTCGTCGGAGAGGTTGGCCTTCGGCATCTTGGAATCCGCCTTCTTGGACTTCGGATCCTTGACGTACTCCTTGATGTACGCCTCACCCTTGGCGCCCACCGCGTCCAGCGGGCCACCGTTCTTCGCCATGGGGCCGCCCACGCCGGCGATGCTGTGGCACATCTTGCACTTCTTCTCAAACACCGCTGCGCCATCCGCTGCCCACGCCACCTGGGACAGTACAACCAAAACCGCAAACCCGCCTAGAATAGTCTTCATCCTCGCATCCTCCTGCGTGCTAAATTGTAAGGCTGAGAGCCGTACCCAACCAAGGCCATTAGCAAACGGGCTCCGCACGATCAAGGAAAGGCCGGCAAGATTGCGCGCTTAGGGGGGCTACGTTATACGGAAGGACCAGGATGCATAGCAGCAGGGAGAGCAAGCGCGGTGCCGTTGCGGTCGTCCGAGCGAAGGGCGCGGCGGGGCGACGGGGCGCGAAAGAACGATGAGGACGACGGAACTGGTCGAGCGAATGCTGGCGGGAAACCGGTTCGCCCTCGCCAAACTCATCACCTTGGTGGAAAACCGGCACCCGGATACGGCGCTAGTCTTGAGCGCCGTGCACCAGCGCTGTGGGCACGCTTACGTCATTGGTATCACGGGACCGCCGGGCGCTGGAAAATCGACCCTGGTCGACCGGCTGGTGGCGGCACTGCGTGCACAGCAACACAGTGTCGGGATCATCGCCGTCGATCCGTCCAGTCCCTTCTCGGGTGGCGCGGTGTTGGGCGACCGGATCCGGATGCAGAGCCATTATCTTGATGATCAGGTGTTCATTCGCAGCCTGAGCACGCGCGGCACACACGGGGGCCTGGCGCGGGCGACCCGCAATGTCGCACAATTGCTCGACGCCTTTGGCAAGGATTTCATTTTGGTCGAAACCGTCGGAGTTGGACAGACGGAACTCGACGTTATGGGCGTCGCCGACACCACCATCGTGGTTCTCGTGCCCGAAGCCGGCGACACCATCCAGACGATGAAGGCGGGCCTGCTGGAGATTGCCGACGCGTTCGTCGTCAACAAGGCAGATCGAGAAGGCGCGCTACGGATCCGGACCGAGCTCGAGATGATGCTGCAACTGCGCCCCGCCACGGGCTGGAAGGTGCCGGTCTTGTTGACCGAAGCCACGACTGGAAAGGGTGTGGCCGAACTGCTCGACGCGGTGCTCCAGCACCGCCAGTTCTCACGCACCAGCGGCGGCAGCGATGCGCATCGCGCCGCGGCACGCCAGGAAGAATTTATCGAGGTGCTGCAGGAGGAGATCAGTCGCCGCCTGGAAGCCAGCTTGGAGAACGGACATTTCACCGGTTTGCTGCAGCAGATCAAGCGCGGCGAAATCGACCCGTACAAGGCGGCGCTGCGGATGATGGCGGACGAGGAGAGCTTGCGGGTGGTTCTGCGGACGGGGCAATAGGCCGGGAACGGATGAGCGCGTCGCGGACATTTGTGATCGGTGACATCCATGGGTGCGTCGATGAGGTGGAGCGCCTGCTCGAGTACATCGCGCCGACCCCGGGCGACACCGTTGTCTTCCTCGGCGACTATGTCGACCGCGGTCCCTCGGCCAAAGGCGTGATTGATCGCTTGCTGCGGCTGCAGGGGGAGGGACCACGGTGCGTCTTTCTCAAGGGCAATCACGAAGACATGTTCCTCGCGTTCTTGGGATACGAAGGACGGTATCCGGATGCGTTCCTGATCAACGGCGGTGAGGCAACGTTGCGCAGCTACGGACTGGAGGGATGCGCAGGCCCAGCGGTCGCCCGGACACTGCCGCCAGAACATCTGCAGTTCTTACGCTCGTTGCAGCTGTATCATCCCGAGGGGGAGTTCCTTTGCGTGCACGGCGGGCTGTCGCCGGTTCGGCCTCTGGACGAGCAGATCAGCGAAGATCTCCTCTGGATCCGGGAGGAGTTCATTGCCAGCAGGCATCCCTTTCCCTTTACCATCCTGTTTGGCCATACGCCGTCCCGCGAGGTTTTCATCGATCTGCCCTACAAAATCGGTCTCGATACCGGGCTGGTGTACTGGAACAAACTGTCGTGTTTGGAGCTCCGAGAGAAGGAACTCTATCAGATCCGCCGCGGGGAGCGGGCGGTACAGCAACGCAGCCTGCAGCGGCAATTCGCCGACATGCGGGAACGGCGGCCAGCAGCAGACAACGGAACAGCCGGTAATCGCAATAACGAGGGGGCCTTCTGACGCGTGTGGCGGCGGCAGTCGATGCGGCTGCCGGCTATTCCCTTCATCGGCAGGCGCACCGAGGGCACGGGTTGGTGACCGTCGTCCTGGCGCTCCTGGTCCTAGCCCTGAACGTCCACGTAACCCGGGCACAGGAGCGCGTTGAACTGCGCACTGCGCGGGGCGGTGTCGCGTCTGGCCACGGATGCACGCCGATTGGAGCGTGGCGATCCACACGATGTGCTGGACATGTCGATAACGCTGGCGTTGCCGCGGCGGGCGGAGGTGGATGCGCTGATCGCGGAGCAACAGCGTCCGGGGTCGCCCGATTACCACCGCTGGCTCACGCCGGCGGAGTTTGCCACACGCTTCGGGCCGCCGGCCGAGCTATACGAGGCGCTGGTGCAGTGGCTGCGCGACGCGGGCTTCCGCGTGCGCAGCTGGGGAAATCGACTGCGAATCGACTTTTCCGGTGAGGTGGACGCGGTCGAAAGGTCCTTCGGGGTCCGCATGCACTATTATTCGTATCGCGGTACGGTCCGCCTGGCCAACGAGAATGCGCCACTGGTGCCGGTGCGGTTCGCGGGGAGCGTGCAGGTTATGCGTCTCAACACCTTTCCTCTGGCACGGCCGGTGGTGCGGGTGGCGGACTCGTCCGGGATTTCTGACACGGTGGCCCCGTTCGACCTGCTCACGGCGTACAACGCGTGGCCGGTGCTGTATCGCGGTATCAATGGCGCCGGGCAGACCATTGCGGTGGTGGCCCGGTCGGACTTCAACCTGAGCGACATCACGTTGTTCCAGCACCATTTCGGTCTCACCACCTTGCCGCCGGTCAAAGTTTTCCCGGCCCGGAATCCGGGCGTGGGCGCCACAAATGGTGTCTGCAGGAATGTGCGCAACCGCTCCCAATGCATCCAGGGCGAGGAAGGGGAGGTGGTGCTCGACGTGGAATGGGCGAATGCGATGGCGCCCGGTGCCACCGTGTTGGTGGACATCGCGGCCACCGATATCGATCAGAGTCTGTTCGATATCGTCAATCATCACCCCGAGGCCAAGGTGATCACCATGAGCTTCGACGCGTGCGAACGCCTCGATGCGTCGGATCACTTCTTGTTTGGACCCGCGTATGCCCAAGCCGCGGCGCAGGGGCAGACGGTACTGGTCGCGTCCGGTGACGACGGTGCGGATGACTGTCAGGACGGCACGACTGCCGGTGTGAACGTGCTGGCGTCCGACGCCAACGTCACTGCGGTCGGGGGCACGGCGTTGGATCCGGCATTCGATCTCAGCGGGAATGCGACCGGGTACGCGAGTGAGACGGTGTGGAACGATGCTTACGGCGCTTCTGGCGGCGGTGCCAGCGTGCTGGTGCCGAAGCCGGACTATCAAAACGCGCCCGGGGTGCCGTTCGATGGCGCCCGGGACGTGCCGGACGTTTCGTTGCAAGCTAGTCCGCTGACCATGGGGTACGTAACGGTGGTCGGCGGTCAGTTCGTCATTGTCGGGGGAACCAGCGCGGCGGCGCCAGCGTGGGCGGGTGTTGTGGCGTTGCTGAACGCGTCGACGTCCAGCGGTGCTTCCGGCGCGATCAATCATCGCCTGTACGCGTTGGGACGGCAGCAGTACACAAGCGGTACCGGCCCCTTCCACGACATCGTCACGGGAACGAATAGCTCTAACGGCGTCACCGGTTTCGCTGCGGCCGTGGGGTACGACCTGGCATCCGGTCTGGGGACGCCCGACGTCGATCGCCTGAGCCGTGCCTTCGCGCAGTCCGGTTGCGCCGGTGACTGCAGCGCGGATGGAGCCGTGACAGTCGAGGAAATCGTGAGGGCTGTCGATATCGCGCTCGGAGCCCTGCCACTCGCGGCGTGCGAGCCGGCGGATGCAGATGGCGATGGCCGCGTAACCGTCGACGAACTGCTGCAAGCGGTGGGTCGGGCGCTCAGCGGCTGCGGAGCGGCGCCTTAGGCCCGCGCCGGCATTCGCTTGCGGTGCCCGATGGCCACGAGGAACATCACGCTCTTGCCGGCAGCGTGCGGCGAGAAGAACGCCGTGACGTCGTCGTCAAAGAAGGTCAGTCCGGTCGCGCCCAAGCCAAGGGCGTAGGCGGCAAGATACAACTGGCCACCCCGTATGGCGGCGTCGAGTTGTGCCACGCGGTACCCACGGTTGCCCAAGCAGGACAACAGCGGCTGCAGATCACACAGGAAGTAGAGGTTGACGGCGGCGTCCGCGGGCAGTTCCTGGCCGAGGCCCAGGAAGCCGGCCTGCTGTCGGAAAGCGCCCGTCTGCAGCTGCTCCAGTGCGCGCTCCGCGGGCCGGTAGACATAGGTGCCGGCGGCGAGGCCCGCAACGGCGTTGACGATGACATAGGCGTCGCTGAGCAAGGTGCCACAGTCCGTTGCGACACCGTGACCGGTGTGCTCGAGCAGAGTCGAGAGATCCTCGAAGCGGAGGGGTTCGTGACTGAAAACGCGGGCCGAACCGCGGCGCAGGATCACCCGATCGATGCTGTCAGCCGGCAATGCGGCATCCGCCCGTGGGCACAGCGGATACAATGAGCCGGATGGTGGCGGTGGCGTTGCCGCGGGTTCAGGAGGTGACACATGCCACGCGGTCACATCCTCCGGTGTCAGCAGTGACGACGCGGCGTGCATGGCGCGGATGTCCGGGTAGTCGACTTCGCGCGGGGAGAGCGGGAGGGTCGGCAGCGACAAGAGGGGTATGAACGGCGATGCCGCCGGAGCCGGTTCCGAGACATGGCCGAGAGCCACCAGGGCGAGTGTAACTTCCCGTGCGCTGTCGAGGTCCAGCAGGCGGTTGAGCGTCGCATCCACAAATCCGCACAGCACACGCGCGGGCGCTCCGTCCGCGGATGCCACGGCCAGCAGATTGGCCAGCAGTGTCCCGCAATCCCAGAAACAATGGCGATAGGCGCGCGACTGGTACTTCCAACTGTTGCGCCAGTAGGTTGACGTGCAGGCCACGATCACCGGGGCGTGACGCACGGCCGGTTCGAGGCCACAGGCATCGGCCACGGTCCCGCGGTAGTCGCCAGCGCGCAACTGGTGCAGGGCAAAGTTGTGCGGCCCAAAATGGTACACGCCGGCGCTGAGGCCAGGCAGATCGCCGCAGATGACGTACAGGTCGATGTGGTACAGTGCGCCGGTGCACGCCGCAGCGCGGAAGTACATTTCCTCGCCACCCGGATAGACCTTGCGCCGCGTGATTCCGGCGCAGAAATGCAACACGCGCGCCAGCGCGGGGAGATCCGGCACCACCGGCTGATCGCTGAGCGTACCAACGCGCGGCGGAAGGGCTGACAAGGCAGCGACCGACGACGGGCGCAGCTCCCGGGGGAGGGGAATGGGCTGCAAATCGGGGTAGACCTTGAAGGACCGTGGTTTGATTTCCCAGTCGAGGTAGTGCCGGTTGGCGCGCAGGCTGGCAACGGAGTGCTTCGTCTGATTATGGTACTGCCATGCCGCAGCCGTGTCGCGATTGGTCATGCTCGTAGAGTACTGACGTTCGCCTCCAGACGCCACTCACCCTGCGTAGCGGATGTCTTCAGATTGATTTCCAAAGCTCTTCTCCAATCACCCTGAGTAGGCTCCAGCTTCTCCGGAGCCGTGTCGAGGGGCCGCATGGGCATGTCCAACAACCAACGAGGCGGCCAGCATGGCCTTCACTCGCAGTCCGAAGGCGAAAGTCCAAAGTTCAGCTTGGCGGCACGTCAGTCGTTCGCATTCCTCCCGTGGTCGTTGGCGGAGCTGAGATCGACGCACAGCGGGCTTGTGCCAGCGGGCCAGACACCGTGGTCGGTGGCCCGCCTCCCCTCGAACACGACGAAGCTGTCGCTGCCGTAATGCGGCAGGGGGGCGCTCATGTCGGTGAGCGCGGAGGCGTCGTGGCCGCTGATCACCACGAGCACGCCGTTGCCCGGCCGATGCGTGGCCCAGGCCCGTCCTGTGCCACGGCCGGCGATGCGCTGCGGCGGCCCCGAAATTCCCTCGCGACTAAGTACCACCGCCACCTCCGCATCCGTGCCGATGAGGAGCGCCGAGTTGACGGGCAGTGCAGCACCTGCGTCGCCAAGCACCGGCCTTCGTTCGAGCAAGCGGACCGCGAGCGCCTCTGCGGCGGCGTGCGCCTGGGGATCCGTGGCGGCGATGAGTGTTGAGGCGCTGATATCGAACACAACGCCGCGCAGAATCGGTGCGACCTCACCGGGCAGTGGGCGGCGAAAGAGCCGAAAGTCCGGATCGATGCACACCTGATCCGACCGGGCCGCAACACGCAGTTCATAGCGCTGGCGTGATCCGTTGAGACGGACGACGGCGGCGTCGCCACTCTGTCCAGCGCTTCTCACGCCGACCGGTATCCGCAACTGGTACACGGGATCCGGTTGCTCCAGCACGAACGAGAGCAGAGACACGCCGTCGACGCTGCGGAGCGCGGTGTCGCGAATCGTGATGACCGGTGCGCCCGAACGCTCGATCCATTGCGCGAAGAAGCCCGCGAGCGATCGGCCTGCGGTGGCCTCGAAGGCCTGCCGCAAGTCCGTCCAGCTTGCCCGCCGAAAACGGTTGCGCTCCCAGAATCGCCGGATGCCGTGGTCGAAGCGCACGCGGCCAATCTCGTCCCGCAGCATCGCGAACACCATCGCGGCTTTGTGATAGCCGACCACCTGCGACGCCGTATGGTGGCGGCTGCGGAAAGCCGTCAATGGTTGCTCCGCGCCGGCTGGCAAAGCGGCGTACTCGCGTATCCAGCGTTCGCGCATCGCTCGCGCCGCTTCCTCGCTTTTGCGCTCGGCGAAGGTGTAGTCCGCCATGAACGTGGTAAGCCCCTCCGCCCAGTTCCCGTGGCTCAGGTCGATCAGGACGGCGTTCCCCCACCAGCTGTGCAGCACCTCGTGACCGAGGGAGGTGTCGAGCAGGAACGGCAAGCGCAACACCATCGTGCCGACGTAGGTCAGACCAGGAAAGCCGAGGCCGAGCGGTCGCTGGCCCGAGACCACGTCGAACCCCGCGTACGGGTAGGTGCCAATCCATGTCTGGTAGAGATCAAGATATTGGGCAGTCTTCTGGAGATACGATGCGGCGAGGTCGGCAACGCTGGGATCGAAGTAGGTGCGCAGGCGGCGGTTCGCGTGGCGACGCTCCTGCACCTGGTACGGGCCGGCAAACAGGGTGATCGCTTCCACCGGACCCTCTGCAGCGAAACGCGCCCGATAGTGTTGCGGCGTGCTCGTCTCGGCAAGGAGCTTGCCCGGTGCGACCACGAGTTGCCCACCGGGGACCTCGACCGTCAGGTCGTACGAGAGCATGTCCGTGTCGAAGGTCGGATACCAGCCGTCGCCGATCAGGAACGTTCCTGCCGGCTCCAGCACCAAGTCCGCGTCGTCCGCGCTGTCGGCGACAACCACGCCGTGATACTCGATGATGAGATCGTGTGGCCCGCGGCTGTCGAGTTCGAGCGGCCAGTGGCCGGCGCGCGGGTCGATTGCCAGCGTAGTCCCGTCGACAACCAGGCGGTCGACGCTGAGGGTACGGGCCAACGCGAAGCGTGTCAGCGAGGGGGCCGCGGACGCCGCCACACGGATGTGATCGGTGGCGGCGAGTGCGCTGCGTTGCGGGTCGATGCGTACTGTCAGCTGATGGTGGATCGGGATGTGTCCGGCGTGTTCCGCCGCCGGCGCTCGGGCCGTCAGAGAGAGGGCGAGCACGACACCGACAATCGGTGCCCATCCGTAGCGCAGGGTACAATATCGCAGCACGATTACTGTGCGCCGTCGGGCTTGGGGTGCGCGGGAAAGCGTGCCACGATCTCGACCTTGGCCTTGCCGCGCCGCACGCGCAGCGGCAGCCAGGTGCCAGGTGCTTGCCGCGCGACGATCTCTTGCAGGTCGCCGGGCGCCTGCAGTGCGACCCCGGCTGCTTCGACGATCACGTCGCCGCGACGGATGCCGGCGGCGGCTGCGACGCTCTTGGGCGACACCTCTTTCACGGCTACGCCTCCGTCAGCCGGCGCAATGACGATGCCCAGGCGCGGTGGCGTTGACGCCGCTTCCACGATCTCGATGCCGAAGACCGCGTCCGCCGCGCCGGGCTCGAGTGTGGCACACTCGCCCGACGCATCCCAGGGCAACAGCACCAAGACATCCTTGGGATCGACACCGAGCGACGCGAGCTGGTGCGGAACGCCGAAGCCGTCCTTGACATGCGCCGATCCCATCAGCCCGATTACCAGCGCGTCCGGCTGGGCCGCGACCGCTGCCCGCAGGCCTTCGGCAAACGCCCGGTCCCATACCAGCTGGGCGGCGATGAAGCGCGCGAGGTGTGCTTCGTCAGGGACGTCGGGCTCGTCGCGGTGCTGCCGATACGTTTCCGCCAGGAATTTCTCGTACGCAGGTGTGGCGGGGGCTGGTTGCGACAAGCCCTGGCGGTCCGCTTCCGGCACCTGGTCCCAGCCCTCGGCGGCAACGCGGGAGACCAACTCGCGGGGAACGTTGAGTGCGCGCAGCGGCACCCGATTCATGCGCGCATAGCGCAGAATCGGCAGGTACAACTCGGCAGGGAGCCGCCAGAAGGATTTCCATGCACCGTCCAGCAGCAGGCGGTGCTCGTCCAATTGCCCCGCCACCCACTGGTCCAACACCGCTTGGGTGCTGCGTGGAAACATTTCCATCCCAATCACCACGTGCTGGCGGCGCCCGTGCAAAGCGGCGATCATCTCGAGCTGCCACAGGTGATGCTCGGGGTAGGTGTGCCCTTCGCCGAGCAACACGATGCGCCGCGTCGCGGCCAAGCTGACGATCTCCGGTGTGGTCATGCGTTGACCCGTTGCCGGTACAACCCACGTGCCGGCGGGCACACAAGATACGTCGTTGGTGACCGGGGGCGTCACCGGCGCCCGTGGCGGTGGTGTGCAGCCGAGCAGCGTGAAAACGAGGGAGCAGGCTGTTAACCATATGCGTGCGTGCTGCGCCGGCTGCGTGGCGCAGCATTTCAACGTCCCGATGAGCGAGAACAAACGCCTGAGCAAGGATCGCTGCTTCAGCTCGGTCACGGGAACATTCAGCGGGAAAACGGCGAGGTGTGCAAGGGGTTGGTGGGGGTGATGCGTGAACGGCGGGCGATGCGCAGTGCTCACTCGGTAGCGAGGTCCATGACGCGCTGCTGAGGAAGCGCCCCGTCAGGCGCGGGCGCGATGCTGTTGTGCCCACTCCCCCTCGTCGACTACCGCGAAGGCCGTGTCCTTCATGGGGATGAGGCCGTCTGCCATCGCGGACAGCGGCGATGCCCGTCCGGCTGCGGCGCGGTCAGCGATCGATCGGGCGGCCCGCTTCCAATGGATGGCCTTCTCACGGGACCTCGCGGGCATTTGCGGAAGGAATTGGCTCTGCGGGCGAGCGAGAAGTCGAGTCAACTACGGGTCCCTTCCTGCGGTCCCTCGGTCACTCCCCAAACAGCCCGAACCAGCGCTGGTTCCAGAAATGCCAGTTCCAGTTCCGCGTCCGCCAGGCGCCGTCCTTATAGTGGAACAGTAGGCCGCGGAAATACCCTTCGCCATAGTATTTTGTTCCAACGGCCCAGCCTTCATTTGGTGATACGAACTGCATCGCGTTCACCGTGACGCCGCGATAGGGTGGCCCCTTGCCCGGTAATGGTGGGATTGGAACATCGGACCAGTGTTCGCCAGCCCGGTGCAAGAGTATCGACAAGTTCGAGAGCGCGCTAGCGTGCAACCAGATGTCGTCATCGCGTACCACAGTGAGGGCACTGGCGATGTACTCGCGGTACGTATCGGGAAATGGAATCGTCATCCATGAGCCGTCGTAGCGAAGCAGAATGCCCTCTGTTGTGCCCTGCTCGGTGCCTGCAACTTCCGCACTGGCGAGCATCCCTCCGGTCGAAAAGCAGGCCACCCTGTTCAACTGCCACGCGTCCGGGACAAGCGGGGGGAGGGCGACTTCGCGCCACTCCAGGCCCTCTTTCTTGAGCACCACCCCGTGCCAGCGGCCCGCCTCGTCGCGAGCATCCCCGACTGCCCAGCCTGCCCCTGTCGGTTGCACGCACATGTCCTTCAGCCGAGGCCGGGAACTCGAGAATAGGGGGACGACTTCCCGCCACGTGACGCCATCAAAATGCAGGAAGCTTCCCGTGGGAGTCGCATATGGGTCATTCGGATCAAAATCAGCGAGCAGTGCCCAGCCGCTTTGCGGGGATTCAAAGCGCAGCTTCAGTATGTGACGAGCACGCACCGGAAGAGGTGAGAGATCCACCGGACGCCATTTCCCGCTGCTGTTCCGCCAAACAATCGCGTCGTCGCCCGAGCTCTCTCCCTGGAAACCTCCGGCCCAGGCCTCACCAGAGGTTGTTAGGGTGACCGTGTGAAAGTGAATATAAGCGCGATTGGTAAACGTGATCTCGATCTGCTCTCCAATCACATGGAGGAAGAACTTGTCCCCCACGATCCAGCCAGTGCCATCAGATGAGAAGGAAGCATCCTCGAACATGAACTCGGATGTGTTCGGCTCAACGGCGGTGGGGTCGGCCACCCAATGTGCGGGTATTGAATACGGTTCACCCGCCGATGTTGGGCTGCCGGGCAAGATCCAGGCGGCCGCTGCCAAAATGATCTTCCGCATACGTCGCATGGCGCTTCCTTACACGCCTGCGGCGCCCCGCGTTTGCTGGAGGAACCGCAAGGTCTCCGTTCTCCAACTTTCACGGAGGTAAATCTCACCGCCGAAGGTCTGATGAATCAGGAACCGGAAGGGTGCCCCAAGCGGCCCTGCCAACAGCTGCGTGCCTGGAACCATATGCCCCAGGGTGAGACCATCTTGAACGTAATGTGTGGCAGCCCCGATATACTGAAAGCGGCTGTCGCCAGCAGCCGTGGCGGCAAGACCCCTGAGCGTACCGAGCATTCGCGTTGCCCCCTGACTAAAATGAAACTGGTTGCGCCAAATGCTAATTCTCACATCCTCGTTCAGGTTCGCGTCTGCAATCATGCTGGCCTGCTCCGGAAGGTATCCAGCGCTTCGAGCCAGCGCCTCAGTGGTGGCATGCGTGACCGTGTTGCTGGCCGGCGCGAAGTCGCCCTTGCCCTCCATCCGGGCG
>JAGDMS010000053.1 GCA_017860575.1 Deltaproteobacteria bacterium | reverse complement strand
ATGTCATCCTGTTGAGCAACCGGGTGCACCCCACCCGCGATAACGACCTCATTAAGGCTTTTCGCCCGTTCATCCACGATCGGGTCATCAAAGCGCTCACGTAACCGACGCTACCACTGGAGCATTGCCAATTGAACATCGTCCCTGATGCCGTGCGCCGCGGGAGCGCCCGCCGAATCCATCTGATCGCCATCTGCGGTGTCGGCATGTCCGCGCTTGCCGGCATGCTCAAGCAGCGCGGTTACCAGGTGTCGGGATCCGACGAGAACGTCTACCCCCCGATGAGCACGGTATTGGAGCGTTTGGGCATCGCCATCCGACAGGGGTTCGGCGCTGCGAATCTGGCCGACCGTCCCGATTTGGTGGTCGTCGGCAACAAAGTCTCACGCACCAATCCGGAGGTCGAAGCGCTGCTCGCAAGCGGCCTGCCCTACGTCTCGTTCCCGCAGGCCCTGGCTGAACTCTTCCTCGCCGACCGGCACCCGCTCGTCGTGGCCGGGACACATGGCAAGACGACGTCAACCGCACTCCTGGCGTGGGTATTCGAGCAAGCGGGCCGCGATCCCAGCCTGATGGTCGGAGGGGAGGCACTGGATTTCCAGGGAAACTACAAGCTTGGCGCGGGACCTGAGTTCGTTGTCGAAGGAGACGAGTATGATACCGCATTCTTCGACAAAGGCCCGAAGTTCCTGCACTACCGGCCGCAAGCCCTGTTGCTCACAGCGGTCGAGTTCGACCATGCGGACATCTATCGTAACCTGACACAGGTCAAGGACGCCTTTCGCCGCCTCGTTGCCATTCTGCCGGCAAATGCGCCGCTCGTCGTCTCCGCTGACTTTCCTCACGCGCTCGACGTCACGGCGAGCCGCAGCACCCGTGTCAGCTTCGGCTTGAGCGATGCCGCCCACTGGCAGGCAACAAATCTCCGCGACACCGGCAGCGCCACGGTCTTCGAGATCGTCCGCAAAGGTACGGTCGAATGCACCGCGGCGATCGCCCAGCCGGGTCCGATCAATGCGCGCAACGCACTCGGGGTCTTCGCGCTGGCCCGCGCTCTAGGCCTGACACGCGGAGAAATTCTCCCAGGGCTGGCCAGCTTCCGCGGGGTCACACGACGCCAAGAGGTCGTCGGAAACTTTGGCGGCATCACTCTGGTTGACGATTTCGCCCACCATCCGACGGCGGTTGCCGGCGCAATTACCGCCCTCCGGTTGCGCTATCCTCAACGCCGCCTGTGGGCGGTGTTCGAGCCCCGCTCGAACACAAGTCGGCGAAAAGTGTTCCAGCAGGAATACGTCAGTGCCTTCGCCGCTGCCGACGAGGTGATTATTGGCGGCGTTTTTCAAAAGCAAACCGACGCGCTGGTCGAATCGGAGGTGTTCTCGCCGCAGCAGCTGGTCGAAGATCTGCGTGCCCGAAACATTCCGGCGATCGCACCGGCCTCCCCCGATGCGATCGCCGGTATCCTCGCCGATGACACCCGTCCCGGCGATGTGGTACTGCTGATGTCGAATGGCAGCTTCGGTGGCCTGCGACAGCGCCTCACCGCACTCTACACCCAGCGCTACGGACCTTCTTCCCCGCGCTGAGACCGCCCTTCCCCCCCTCCCGGATCAGGTATCGACGCGTCGTTTGACCCAACGACGGCAAAATGAAATAATGACCCATTGCTCGGGGCCAGGGAGGAACAGACGTTGTTCAAGGTTGGTGAAAAAGTCGTCTATCCGGCTCACGGCGTTGGCGTTATCCAGAGCATCCAAAGCAGGGTCATCTCGGGAACCGAGAAGACCTTCTACATGCTCCGGATTCTCGAAAATGACATGACCATCATGATCCCCACGGAAAACGTCGCCTCCGTGGGGCTGCGACGAATCATCGGCAAGGATATGGTTGGCAAGGTCTACAAGATCTTGCGCGAACGCCGCGTCGAGATCGATCAGCAGACTTGGAACCGCCGCTACCGTGAGTATACGGAGAAGATCAAGACAGGGTCGGTGCTGGAAATTGCTGCGGTTCTACGGGATCTTTTCGTCCTCAAGGGCGACAAGGAACTGTCGTTCGGTGAGCGCAAGATGCTCGATACCGCGCGCAACCTGCTGGTCAAGGAACTCTCGATCGCTCGAGCCCATCCAGAAGAGAAAATAATGGAAGAGCTGAGCGATATTTTCGCCCACTAATTAGACGACCACAAGAGGCTGTCGGCCTCTGAGTGGGTCGTCCTTCAGGCGGGGGAAGACCGGACAGTGGATTGATCGGTGGGCTTACGCGTGCAAACGTAGCCCCTCGTTTAAACTTCCGCTACGAAAGCCCTGAAGATCGAGGGTGACGTAAAGGAAGCCGATCGCCTTCAATTCTTTGACGAGGGTTTCCCGGATGTCCGCTGCGGCCACACGTTCGATCAACTCCCCCGGCACCTCGATGCGGGCGATGGTGTCGTGATATCGCACGCGACATTCCGTAAACCCAAGTTGACGTAAGACCCGTTCCGCAGCAGCCACGCGTCCCAAGCCGGCGGGCGTGATCGCCGTACCGTACGGGAACCGCGATGACAGGCACGGGCTCGACGGTTTATCCCACGTCGGCAGTCCCAGAGCCAGACTGAGTTCTCTGATCTCGCCCTTGCGCAACTGTGCCTCGACGAGCGGATGCCGGATCCGGTGTTCGGTCGCCGCCTGGAGGCCGGGTCGGTAATCCCCGAGATCATCGAGGTTCGCACCATCGACAATCTGCGCGATCCCGTGCTTGGAAGCCTCCGCCGCACAAACCTCGTACAAATTTCCCTTGCAGAAGTAGCAGCGGTTGATGGGGTTGGCTGCATACCCTGGAATTTCCAGTTCGTTGCTATCAACGATGATATGCGGCACACCGAAGGCGCGTGCGAGTTCGACCGCTTGGGTGTAATCATCGTCCACCGCCGTGGGCGATCGAATGGTGAGGGCTACGGCGTGCTCGTGGAGTTCCTGGGCAGCGACACAGAGGAGAAAAGCCGAGTCCACCCCGCCGGAGAATGCCACCAGGACGCGTCCCATGTCGCGCAGCAGGCTGCGGAGGTCCTCGAGTTTAGCGGACATCAGAGCCCTCCCGCCTCGAAGATCTCGGTCGTCAGGTAGCGCTCACCGGTATCGCAGAAGACGGTGACCACCGTTTTCCCCTTCCCCAGTACTCGAGCCACCTGCACCGCCGCCCAGGTATTGGCTCCCGCCGAGAGCCCAGCCAGTATGCCCTCCTCGCGAGCAAGGCGACGTGTGTAATCCATCGCGTCTTGGTCGGCAACACGAATGACGTCATCATAGACGGTCGGGTCCAACGTATCGGGAACGAATCCCGCACCGATACCCTGGATTTTGTGGAACCCCGCCTCACCACCGGACAGCACCGCGGAGGCCGCCGGTTCCACCGCATAAATCTTCACCCCCGGCATCCTCTCGCGCAAGACCTGGCCTACACCGGTAATGGTCCCGCCCGTACCCACACCGGCGACGAACGCGTCGATACGCTCGAACTGACGCAAAAGCTCGCGCGCGGTGGTGTGCCGGTGCGCCGCCGGATTGGCGGGATTGCGGAACTGCTGCGGCATGAAATAGTCCGGGTGTTCCCGGAGCAATTCTTCGGCCTTGTGGATCGCACCATGCATGCCCTTGGTATCCGGCGTCAATTCGAGTTGCGCGCCGAACGCGGTCAGGAGGCTGCGCCGTTCCTCACTCATTGTGTCAGGCATGGTCAGTACGAGTCGGTACCCTTTGATGGCTGCCACGAGCGCCAAGCCGATCCCGGTGTTGCCGCTCGTCGGCTCGATGATGGTGTCGCCGGGGTGCAACCTGCCATCACGCTCGGCGGCCTCGACCATGGTCAAACAAATGCGATCCTTGACGCTCCCACCCGGGTTGAACGATTCCAGCTTTCCCCACACGTCGGCGGCGTCTGGTCCGGGGATACGGTTGAGGCGGACCGCCGGCGTGTTGCCGATGAGATCGAGGCAGGACTTCGCTACCGCGGGAAACATGATTGAGCTTGTGCGCGAGCAGAGGCAAAATATCGGCGCCATTCGTTCAAGTCAATTCGCGCCGATGCCACGGGATACTGACAGTGCACTCGTATTGTTTCCTGGAGCGCTCGGCGACTTCATGTGTTTTCTGCCGACATTGGCGGCGCTGCGCGCTCGGCACCGCGGCACCCTCCTGCTTTGCGCCAAGCCCGCACTGCTGGAACTCATCCGGTGGTCAGACACCGTGACGGCATCGATTGATCGGCGGGAGGTGGCGGACATGTTCGTCGCCGACTCCCCGGTAAGCGTCGCGGCGCGGCAGCTCTTCGGGGGGTACGACTGGGCGTACTCGTGGACCGGATTCGGCGCGCCGCACGTGGCGCGGCGCTTGGCAGATGTCACCGGTGGATGCGTACAGGTGTTTCGCTTCCGCGGCATGAGCGCCGGCGAGCACGCGGTCGACTATTTCGCCCGTTGCGCTGGTGTCACGCCCTGTTCCCCTGTCGATGCCGTTGTCGCCGAAGACGCGCCGTGGTTCGATGGGTTCGCACGGCAATACCGTGTCGTCAATCCGTTTCTGCTTGTCCATGCCGGAAGCGGATCGGCGAAAAAGAACTGGCGCGGCTTCAGCACCGCGGTGCGCGAGTGCCGACAGCGCTATGGCATCCACACTGTCCTGTTGCAGGGGCCGGCGGAGTCTGAACAAGGACAGCCGGATTACGGAGCTGACATCGTTGCCGATCGGCTCTCCCTGTCTCAAGTCGTTGCACTGTTGCGCCGCAGTCGCTGCTACCTCGGGAATGACTCGGGGATCAGCCACCTCGCCAGCGCCACAGGGGCGACAGGCGTTGTGCTGTTCGGTCCGACGGATCCCGCCATTTGGGCGCCACGCGGTGCCCGCATCCGCAGCCTGCATGCCCCGAACCCGTGTTCTCGCTGCGGACCGCACACGTTCTGTGTTCACCGGCTTCCCGTTTCTACGGTCGTCGATACCGTCGGTGCGGCATTGGGCGTCTCAGGCCGGGCGACGGCGCACGGCGCCACTGAGACTTGAGCTGAGGCAACAGCCCCAACCGCGGGGCGCTTGCGCCCTCTACTCGCGTGAGGCTCAGCCGTGCCGGCTACCGGAAGTGTCTTGCCGCCCGCAGGCGACGTGATGCTCGTATAATACGCGGGCTACACAAGCGGTGACACGCTGGCCGGTGGCAATGTCGAGGAACTCGTTGGGGCCGTGTGCGTTCGAGCGGGGCCCGAGCACGCCGGTGATCAGGAACTGCGCATCCGGATATTTCCTACCCAGCAGCGCCATGAACGGAATCGTCCCGCCTTCACCCATGTACGCCGGCGGATTGCCGAAACACTCGCGCGAGGCCTGCTCCGCAGCGTGCTCCAGCCACGGCGGACAGATCGGGGTATTCCACCCCGAGGCGACGTCGCTACACACCACTGTCACGGCGGCACCGTAGGCTGGATCGTCCGTCAACAACTGTTGCAGGAATACCGCCGCAACGTTTGCATCGAGCGTCGGTGGCAGCCGCAGCGAAAGCTTGAGGGCCGTCCAAGGGCGCAGGACGTTCCCGGCGTTGTCGAGCGACGGCAGGCCACCCGAACCCGTCACCTCCAACTGGGGCCGCCAGCTACGATTGAGGAGCATCTCCACAGGGTCATCTGTGACCGGGCGGGTACCGCCGGAAAACGGAAACATCTCGCAGAGGGCGGCACCCACGATCGCGGCGACCTCGCGAGTCTGTCGGGCACGGACAACGGGTATTTCGGCCCACAGATCGCGTGGCATGATCGTACCGGTGTCCGCATCCTCCAACCGGCTCAGCAGTTGGCGCGCGATGCGAAACGTCGAAGGCACCACCCCACTGGCCGCGCCGGAATGCACGCCCTCGGTCAAGGTACGCACGGTGAGGGTGGCGTTGATCAGGCCGCGCAACGACGAGGTAATCCACAAGCGCTCGTAATCCCCGCAGCCAGAGTCCAAACAAACGACGAGGTTCGGTTGGCCGATCCGATCCTGCAGAAGATCGATGTACCGTGGCAAGTCACCGCTTCCACTCTCCTCGCACGCCTCGATCAACACGACGCATCGCGCATGCGGCAGGCGAAACTGCTGTAGCGCCTTGATCGCCGTGATTGCGGCGAATCCCGCGTAGCCATCATCGGCCGCGCCCCGGCCGTACAGTCTGCCGTCTGCAATCACCGGCGTCCACGGCCCGAAGCCCGGATGCCAACCCTCCATCGGCGGCTGTTTGTCGAGGTGGCCGTAGAGCAGGACGGTTTCTGAAGACTCCCCGGGAACGTCAACGTAGATCAAGGGGGTACATCCGCTCAGCTGCAACACCTCGATCCTGAGGTTCGGCACTTTCTGGGCTGCGATCCAGTTCGTGATCAAGTCGACAGCGGCATCCATGTAGCCGTGCCGCTCCCACTCTGGATCGAACGCCGGCGAAAGATTGGGGATGGTGATGTACCGTTGCAGGGTGGGGACGATACTCCCGGTCCAGACCTGTTCGACGAAGTGGCGGATCTTGGTTGCGTCCATGGCATCGGCCATCGAGTGGTGCGGCCTCAGCCGCACGTGCGCAATACCCATCCCCCGACAGCGCCACCGCTGTCGAAAAGCAACGCCGCACGCCGTGAACGCACTGCCGATAGATCTCTAGCTTGTGCGCGCAGCACGCCGCACCCGTAGCGGATCAGGCATCCCCCGCCCGAAACTTCGGTGAGGGCAGGGCGGCTGCTCAGTCGAGGACCCGCGAGCTTCCCTTGTGTTTCGCAACAACGATCGGCGCCTGCTGTCGGCGCGCCACACGCGAGTTGCCCGTCTTCGCTGTGCCAGCCGTCTTCACCAGCGTCTTGCCAGACGAACGGTGCGCTTTGGTGGACTTCGAGGCAACCGCTTGCCCACGCCGCGTCCCACTCTGCGCGCGGGTCTTGCTTACCGCGCCCGAGCCCCGCCCCTTCCGCGGCCGCGTTTCCGCCGCGAGTACCGGCGCCGAACGACCCTTGTAACTGGCCAGAGCCACCTCGAGGGTCTCCTTGGTCCCTTTCGGGACACGAATGGCATACCCGCTCGGCGGGACGACGCCACGGTGCAGCGCTGGGTTCAAATCTTTCAGTGACTCTGTCGATGTGCCGCTGAGTTGGGCAATGGTCGACAACGAAAGCGAGCGCTCCACCTTGACGACGTCGTACTTCGGCGGCAAGTCGATCGGTGCCTCGAATCCGTACGCCTCCGGCGCCGCCGCGATCTGCAACGCCGCGAGGAACCCCGGCACGAAGTCACTGGTCTCCTGGTAAAGGTACCCGCGCTCGCTCATCTCCCAGAAATTCTCGGCGCGCCGACGCTCAAGGATGCGGACAATGTTCATCTCGCCGGTATTGTAAGCCGCCAGCGATAGGTGCCAGTCCCCGAACATGTCATGCAAGTCCTTCAGGTACTGGGCTGCGGCATGGGTGGATTTCACGGGGTCGCGGCGTTCGTCGACGTACCGGTCGATGCGCAATCCATAGCGCCGCCCGGTCCCGGGAATCAGCTGCCATGGTCCTACCGCTCCCGCTCGGGAAACCGCATGCACGCTGAAGCCGCTCTCGATCAACGGCAGGTAGGCCAACTCCTGTGGCACACCTTCCTTCTCCAAAATCGAGGACATTTGCGGCACGTAACGACTGCTGCGTGAGAGGGCCCGACTGTAGAATCCCCGCAAATTCGTTTGATACTTGGTCACGAAATTGTCGACGCGGGGATGCGAAAAGTCGAACTGATCCCCTTTGCCACCACCGGCGCCCGCTGTGGACGCCTTGCCCTGGTAGGGGAAGAGCGACAAACCGTACTGCCCGGCCGGCGTTTGCAGCGGTGCCGTCGGAGCAAGTGACTGCAGCGATAGTTGTTCGAGATCTGTTGCGGGGTGCTGCTTGGCAGCACAACCGGCTATGGTCAACACAAAGGAAACAGCCAAAACTCCGTACGTTCGGAGTCGCATGGGTTCCTCCCTCCCTTCGATTCTCGTTGCCCAGGCGGGGAAGAGCCTGAGGCGCCCTCGGGCAACTTGGATTTGGTTTACACGCCCATTCTCCTTGGTCGCATCACCGTTCCGACCAAAACCCTCTTCGGACGATTTGCTCTGACTGTTCTCACGGCTTGATCAACCTTCCGCACCACCACCCACTTACACGTCCGAAAGTTCACCCGCGTGAAGCGACATTGCGGGATGAGATTACTTTCAGCCACACCATACGCTTCTTGCCGATCGCCGCCTGCCCCCTTCACTTCACGGACAATTTGCCAGAGTGGCTGCAAGAGGTACCACAAATGAGAGATTTCTTGCAACCCCAACCGATCATAAATTTATATTGACAATTGTCCCGGTCGGAACTGATCTTTGACAGCTTCTGGGCGAAGTCCACCGGCACCGCTGCTGGAGATCTAGAAAAGCAGATCCCACGCCTCGTTCAGGGAACTCACTCCCTGTAGTTCCACGCCCTCGAAGGCCGGGAGTTGCCGCCGCGAGGATTCCGGCAACACGCAGCGCGAGAAACCGAGCTTGATCGCTTCGCGCACACGCACGTCGGCCTGGCTGACGGCACGGACTTCGCCGGCGAGTCCCACCTCGCCGATCAACAGGCAGCGCGCATCAATCGGCTTCTCGAGGAAGCTCGAGGCGACGGCCGCGACAACGCCCAAGTCTGACGCCGGTTCGGCGACGCGAATGCCACCGGCCACGTTGACGAACACGTCATGACCAAACAGGTGCAATCCCATTTTCTTTTCGAGCACGGCAATCAGCAGGGCGACGCGATTCGGATCGATGCCGAGCGTCGTACGGCGTGGTGTCCCCAAGGCGCTGGGCGAGACCAGCGCCTGCACTTCCACCAGAATCGGCCGCGTGCCTTCCAACGTCGCGGTCACCACTGAACCCGGGACCTCCACTGGCCGCTCAGCGAGGAACAGTTCGGATGGATTAGCCACCGGCTGGAGGCCCGTCTCGCGCATCGCAAACACCCCAATCTCGTTGGTCGAACCAAAGCGGTTTTTGACCGCGCGCAGAATCCGGAACGAATGCCCGCGATCGCCTTCAAAATAGAGCACCGTGTCCACCATGTGCTCGAGCACCCGTGGGCCGGCGAACGTGCCCTCTTTGGTCACGTGACCAACGAGGAATGTTGCCAACGCGCTTGCCTTCGAGAGCAAGACGAGCTGTCCCGCGCTTTCGCGCACCTGCGCAATGCTGCCGGGCGCCGAGCCGAGGCGTTCGGTGAAGACGGTCTGGATCGAATCGACGGCCAGCACCGCCGGCGCGAGCTTCTTAGCCTGCGCGACGATCCGCTCGAGGGCGGTCTCCGCCAGCACCAACAAGCGATCACCGCTGGCGCTGTCGATGCCGAGCCGGTCGGCGCGCATGCGGATCTGTTGCGGTGACTCCTCTCCCGACACGTATAAGGCACGGGCATCCTTCGCCAACGCGGCCAGCGCTTGCAGCACCAACGTCGACTTGCCAATTCCGGGATCACCCCCGATCAGGATGACCGATCCGGGCACCACCCCGCCGCCCAATACGCGATCCAGTTCGCCGATGTGAGAGCGGTAGCGGTTGCGCGTCGTAGTCGCGACGGCGCAGATCGGTTGGGCCTCGGAGCGGGATTCTCCCAGGGCGTAGCGCCCCGCTTCCACCGTCGTGGCGGTGGGCTCCTCCACCAGGCTGTTCCAGCCCTGGCAGTCGGGACACCGTCCTAGCCAACGGGGCGACTGGAATCCGCAAGCCTGGCAGGAAAAAACGGTCCGTGTTTTGGCCACCGCGGTCGTATAACACAAACGCGTTCAGCCAGTGAGCGGGTGCGCACTACCGCCCAAAGCCTGGCCGGCGGACGAGGGGCGCACGCATCAAGCCGGCTGCGCCGCCGTGACGATCCATGCCGCGGCCGGCATCCGTACGCCCAAGGGCGTGAGGAACGGGGCGACTGCGTCCCGCACCGACTCTGCAACGCGGGCACGCACCTCGCCCACGACATCAACCAACGCGCGCCCAAGCGGTCCGATCTGCAGCAGCAGACCGACTGCCTCGTCCAAGCCTTGTTGGCCGCCAATCGCAAGGGTTTCGTGCAGTGCCTCGATGCGGAGCGCGACAAAGCCGGCACGCGTCAGCAACTCACGCACGCGCCCCGGATCGGCGAAAGCGAAAGGGCCGGGAAGGTTGGGTTCGAGCGGCGGTTGCGGGGGGAGGTACGGCGACGCAGCCTCCAGGGGCACGTGCATCCACACGTTGCGCCGCAACTCCTGCCAACACACGAACCCGATGCGGCCGCCTGGTCGTAGGGCCTTGCGCAGGTTGGCGAACGCCGCCACCGGATCATCGAAGAACATCACGCCCAGGCGCGAGAAAACGACTGCAACGGAACATGTGGAAAACGCAAACGTCTGGGCGTCGGCATTCTCGAACCGCACGTGGTCGACACCAGCCGCCCGCGCCGCCTCGCGTGCCAACTCCAGCATCGGGGTCGAGATGTCAATGCCGGTCACTTTTCCCGTTGGACCGACTCGGCGTGCCAACTCGAGGGTGGTGTTGCCGCAGCCGCAGCCGACGTCGAGCACGCGTTCGCCGGCCGCAATGGCCAGGCGATCCATCGTTTGTTGCCCCAGGGGGGCGAGCTGGGCATCAATCGACGACTGGTACGTCGCCCACTTCCGCCCTGCGAGATCGTTCCAGTACTGGATCTGCTGCGCGTTGGGCCCTGTGGGCAGAAGCGTCGTCATCCCGCGTCCCCGCTCCGATACTGTGCCCTAATGAACGCGATAAAGCTCCGCGCACTCCACCTCGCGATCCACCTGGACGGTGGTATGGTCGATGCCGAAGCGTTCGTGGAGCCGTCGCTGCGCGGCATCAATGATCCCGTGCGGCTCGGCCTCGCCGCCGACGACCAGATGCGCGCTCAGATGGTATCTGCCTGAGGTCAGGCTCCAGATGTGCAGGTCGTGCACTTGTCGGACCCCCTGGATGTGGAGCAGGCACGCCTCGACATCCGCCACATGCATGCCACGCGGCGTGCTCTGCATCAGAATATCCACGGCATCACGAATGATCTCCCAGGAACTGTAGAGAATCAGCAGGCCGATTGCGCCGCTCGCGAGCGGATCCGCCACCGCCCAGTCCGCCACCAGAATCGCCACGCCGGCAACCACCGCCCCAATCGAGCCGAACGCGTCGCCCAATACGTGGACAAAGGCCGCGCGGACATTCAGACTTTCGGCCTGGGAGCGCCGTAACACCAACAGGCTGGCGATGTTCACCCCCAAACCGATCGCGGCAATGAAAATCATCCCCACGCTCTTGACCTCCGGCGGGCTCACGAAGCGGTGATAGCCCTCGATGAAAATCAGACCGACGATGACCCACAAAAACAGCGCGTTAACGAGAGCCGCGAGGATCTCCACCCGGTGGTAACCGAAGGTCTTACTGGCGGTCGGTGGCAGCTGTGCCAGCCAGAGGGCGAACAAGCTCAACCCGATGGCTGCCACATCCGCGAACATGTGACCAGCATCCGACAGCAACGCCAGACTGTTGGTCATCACGCCGCCGACGAACTCGACCAGGCAGTACGCCGCGGTGATGGCAAGTGTGATCGTCAGATCACGGCGGTTGCGCTCAAGATTACGCTGGGACATTTCGGCCGATGGCAAATAGCGTATGTCTTATGGCGTATGGTCCAGAATTCCAGCCATATGCGATGCGCCATTCGCAGGCTCAGCGATCGGCCGGTCACTTCAACTGGGCTTTCCAGTCAAGGATGCGTGCTTTCGCCGCCCAGGCTTCCGCCTCAGGGACATTGCCGGCGCGCTGGTAGATCCGCGAGAGGTTGGTGTACGCGAGCTGATCATCGGGGCTGAGTTCCACCACCTTTTTCGCCGCCGCGATTGCCTCCGCCCACATCTCTTTGTCGGCATACGCCATCGACAGGCCTTCCCACGCGTCGGAGAAGTTCGGGTCCACGGCCAGAGCCCCTTGATACGTAATGATGGCGTCGTCGAGTTTGCCCTCGGCGATGCAATCCACGGCCTGATCGTAGAGGTCCTGGCTGGTAGGCATTGCTCACCAAACTATCCGATGCGCTGTTACGGCTCAATCCCGTGGCGCCGCCGACACCATGAGCAGCGCACATCTCTAACCTGCCGGTGCGGACGTTACGCGGCGATGCGCCAAGCGTAACTCAGCGAACAGGGCACTCGAATTGCGAGAGACCCTCGTTCGGTTGCCGGCGCTTGCCAGCGGCGTAGTCAGGCACAAAGGCTCCCACCGCTACCAAGGGGCCCTAATTATCACGCGCACACACCACATTGTGGCCCCCCAAGTGGCCTGCTAATCATTCTGCGTAGGATGCCGCAGGGGAGGTCCCGCGATGGATCTCCCCTTTTCGTATTGCCCATGGACACCACCCACGCCGATTGTGAGCACGCGCTGCGGCAGTTGCACGCGGCTTTGGCCTCGTCGGTGCACGCAGCAACCGACCGGCGCCAGTGGCAGGTCCGTGGGCTGCAGGGGGGCGCGCGGGCGTTCTTCGTCTGGCGCGCGCTGACCCAGGTGGCGCGGCCCGCCCTTATTGTCCTGCCCTCGGCAAAAGACGCCGAAGCCTTCGTGGACGCCCTGCGATTCTTCTACGGCGAGGACGACAACGCCCCGCCCTTCGCGCGGCGCATCCATTACTTCCCCGCGTGGGACGTGGTGCCATTTGAAGATCTCTCGCCGACTCCAGAGACGGTGGCGGCACGTATCGAGGGACTGTACCACCTGCAGCAGACCCGAGATCCGATCGTCGTCACCACTGCCGAGGCCGTGCTCCAACGTGTGCCGCCACGGGCAGAGTTCGGCGCGCGCCTGCGGTATCTGGTGGAAGGCGACGAGATCGACCTCGAGGCCCTGGCGCGGCAACTCGACGATTGGGGCTACCGGCGGGTCGCGCTCGTCGAAGACCGCGGCGACTTCGGTATCCGCGGCGGCATCTTGGATATTTTTCCGCCCGCCCACCCGCAACCGTTGCGCATCGAACTGATGGGCGACGTCATCGAGTCGATCCGCGAATTCGATCCGGTGAGCCAGCGCTCCCTGCAACCGCACGCGGAATTCCTCATCTTGCCGGTCCGCGAGTTCGATGCGCACGGCCGGTCCAATCGGGAGGCGCTGCGTGCGATCGAAACTCGCGCCTTCGATCTGGAGGTCAGCCGCGAGGAACGCCTGCAGATGCTCGACGGGCTCGCCAATGGGCTGCTGTTCCCCGGCGTCGAATTCTTCTTGCCGTACTTCTATCCCGCACTCGACACCCTGGCGGCGTACCTGCCCGCCAACGCGGTGGTGTGGATGGACAGCGCCGGCGCGGTGGACGCGGCGATTGAGCACGCCTGGACCGAGATCGAGCGCCGGGCCGCCGAACGGACAGCCGAGCACCGGTTCTTGCCGCCCGTGGACCGCCTGTACATCTCGCCTGCCGAGTGGCGTACCGCGTTCGCCGGCTGGCCCACCATAGAGTTGGAGCCATTGGAGCTGTTGGCGACCGGCGAAGACACGCATCATCTCGCTGTCCAATCGTTCCTCACCCGCGATCTGAAGATCGAACACGTGCAGCGCCGGCACGAGACGTCGTTCGCGCCGGTCGCCAACCGGATTCGCGCGTGGTGCGAACAGGGACACCAGGTGGTGCTGGTTGCCAGTACGCCACAGCAGGGTGAGCGCTTGCTGCGACTGTTCGACACCCACGACATCGCCGTGCAACGCCACACCGGTCCGTTCGCCATGGCCCCAGGCACCGCCACGGGACGGCCCTGCCTCGTCATCGGCCATTTGACGGAGGGATTCCGGCTGCCCAACGAGCGGCTGGTGGTCGTCACCGAAGCCGACCTTTTCGGCGAAGCGCGCCAACGCCGCCGCACGCAGCGCATCGAGGTCACGCAGCTTCTCAAGAATCTCAGCGAACTGAAGCCCGATGATTTCGTCGTGCACATCGACCACGGGGTGGGTCGGTATCGCGGGCTGAAACACCTGCGCGTCGCCGACATCGAGGGCGACTTCCTCCACCTTGAGTACGCCGGTGGGGACCGCCTGTACCTGCCGGTCGACCGTATAAGCCTGGTGCAGAAGTACGTCGGCGCGGACGGCGCGGCGCCCGCCCTGGACAAGCTCGGGGGCACCAGTTGGGAGACGGTCAAACGGAAGACTCGGGAATCCGTTTTCGCCATGGCCCAGGAGCTGCTCGGCATTTACGCCGCACGCGAAGTCATGGAGCGCCGCAGCTTCACCACGCCCGACCACTATTTTCGCGAATTTGAAGCGGCCTTCCCCTTCGAGGAAACTCCCGACCAGCAGCGCGCCATCGACGAGGTGCTCGCCGACATGCAACGCGCCAAGCCGATGGACCGCCTCATCTGCGGGGACGTCGGCTACGGCAAGACCGAAGTGGCGCTGCGCGCCGCGTTTCTCGCCGTCCTCGACGGTCGGCAGGTGGCCGTCCTGGTACCAACGACGGTCCTCGCCCAGCAGCACTTCGAAACCTTCCGCCGGCGCCTTCAAGGATATCCGGTCCGCGTCGAAACGCTGTCGCGCTTCCGCAGTCGGGCCGAAGCCCAGGGCGTCGTGCGGGGCCTGGCAACGGGCGAGGTCGATGTCGTCATCGGCACCCACCGGCTGTTTCAGAAGGACATCGTATTCAGAAACCTCGGCCTCTTGGTGGTCGACGAGGAACACCGGTTTGGCGTAAGCCACAAGGAACGCATCAAACAGATGCGCAAGCTGGTCGATGTGCTCACGCTCACCGCCACCCCGATTCCCCGCACGCTGCAGATGTCGCTGCTGGGCATCCGCGACTTGAGCGTCATCGAAACGCCACCGATCGATCGCCTGGCGATTCGCACCTACGTGACCCGCTACGACGAAAGCCTCATCCGCGAGGCGATCCTGCGCGAATTGGGGCGCGACGGCCAGGTGTTCTTCGTCCACAACCGCGTCGAGACCATCGAGATCCGCGCCCGCCGGTTGCGCGAACTGGTTCCCGACGCCGTGGTGACCGTGGCCCACGGCCAGATGCACGAGCGCGACCTGGAACACGTGATGGCCGACTTCTTCGCCAAGAAGACCCACGTCCTGGTGTGTTCCGCCATCATCGAATCGGGGCTCGATATTCCCAACGCCAACACCATCATCATCGATCGCGCCGATCACTTCGGGCTGGCGCAGCTTTACCAATTGCGCGGCCGGGTCGGCCGGTCGCACGAGCGGGCCTACGCCTACCTCATGATCCCGGGCGAACAGCTCATCACGCGCGAGGCGCAGCTGCGTCTGCGCGCACTGCAGGAACTGGACGATCTCGGCGGCGGCTTCCGGCTGGCGACACATGACCTCGAGATTCGCGGCGCCGGCAACTTGCTCGGCAAGCAACAGTCCGGGCACATCGCGGCGGTCGGATTCGAACTGTACGAGCAGATGATGGAAGAGGCAGTGCGCGAACTCAAAGGGGAGCCCGTGGCCGCGGAAGTGGAGCCGGAGATCCAGTTGGGGTTCCCGGCGTACATTCCCGACAGCTACATCGCCGACGAAAACCAGCGCCTGGTGTTTTATCGGAGACTCGCCGTCATCAGGGGGCAGGCCGACCTCGACGCAATCGCCACCGAGATGCGCGAGCGCTATGGCCCCATTCCACCGCTGGCCGACAGCTTTCTGCGCGTCATGGATCTGCGCCGCAGCCTCAAAGACTACCGGGTGGTGCGCGCGGTGCAGCGCGACGGCACCGTCACACTGCAATTTCACACGGACGCGAAGGTCGACGTGCAGCGCCTGCTCACCCTGGTTCGGAAAGGCAACGGGCGTTTCGCACTCACCGCCGACTTCCAGTTCAGCTTCCGACCCGAGGCCACCGACTGGGATGGCTTGGTGGCCGAGACCAAGGCCGTCTTGCGCGACCTGCAAGAGACATGTTAGCGGCTTGAGTATGTGCTGGAGAAACGTGATGCCAATGCGAGTCCGCACCATCAGGAGCGCGCTGCGGCTTGCCGTCTGCGCCCTGGTGTGGGTGGCGGCGGCACGCGCCGAGGTCGTCAATAAGATTCTGGCGACCGTGGATGGGGAGCCCGTTACCGCGTATCAACTCAAGAGGTTCACGCAGGACAGCATCCGTGGCCGCCAACTGGGAGCGTCGCTGGACTCCAAGTCGCTGCTCGACACGTACATCACGGACCGGCTGATTCAGAAGGAAGTGAGTGACAAGGGGATCGTCGTGCGCGAGGAAGACGTCGACCGCTACATCGGCACTGTCATGGAGCGGAACAAGATCGACGAAGAGAAGCTGACGGCAGCCCTCGAAGCGCAGGGCATGACGCTCCAGGCGTATCGCGCCCAGATTCGCGAGGAGATCGAGCGCGACCAGCTGATCAACCGGGAGATTCGCGGCAAGGTCAACGTCACGCCAGAGGAAGTGCAACGCTACTATCAAGAGCATCTGTCCGAGTACTCGACACCCGAAAAGTTCGAGCTGGCCCACATCTTCTTTCGCCTCGAGGAGAACGCCCCCAGTGACAAGGTGGCGGCGGTGACCGCCAAAGCCGACGACGTGTATCGCCGGATCAAGAAGGGGGCGGACTTCGCCGCCATGGCCAAGGAGTACTCGGAGGATTCCAGCGGCCAGAGCGGCGGCGAACTCGGCTGGTTCAAAACGGGCGAGATGCTGGAAAGCATCGAAAAGGCGGCTGCGCGCCTGAAGGTCGGCGAGGTCAGCGAACCCGTGCGCACGAAGGTGGGGTTGCACATCGTCAAGGTGGAGGCGCGGGAAGGCGCGGCGCACCAGAAGCTCGACGAACTGAACGATCAGATCAAGCAACAGCTCTATAACGCCGCGCTCGAAGACCGCTTCGAAAAATGGCTGACCGAGGATCTGCGCAAGCGCCACCACGTCGAGATGGTCCAGTGAGCGCACGCGCCGCGGGGCGCGTACGCCTCGCCATCAGCATGGGCGACCCGGGCGGCATCGGGCCCGAGGTCGTACTCAAAGCGCTGGCCACGCCCGCGGTCGCCGCCGCTGTCGATCCGATCCTCGTGGGTGATCGGGCAGTGTGGGACGAAACGGCGCGTCGGTTGCGCCTGCGCGTCGCCACCACTGAGACCCCGCGGCCCCGGCACCTCACCCTGACCGTCACCTCAACGCTGCCGCCACGGCATCGACGGCCAGGTCCGACACGCGGGAAGGCCGACGCGGCCGCGCGCGGCGAAGCGGCGTACCGCGCCATCGTGGAAGCCGTCCGCCTGGTGCAGGCGGGGCGCGCCGACGCCGTGGTCACGGCGCCCATCAGCAAGGCTCACCTGGGGGCGGCGGGTCACGATTTCCCCGGTCATACGGAGCTGCTGGCAAACTTGTGCGGCAATGTGCCGGTACGGATGATGATGGCAGGACCCCAGCTCCGCGTGGTGCTGGTCACCACACACCTCGCGCTCGCCGAGGTGCCCCGCCGATTGAGCCGCGAGGCGGTGCTCGACACGATCCTGGCGACCGGCCTATCGCTACGCCAGCAGTTCCGCATCCCCACTCCACGGATCGCCGTAAGCGGGCTGAATCCGCACGCCGGTGAGAACGGCCTCTTCGGCGACGAGGAGGCTCGCATCATCGCACCGGCAATTCGCGCAGCGCGGCGGCGACGCATTGACGTGCGCGGGCCGCTGGCAGCCGACAGCCTGTTCGCCCAGGCGGCGCACGGCCAATACGATGCCGTGGTGTGCATGTACCACGACCAGGGGCTGGGGCCGTTCAAGCTGCTGCACTTCGCCGATGGCGTGAACTTCACGGTCGGGTTGCCGTTCGTCCGCACCTCGCCCGACCACGGCACAGCATTCGATCTTGCCGGCACCGGCACGGCCGACGCGCGCAGCATGATCGCGGCCATGCAGTTGGCGGCACGCCTGGCCCGCCCGCCGACCTCGGCGGTTCGCGCCCGGAGGACGCGGCTTGATTAACTGCGCCGTTCGGCGAAGATAGGCGGCACGAGGCCCGACATGAAGGCATTGATCCTCACCGGTGGCACCGGCCGAAACCTGGTTCCGTTCTCGTCGTCACGCCCCAAGGCGATGGCGGTCGTCGGCAATGGGCCACTCCTGGCAAGAACCATGGCGCACCTGCGCGAGGTGGGCGTGGCGGACGTCATTGCGGTGCTTGGCCAAACGGGGACCAAGATCCAGTCCACCTTCGGCGACGGCGACGAGATCGGCGTGCATATCACCTACGTCGAGCAGCAGTCACAGGGTGGCATTGCAGACGCCATCCTCGGCGCTCGCAGCCGCTTCATCCCGGGAGAGTATTTCATCCTCGTGTATGGGGACATCGTCACATCGGCCAATCTCTTTCACCAGGCATTGCAGTCGTTCAATTCCTTCAAGGGACCGGTCGCCTGCGTCTGTCTGCCCGGCCCGCCGACGGGCCGCTACGGCAACGTGTACCTGAGCGGCACCCGCATCACCCGGATCGTGGAAAAACCGGCCACGGCCGGACTCGGCAACTACGTGCTCGCCGGCGTGTTCGTGTTGCCCGTCGAAGTGTTTGCGC
>JAGDMS010000503.1 GCA_017860575.1 Deltaproteobacteria bacterium | reverse complement strand
GGTGAGTCTTCTTTCCGAACAAGATCGACAGGTCGTCCGTGGGCACCTCGCGGCGATTCAACACCCTGTCTCGTTACTGCTGTTCACCCAGACCATTGGTGCCCCTGAGACCGCACTTCTCGCCCGCCAGGTGCTGCACGAGGTTGCGGGCCTGAACGACCTCGTGTCCCTCGAGGAGGTCAATTTCGTCCTCGACCATGACCGCGCCAGTCAATACGGCATCGACCGCATTCCTGCCGTGGTAGTGCTGGCTAAGGGCGAGGACACCGGGATGCGCTTCCTCGGCGCTCCGGCCGGATACGAGTTCATGTCGCTCGTCGAGGCCGTGATCCTGGCCGGGACTACCGATTCTGGCCTCTCACCTGACAGCCGTGCCCTCATCGCCAGCCACGTCACGGCGCCTCTCGAGATCAACGTCTTCGTAACGCCGACGTGCCCTCACTGCCCGCGGGCCGTCACGCTCGCTCATCGCATGGCTCGAGAAAGCCCGTTCATTCGCGCCACCTGCGTCGAGGCGACCGAGTTCATGGATCTCTCGCGCCAGTTTCGCGTGACCGGCGTGCCTAAGACGGTTGTGAATGGGTCGATCGAGATCCTGGGGGCACTGCCGGAAGACGCGTTCGTGCGGGAAGTACTGGGAATGCCGGAGGCGGTGGCCTCCGACAAGGGACAGGCGTGAGGCGATGATCCACTGCAGGGCGTCCGTTCCACTGCACTAAGAACGAATCACCGCCCTCGCCGGTTTCCTCCGCCTGGACGTTCGGTGTGCTCGATCGTCGCCGCCCTGATGAAGTCCAGCTTCGGATACTGCTCGAGCAGGTACGCGTTGCCTTCCTGTTGGATCCGCCGCTGATCGGGAACATTCTGGCGGCCGTACCCGCTGTACAACTTGTCCACGACGTCCATGCCGCTCACGACCTGGCCGAATGGCGCGAACCCGTCCGCATCGAGATAGCTGTTGTCCTTGTAGTTGATGAAGATCATCGTGTAGCGAGAGTCCGGTCCTGACTCCCGTGTGAAGCTCACGAATCCTCTGATGTTGCTCTGCTTGACAGGTTCGTCTTTCAGGTTCGCCGACCTCCACGCCTGCTGCACTGCCGGGTCGGCGTGCAAGCCGAACTGCGCCATGAAGCCGTTCAGCACCCGGAAGAACCGCGAGTTGTCATAGAAGCCGTTCCTGACCAGGTTGTAGAAGCGGTCGGCGGCGAGAGGCGCCCAATCGCGCTCCACCGCGATGACGAAGACGCCCTGACTGGTATCGAAACGGGCCTGATACTCATCGGGCGCCTGCTCAGTGAGTTGTGTCGGGTCCTTGAGTCGCTCGCTTCCCGTTTGGGGACCAGCTGCCACGGTGGTCGCCGACAGGATACTAATCGTGAACGCCACCCCTGCACTGAACCGACCCGCCATGTCCCTCCTGACGCTGATGGTAGGCTTCCGAACACCCAATTGAACTGGCGGAGGGAGAGGGATTCGAACCCCCGGGACCGTTTCCGATCCAACGGTTTTCAAGACCGCCGCCTTAAACCACTCGGCCATCCCTCCGGTGCGACGCACGAACGTTTCTTGAACCTTCTGACGCCCGTAAACTAGTGTGCCTTGATCACTGACGCGCCGTCCATGAAGGGACGCAGCGCATCGGGGATCACGACCGACCCATCCGCCTGCTGATAATTTTCAAGCACCGCGATCAGGGTCCGACCGGCCGCTAGCCCCGATCCGTTCAGCGTGTGGACGAACTCGGCCTTCCCCGTCCCTTGTGGGCGGTACTTGATGCTGGCTCGTCGAGCTTGGAAGGCCTCTGTATTACTACACGAGGAGATCTCGCGATATGTGTTCTGTCCCGGGAGCCATACCTCGATGTCGTACGTCTTGGCCGAGGCGAAACCCAGGTCACCGGTGCAGAGCAACACCGTGCGGTACGGCAACTCGAGCCGCTTCAGAACCTCCTCGGCGTTCAATGTCAGACGCTCCAGTTCATCGTACGACTGTTCGGGAACCGTGAACGCCATCATCTCGACTTTGTCGAATTGGTGTTGGCGAATCAGTCCGCGCACGTCCGCCCCGTAGGACCCGGCTTCGCTCCTGAAACACGGGGTGTACGCCGTATACCGGATGGGTAGCTGCCTGGAGTCGAGAATCTCGCCGCGATGCATGTTGGTCAGCGGGACCTCGGCGGTCGGCGCCATGTAGAGATCCCAATCACCGGCGATCTTGAACAGGTCCGCTTCGAATTTCGGGAGATTGCCCGTCCCTGTCAACGACGCGCTGTTGACCATGAACGGTGGCTCCACCTCGGTATATCCGTGCTCGGTCGTGTGTAGGTGCAGCATGAAGTTGATGAGTGCGCGCTCGAGTCGGGCCCCTGCCCCGATGAGGACCGAGAATCTCGCCCCGGCGATCTTGGTACCTCGCTCGAAATCGATGATCCCCAGCGCAGGTCCAAGATCCCAATGCGACTGTGGCGCGAACGAGTAGGCACGCGGGGTTCCGTGGCGCCGGACCTCCAGGTTGTCTGCGCTGCTCTTCCCGACCGGAACGCTCTCGTGCGGCAGATTGGGGATGGTCAGAAGCCCTCGATTGCGCCGCTGCTCGACCGAATCCAGCTCGATGCCCAGCTGCTTGATCTGTTGCGCGCGTTGGCGGCTCGCTTCGTAGATCTTGCTGGCATCGATGCCTTGCCGCTTCGCTCTGGCGACTTCGTCGCCAGCGGAGTTCTGCTCGCGCTTGAGCCCCTCGAGTTCCGGGAGGATTCGTCGCCTGCGCGTTTCGAGCGTGGCGAGGTCTTCGAGCTCGTTCGTGAGATCGACCCCCCGTTTCTCCAGGGCGGCCCGGACGGCCTCCAGGTTGTCACGAAGTATTCCAGGATCCAGCATGCTGCCGATTCTACCTGCGATACGATGTCGGGCATGGTGCGACCCGTCCGAAAGGCGGTTTTCCCGGCCGCAGGCCTTGGAACTCGATTCCTTCCCGC
>JAGDMS010000502.1 GCA_017860575.1 Deltaproteobacteria bacterium | reverse complement strand
ACACAGGTTACCGCGGCTCGTTCGCGGCGGCAGCGTACACTGTGCCCGGCCTCGCACATAGCGAGGCACCGGCAAAGGAGCGTTCCATGGGGAGATGCGCACCGAAGAAGGCCGCGAAGAAGGTGGCAATCAAGGATCTGGCCGCGAAGAAGAACCCGAAGGGGGGCATGAACAAGGCCCAGACTGTCGACGTGGTAGTCCCCAAGGCAGGCGGTATCACGAAGGCCTGAAGACCCGCTCTTGTGCGGTGCGTATGTCAAGCGGTAGTAGATTCGGCGGCTTGGCTCTGCAGCCCGAAAAGGGGTGTCCTGACCGCCTGGCGCCGCACACGAGTCGACAAACCGATGGGCAATGTGTGCTTATTCTCTCACGGCCCACGTCCACAAGGTGGAGCGGCGCAGCCAGTCGTCGTTACTGAAACAGACAGCCACGAGCCCGGCCCGCCTGGCGATCTCGGCAGTCACCCCTTTCACCGAGTGGGATTCCGTTCAGTTGATCGCGATTGTCTCAGAGGCGTGATTGTCCGTGGTGACAGACCCAGAATCCTGGTCGGCGCTTTCCCCGTCATACAGACGGCAATCCGAGAAACCGTTCACTTGCACTTCGCACGACACGCGTCGTACTCCTCGTTACATAGAGCAACGGCCGCGGCGGGAGCGATCGCGTTGCGCATCGCTATCTGATTACACGCGGTCAGCGTCGCGCTGCAGTTCTCATTGCAGTTCGAGGGGGAGGTGGGGCTCTTGCAGGAGCCGGCCGCAAAGAGCGCCAGAAGCAACAGGGCCGCCAACACCGGCCTGCGGCCAGACACGACAGCCCAGTGGCGCGCGACGAGTCTCATGTCGAAGCCAGCCTCCTTCTGTCAGCATCGGCCGTCACGGAAGATGGTTCAGGCTACGCCTGAGCTGGCGGGTCATCACACACCAGGGCCACCGCAGTGGTGGCCCTGCCTCGGCTGGACTCTCAGTATCGGCGTAGCTGATGTTGGGGCTAGAATCCCCGAACGTTGACCAGTCTCTCGTGGTTGTCATCAGGGTCGGTCATTCGCCCATCGGCTCGCCACCATTCCTGTCGTTCACCCAAATCGATCAGCGCCTGTCGAATGGATACCACGTCCTCCGCGCCGTTCGCTCTCCCAAAGGTGGCGATGTAGAGCGCCACCGCGCCGGTCACGTGGGGGGCCGCCATGCTGGTTCCGTCAAATGTGGTGTAGCCGCCGCCCATGGCGGTCGAGTAGATGTTGGACCCGGGCGCCGCCAGATCGATCGCCGCCCCGCTCGAGAAGACTGGGTTACCATTCCAGACGGCGGTGCTGTAATTGCCCCAGGAGACGAGCGTATCCTCCAGATAACCACCCCTCTTGCCTGTGCTCCCACCCGGCTTGCCGTCACCGTCTGCCATGGCTGACACCGCAGCTACCTCAGGGTAGGCTGCCGGGATGAAGTCGTCCGGTACGTTCGGCGAGGACTCGTTGAACACGCCATCATCACCGTAGATGTCCTCGCTGCTGTTGCCGGCTGCGGCAACAAAGACGACGCCTTGACTCACGCCGGCTGCAATTGCCTGTCGAAACGCTGCGTTGTAGGCGACTCTCCCGAAACTCATATTCGCGACTTCGATGTGGTTCGCAGGATCCGCAACCCAGTCGATACCGGCAATGACGTCCGAGAGATCGGCTATTCCGTTGCTGCCGTGGGTCTTGACCGCCCAAAGCCTCGCTCCCGGCGCGACTCCCACCACGCCGATCCCGTTGTCAATGGCTGCAGCGATACCCGCCACGTGAGTTCCATGGCCGTAGTCATCTTCGTAGGATCCGTCGATACACTGACTGTCGAGGATGCAGTTGACGCCACCAGCCACGTACAGGTCCGGATGACTGGAATCGATGCCGCTGTCCAGAATGGCGATGTCGACATTGACGGGCGCATCGTTGAACCCGTCAATGTCGGCGATGCTGTTCAGATCCGCGCCGATCCTCCTGACACCAGTGGGAACTTGCTGGCTGGTCCTGCCTTTGCCGCCCTTTCCGCCTCCTGCCGAGAGTCCTGCTTCAGGAAACGGGGGAAGGGGGATCGTGATGTCCGGTTCCACTCGTACCAGGCGACGATCATCCAGCAGGTCGGCAGCTGTCACCCCCGGCGGAAGTTGAATCGCAAATCCGCGAAACGCTCTACCATAGACGTGCTTGACCCTCCCGCCCAGGAGTTGGGCCACGTCTCTAGCCGTCCGACCCACATCGACTCCATCGGCCACCTTGACGATGTAAGCGCCAGGGACCAGAGCAGGTCGTGCCCGTTGGGCCCGGATTTCGTGCCCCAATGCCATCACCAACGTCACAACCGCGACGCAGAAGAGAATCGTCTTGCCCATGATGTTCTCCATTCGTGCAGGACGGAGTCCAAACAGATTGCCGCGACGAATCGTGGGCCAAGGGAACTGCAGACCCCGGGAGGGTGACTGTCGCGGAGGAGCAACGTGGGGCGAACAGTCAACGAACCGGCAGCGGCGCATTCCTGCGACCTTTCCTAGCGCCGAGTTGCCGACCTGAAGGGAGAGGGCTTCAGGCTACGCCTGAGCTAGCGGGTTGTCAAGCCGCGCTGGCACCAGTCGCGCTGGCACCGCGCTGACACCGTGGAACCTTGTATATGAAACTGACCGCGATGACACGTCGAAGATCCTACGGTATTCGGTTAGACCCCGAGCTACTTGACGCGCTGCGGACGATTGCGGCCCGGGATCTGATTCCGGTGGCGACAAGGAAGTATCGCATAGCGGAGGACGGTGACACCATTGTGAGCAACAGTGACCTCGGCACGGCCGCGCGCTTGTTCGACGAGGCAGGTGGGTACAGTATCGAGCGCAGTGCGCAAGGATAGGGGCGAAACTGGCCGGAGGCACGGAGCGTGATCGTGAGATTTCTTAGGAAAAAGCTGGAGGCGCCGTCCGGATTTGAACCGGAGATGGAGGTTTTGCAG
>JAGDMS010000501.1 GCA_017860575.1 Deltaproteobacteria bacterium | reverse complement strand
GAGAACGAGGTCTATGCTCTCGCCGACGCCTACGAGATGGCGGAGTAGACCCCGGCAGGGGGAGCGGGCGAGGAAGCGGGCGCGGATCCGGCTTCCGGCTCCGCTCGCAGCTTCGCCGTGACAGGTCGCCTCTGGCTTGCGGCTTCGCGCGCGGGGCTACGCCGTCACGAGTCGCCGTGACGAGAGCGGGCGGGAGCCCGTATCACCTTTCACTTATCACTTATCACTTATACGCCGCCGCGGCGGACCTCGTAGTGGAGGTGGTTGCCGCCGGCGTTTCCGCTGTGGCCGACGGTGCCCAGCTTGCGGCCGCGCCGGACCCGGTCGCCCTCCTCGACGCGGATCCGGTGGAGGTGGGCGTAGCGCGTCTCCCAGCCGTTGCCGTGGTCGAGCACGACCATCCGCTGGCCGGCCATCCCAACGGCTAGCGTTAGTACTCCGGTCGCGTTGCAGACGAATGCTCTGCCGGCGCCCCTTGCCCCCCTTGTCCTAGCTCTGCAATGGCTGTTGTGTGGTCCACGGCGATCACGTATGCCAGTGCCGCTCCGTCGCGCTCGACACGATGGAGCACCTTGCCAGGAAGCTTCTCGTGGCGGCCGCCACGTGTGATCGCGAGGGCGATATCAACATCCCCCCGCAGCACGTTGCCCACATCGACGTTGACGAAGCGGTCTTTCGCATTCGGGTCTCTCGCGATGAAGTAGCCGGTCAGATCGGGTGAGCAGGAGTTTCCGACGCGCACGGGCTGGCCGGCGGTTGCGGGGACGTGCGCAACCGTCCATTCCGCGGCCTCCTTGAGTGACGCGCCCCAGTAGTCGGTCTCGTACTTGCCGGCGGCGCCCCGCAGACCTCCAGCCACAATCCGATTGAAGTACACGTATTGATAGGGGTGAAGGCGCACCATGTCAGCGATCATGACTGCGGCCGCAAGCGCCAGAAGGAACGCGGCCGCAAGTCGCTCGCGGCGATGGGGCAGTGCGCGAAATCCACAGACGAGCAGATGCGCGAGCACGGCCGACAGCGGCGGAATGATGAAGAGAACGTGTCGGAGGCCGTCGTACAGCGTGGCGTGGTTGGCAACGAGGACGGCGAATGGGACCGCCGCCGCCGCAACCAGCACTGCGAGCTCCCCGCGACACCAACCTGACAGACGCCACAAGCGCGTCAGAAGCACCATGGCGACGACAATACCGACGGCCACGAGCGTTGAATCCGGGGTCGTGACAAGAAACCACCGTGGGAGATAGTCCCAAGGCAGGTTGTGAGCGTCGAAAAGGCGGCCCCCCAGGAGCACCTTTCCATGCCACGAGTATTGCGAGAACGCCCGCAGAGCCTCGAGCGGATGAGCAATGGGTGAGACCATGGCGAACGGCCAGAAGGCGCACATCACCACCCAGGCGATTGGTGGTGCGGCGCAGAGGGGTGTGAGGGCGCGCAGAGTCTCCCTGTTCCAGGGCCTGCGATCGCGGCGGCGCCAATCGGAAGCCAGGCGCAACGCCACGGCAAGCGTGAGAACAAGGAAGAGGACGAGTCCACCCACGCGGACCGCGGCCGCGAGCCCTGTTGCAGCACCGACCGCCAGCGCATGGCGCCACCCTGCGGACGGCCATGACTGATACCACCTTAGAATCGCCACCAGCGCCAGGGAGTAGAGCGCGGCGAATGGCACGTCCTTCGGGTTCGCAAACATGTGGCCGTAGTAGACGGGCGTGAGGGTGAGAAGGCTCGCTGCAACCAGCCCCGTGGTGCGCCCGCCCAACGCTTTCCCGAGCATGTAGGTGAACACGATTCCCAGGACGCCGACCAGGGCCGTGGCCAGGTGCCGGCTTTCGTAGGTGCCGAACGGGAGGGCCCTTTCGGCCAGGGTTGCCACCAGCTCGAACAAGCCGCCGTAGTGGCGCATCGCGGCGGTGATGGCTGCCTGGTCGCGCCCGGAGGACTCATACCACCGCACAACCGAGCTTGCGTAGTTCCGGTTGCTTGGCTCGTCCCACGTGATGCCGTAGTCACCGAACGTGCTGACAACCACAGCCAGGAGCGCAAGCAACAGCATGGCAGGCAGTCTCGCCAACGCGCGGGCACAAGTGTCTGCTAGATGTTCTCGTGATGGTGCCGTGGGCACTTCGATTCCCACTCCCTTCGCGGTCTCCACCGTGTCCCGATTGTAGTAGCTCGTGGCAGAGCTTGCGAGCAGTCACCAACCTCGAGGGCCGCCCGCAAAGTGTACGAAAGGGTCAAGGGATGCCGTCGGCTGCGTCAGCCTCGCCTCCGGGTCACCATCAGCCGCTGCCTTCAGTGCTATACTCCGGTCAATCGAAGTTCTGACAGGTGAGATCGGATCATCGGCGCCGCCAGTGACTGTGCGCGAGTCGACCCGTTTGTGGTTGGGCCTGGTTTGCCGGGGCGAGGAAGGGCTGATCGCCGAGGTGGACCGCGGGAGGCAGTCGGTCTTCGCGGAGCTCCTTGCAGGAACCACCGGCCAAGGTGTAGGCGGCGCAAAGGCGCAGGACACCGTGGGACGGGGGAGGTGGGTTGATGTTGCCGGCGAACTTGCAGATGACTGCGTTGACGGATTGGCTCGACCCAATCGATTGTGGGTGCAACCGGCGGCCTGTCTCTCCATCGCATCAATCTCGGCGCTTCGAGGGCGGAGGGAATCGATGTCGGGAAGCCCAATCCTGTCGGGCGCTGCGATGCGCCGACTACCGGGTTGCTTATCACGCGCCAGGGGATGGAGAACACGTACGGTCGGAACGGGTTGGCGGCGCGGCCAAACCATGAGCGCATTCGAATCCGCACGACGAAGTGACGAGTTGTGGGGGACGGCGTGCTTCTCCCGATCAACGCGAGGATTGCCTGAGCCAAGGGCCCCACCAACGGCACCTGATATAACGCCGGGGCTCCAGTTTCGGAAGGGCGCCTGACGAGGGCTTCACGGAGCCACGTCACCGCCAGATGAGGTGGGCGAGTGATAGGTTCGGACCACACTCCATGGCTTCACAACTTGGAGAGACGAGGAGGCGACAGAATGAGTCCGAAGTGGGTTTACGTCGCGGCGGCGTCATGCATTCTCCTTGGTGGCGACCTCTGTGCGGCGTTCGAGTGCGTCGGCACGAAGAACGCGACCACGCTCCAGGGCTGTATCAACGCGGCGGCGCAATCATCGAGCAGCGATCACACGGTGCTTGTGAGCGGATCCTGGGATCT
>JAGDMS010000500.1 GCA_017860575.1 Deltaproteobacteria bacterium | reverse complement strand
CGAAAGGTTTGACGTCCGCGTTGTAGCTGACCGGACTCTGTCCGCAGCCAATGACGGCAACCACGGGGACGATCAAGACGAGTTTCCGCGCAAGCTCATACATCTGGGCACCTCGCAATTGAGTTCGCAAGAGTTCGCAACGAACAACAGACCGGACCGCAAACGGATCGCAACAAGGGGCCGCAACAAGGGGTCACGAAGATGGTCGGCGCCTGAGGGCCTGTGCCGATGAGCCACTTCCGACCGATCACCTGTGCCATCGACTTTCTGCTGCCGCCGTCGGTGCAGGAGTGGTTGCCCGAGCGCCACTTGGCGCTCTACATCGTGGAGGTGGTGGAAGGGTTGGATCTGGGCGCGTTGGAGCAGGCTTACGGTGGTCGGGGCAGTGCGGCCTATCACCCGGCCCCCGGGTGTCAGGATAGAAGTCGCCTCCCCCTGGGAGGGTTTGTGTGAGCATGGGGCATCACCGACCTGGGGCCTAGAGACGGCCTATCCGGAGTGGTTCAAGGAGAGTTTTCTCGACATCGCCGCAGACGCGAGGGACTCCGCGCAGTCGGACAAGCACCTGATGCTGTTCCTGGAGATGAACGGCTGCCCCTACTGCTACAAGATGATCGAGGAGAACTTCACGCACGCCCCCTACGCGGATTTCATCAAAGAGCACTTCGACGTCGTCGCGCTCAATATCAGCGGTGACCGCGAGGTGGCCCTCGAGGAGGACACGACGGCGACGGAGAAGGAGATCGCCGAGCTGCTCAACGTGCGCTACACGCCCACCATCATCTTTCTCGACAGCCAGAACCGCCGCGTCGCACGCGTGAACGGCTACCGCAATGCGGCGGACTTCAAGCTCGTGCTCGACTACGTGCAGCAGAAGGCCTACGAGAAGGAGACGCTGGCGCAGTATGTCAACACCCACAAGACCAGCGTCTACAAGTTCCGAGACCATCCCCAGCTGCAGAACATCCGGGACCTGCATGCCGTCGCCGACCGTCCCCTCGCCGTCCTGTTCGAGGGCGCGGGCTGCACGGCCTGCGATGCCCTACACGATGGGCGCCTGAAAGACCCCGAGGTCAATGCCGCCTTGGAGCGCTTCACGTTCGTGCGCCTTGACGCCCTGTCCGAAGAGCCGATTGTCGATGTGGACGGCAACCACACCACCCCCAAGGCGTGGGCGGAAAGCCTCGGCCTGACCTACCGGCCGGGCTTGGTCCTCTTCGACCAGGGCAGGGAGATCGCCCGCATCGACGCCATGCTGAATCGCTATCACTTCATGGGCGTGCTGGAGTACGTCGGCGACCGGCACTACGAGCAGTATCCGAGCAGCCCGTTCCGATACATTGATGCCAAGACGGCGGAGCTGCTCAAGCAGGGGAAGGACGTCGACATCTCCGAGTAGAGCTGCCCGGCCACCTCCCCCTGGCGCTGGGTAGGACAGTTGGCCAGTTGTCATCACCCGCAAACCTCGTCAGGGAGCACCCGGCATGCCCACAAACACCGTTCGACTTCACCGTGTACTGCGCGCTCCGCCCGAGCGCATCTACCGCGCGTTCCTCGATGCGGATGCGCTCGCCAAATGGATGGCTCCCAACGGCTTCACCGGCAAGGTTCATCACATGGATGCCAGAGTTGGCGGCACGTACAAGATGTCATTCACCAACTTCGCCTCGGGAAGCACGCACTCCTTCGGCGGCGAGTACCTTGAGCTGGTGCCAAACGAACGCATCCGTCACACGGACAGCTTCGACGACCCCAATCTGCCGGGCACATTGCTGGTCACCGTGTCGCTCAATGCGGTGTCCTGCGGAACTGAGCTGAACATCGTGCAAGAGGGCATACCAGAGGTCATTCCGCTGGAGGTTTGCTACCTCGGCTGGCAAGAGTCGCTGACCCTGCTTGCCAAGCTTGTCGAAGCCGAGGCCCCGGGGTAAACGATGACGAACACTCCCTCGCACACGCCGACCTTTCACGCCATGAATTCAAGAATCGATATCAGGACCGAGACGAACGACGACATCGGAGCCATCGCCGAGGTGACGGTCGCCGCGTTTCAGACCTTGGCGATCAGTAACCACACCGAACAGTTCATTATCGAGGCGCTTCGCGCCGCCAAGGCCCTCATGGTATCTCTGGTTGCGGAATCGGGCGGCCGTGTGATCGGGCATATCGCGTTCTCCCCGGTGACGATCTCGGACGGAACACCCGACTGGTACGGACTTGGACCTGTTTCGGTCTTGCCGCAATACCAGCGTCAGGGGATTGGCAAGGCCCTGATTCATGCAGGAATGTCACAGCTTAAGGGCATGCAAGCGTGCGGCTGTTGCCTCGTGGGGCACCCGGAGTACTACAGGAAGTTCGGGTTCGACAACAGCCCGGAACTTGTACATGAGGGAGTGCCACCGGAATTCTTTCTCGCGTTGTCTTTCGACGGCAAGACGCCGGGGGGCACTGTCACTTTCCACGAAGGATTCCGAGCGGATTGCCAGCCAAGTCGCTCAGGCGACGCTTGACAGTGCGCCTGACGCTCGACTCGACGTCAGCGCCACGCAGAAATCACGCGCTCACCAAACGTCCGCCCTTCGCTACGGATTCAACCGGTGGATGCAATACGCTATTTGCGGTCACTGGCAGCCCTCAGCGCGAATGAGTGGCGACGGGCCAAAGTCGGCAGACGTCGCTGGAAATTGGGCGCCCGCAAACGTGGATCGGCGCCTTCCTCACTGCCAGCTTCGCCCAGCGCGGCATCGCCCGCGAATGGGCCGGCGCTGCCACCTTCGCTGTGGTCGGGCTGGGCGGCGCGTTGGGCTGCCTGGGCGGCGGTCTGCTGGCGGACCGCTGGGGCCGCACGGCCGTGACCATGACGGCCATGGGCTCCAGCGGCACCCTGGCGATCCTGGCCGGCCTCACCTTCGGCGCCCCTGCATGGCTGACGGTGGCGTTATGCCTGCTGTGGGGGGTGACGGTGGTCGCCAATTCGGCGCAATTCTCGTCCAGTGTCATCGAGCTGTCCGACCGCGCCCATGTGGGCACCATGCTGACCACCCAGACCTGTATCGGCTTCCTGCTGACCCTCGCGACCATTCACCTGGTGCCGGTCCTGGTCGATGCGCTTGGCTGGCGGTGGGCGTTCTCGGTCCTGGCGCCGGGGCCATTTCTGGGTGTGTGGGCGATGGCGACACTGCGCGCCCG
>JAGDMS010000499.1 GCA_017860575.1 Deltaproteobacteria bacterium | reverse complement strand
CTGATGGACCGGCGCATGCCGCCCTTCGGGTGGGCAGTCGCGGCCCTCCTCGCCATTTTCGCCGTGGCGTGGGTGCTGGCGATGCGCATGGGACCGGCGCGCGGCTCTGCCTGATCCGCGCAGGGCCCGAGGCGACGATCATGCCCTGAAGGGCACCTTGTGCCTCGAAACTTGTCCACGGAGCTGCTTCATGGGGTGAGCTAGCGAGTGCGTCTCAATGTCTTAGTACGGCATTTCGTAATTACGGTGACGTATTAGCCGGACTCACGCCGCCGGTCGTTCGGCATGTTCCGGTACAGGCACTTTCGCCAGGACCTTCAGAAGATCCTGCCGAGTGAAAGTCCATTTGAACGGTTTGGCGATGGCCTCATACCGCGCCTGGAACGCGAGCAACCGAGCTTCCACTTCGGCGAGCCCGTTGAAGTTATTGGGAGTGAGGGCCTTGCGCTCCACAATCGAGAAGTAGATTTCGATCTGATTCAGCCAACTGGCATGTACTGGAGTGTGAACGACAATCAGGTTGGGCCACCGCGATTGCAGTCGATCGGTGCCGCGCTTGCCCTGATGCGACGATCCGTTGTCCAGAATCCAGAACACACGATGGGCGGAACGGTACGGCTCTTGTTCCATGACTTCCGCAACCAGGCGATCAAACGGAGCCTTGCCGGTATGGGTTTCGCAACGGCCGAAAAGTTTGGCGCGCCTGACGTCCCACGCCGCGAAGTAAGCCCAGGCACCGCAGCGAACGTATTCGTGTTCAACTCGGCCGGGAGCGCCCGGTTGGGGCGTAGTGGTCTCATGACAACGTCGTCGCGCTTGAATGCTCGTTTTCTCATCGGCCGAGAGAACAAAGTCGTCGGGGCTGAGCGGTTCGCCCTTCCAGATGCCAGCATACAGATCCAGGACACACCCGGCTCGTTCGGCAAACGCCGGATCGCGAGGAAAGATCCAGCTTCGGTAACGCCATGGTTTGATGGCATCGGCGGCCAGCCAGCGCCATATAGTTGTGCCACTGATGGCGGCCACCAAGCCACGCGCCACGGCAACGCGTTGCACCTCGGGAATGGTGAGCCTCGACAGAGGCAGTCCCAGATCCGCTGGTGCTTCGCAGGCAATCCGTTTGACCTCAACTACGACGTTGGGGGGAAAAGCGGGCTGGGCGCCCGCCACGCGGCTCAGTCTCAAGGCCGCCCAGGCGGTGGCAGTAGAAGCGCTGACGCCACTTCGAGACGACTTGGCGTGGCAGATCGACCCGCTCCGCGATCGCGTCGTTCCCGAGCCCCTCAGCCGCGAGGAGGGCAATCTTGGCTCGAATGACTTCGCAATACGGTGACGTATATCGACGTATCCGAGCTTCGAGCTCAGCACGCTCGTCTGGAGTGAGCACGATAATGAAAGGGCTTTTTCTAGGCACCTCGCGTTCCATCCTTTCAAGGGAAAGGATAACGCGATTTGCTGATCGAAGCTACCAAAATACGTCATCGTATTTATGAAATTGACCACTAAGCCCCACGCCGGTAGGTGCCGCTCTTGCCGCCGCTCTTCTCGAGGAGGCGAATAGTCTCGATGACCGCGCCGCGCTCGACCGCCTTCACCATGTCATAGAGCGTCAGGGCGGCCACGGAGACTGCAGTGAGGGCCTCCATTTCGGCCCCCGTCGGCCCCTGGCAGGCTGTGGTTCCGGTGAACCTCACGCCGTCGTCCGACACTGTGGCGAGGACCTCCACAGAGGTCAACAACAGCGGGTGGCAGAGCGGGATGAGATCCGCCGTTCTTTTCGCCGCCATGATCCCTGCGAGACGGGCAGCTTCGACGGCATCGCCCTTGGGCAGCCTCCCCGTCGAGATCAGCGCCAGTGTAAAGGGCGAGAGCCGGATAAACGCCTCAGCGGTAGCCCTCCTCCTGCTGGGCGCTTTCGCGCTTATATCGACCATCCGCACCCGGCCTCGGGCGTCGGTGTGCGATAACCTTCCGTCTCCTTCATGTTCAGTCTTGGTCATCCGATACCACTCTCGAGAATCGCGGTGCTTGTGCGGGCGGGAACGGCCCGCCGTTCATCCGCCGTTCGCCATCCGCCTATCCCAAAAATCGGGCAATAACAGGACCTCGATTCTGTCACCCCTTGCCATCCGATCCTTGTCGCCGGGAAAGACAATCATGGCATTGGCCCGGCAAAATCCGACGATGTCCGACGATCCCTTGAAACCGAGCGGCTGCGCCTTCCAGCCGTTGTCCTGCCAACGCGCGACGGCAGGGAGAAAAGAGGAAAATCGAGGGGACGTCCCCCACGTTCCCCATATAATTTTCGGCTCCTCAGCAGAATCTGTGGGTTGGAGAAGCGGGCCAACAGCAGGCAAGTCGCACAACCGCAGCATGTTTGGGGCACTTTGCGTAGGCTGGAATCTGGAGTCGAGATTCCCGGCCAACCCTGGTCGGCGCAGAAACTCGCGTGAGCCACGGCTAGAGCGAGGTTTCTTCTTCATCCGCCGCCCGTCTTGGGTGAATTCGCCCACAGATTCCGCCAAGGACCCTTATTTTCCTCCAGAAAACAGGAAACGGGTGGGACGTCCCGGTTAGGTTTCGACCTTGCGGTCCTTTTCATCGTCGCCGCTCTTGTCGGATTTCTTCAGCCCCTCCGCAAAATCCTTGAGGCGTTTCTCCACCAGATGGTGGATGGTCCCTTCCGGGTAGCCGTTCTCGAATCGATCACCGGCGGCCACGCCGGTCAGGATCTCAATCCCCTGATCGACATTCCCGATGGCATAAACATGGAATTGTCCGGACCTGACCGCTTCGATGACGTCGTAACGGAGCATCAGGTTCTTGATGTTCTGCACCGGAATGATCACGCCTTGATCGCCCGTGAGCCCTCCTGCGCGGCAGACGTCGAAGAAGCCTTCTATCTTTTGGTTGACGCCTCCGATCGGTTGAATCTCGCCGTGCTGATTCACCGATCCTGTAACCGCGATACCTTGCTTGATCGGGAT
>JAGDMS010000498.1 GCA_017860575.1 Deltaproteobacteria bacterium | reverse complement strand
CCCTGACCCTGAAAGTGTAGACCTCGGCGGCGGTCTTTGGCACCGAACCGCCCCGCAGGCGGCAGCCGCCTGATCTTGACGCCACCGGCTCCCCACTCACGCGGCCGCTTTCGACCCTGAGCAGACTGTCACGCGTGAGCGATACGGACGGTCACGAACATCACTTGGCGACCAACATCCGCCCAGTCCGTTCGTGCCAAGGGGACCAATGCAAATTACTCGCAACAATGTGAGCCTATTCCCGAGGGTCATGTTCCGGGCGCAGAATCGCCGAAAACGGAGGCATCGGGAACATGAGCCTCAGGGGGATTCTCGCGGAGCTCCGGCGTCGTGGTGCGCATGACCTGGCATCGCGCTCGACTAGCACCAAGCCCAAGGCTCTGCGCCCCGCAAGCTACCAAAGCTACTTCCTTGCAGCCGAACGCTGTACTCACAGATGTTTCGCAAGCTACTGGTTCTCGACGTTGACGCGTATGCGCTTCGAGAGCGCAAGTCAGTCGCCGCCACAAACAAGATTTGCTTTGGGGACAGGTTGTGCTTCCAGAGTCCGCATCCTTGAAGGGAGTCCTCGCATGCGAGCGATCTTGCTGGCTTTCCTGTGCGTCTTCTCCGCAGTCGCGCACGCTGCCATTTCCGCGCCCGATCGTCCAATTACGGACCCAAAGAGCGTCACGTCGCTCACTAACAGCGACGCGGGGCCTGTACCGATTGAGGACCTCGCCGTCACCCGTGGTGTTCGCGATGCGGCTTGGAGCGCTGACGGAAAGTGGGTATTCGTTGCGACGAATCTGGCCGGGCGCTACAACATTTGGCGCGTCGATGCGGCTGGCAGCTGGCCGGTGCAGCTCACGATCTCCAATGAAGCGCAGGCTGGGCTGAGTCCTTCTCCCGATGGCCAGCTATTGCTCTACACCCAAGATGTGGGTGGCAACGAGTACGCTGACTTGTACGCGGTCCCGACGTCTGGCGGTCCAGTTCTTCAGTTGACCGCCACTCCGGACATTACGGAGAACAATCCACGGTTCTCACCGGATGGTAGAAGCGTTGCGCTCGAGATAAAGCCGAAGAGCGGGAAGGTCACGAATCTTGCCATTTTTGACCTCGCATCCAAGCAGGTGCGTTCCTTAACCGACGAAAAGGCCACGGATCAGAACTGGCAGGTCGTCGGATGGATGCCGGATGGCAAGTCACTCATCGCCGACCGCGTCAAGGTCGATTTCAGCGAGGCCAGCACCTGGCGAATCGACGTAGCGAGTGGACGCGCCGAGCCCGTCACCACCTTGAGACAGGGCGTCATCGTTATGGCCACGAGCGTGTCGCCCGACGGACGCTTGCTTGCGATTTCGTCGAACGAAGCAACGGGTCAGATGCGCGCCGGCATTCTGGATCTCACGACGAACAAGTACCGCTGGCTAAAGAGCACGCCGTGGGAGCAGTTCTCAGGCATGTTCTCGCCGGACGGGGCTACGATGGTGACTCGAACGAGCGATAACGGTCGTTCAACACTGGCTTTGTTCGACGTCGCTACCGGCAGCGAACGTGCGCTGGACTTCCCTCCCGGATACAACACGGAGGCGACGTCACTGACGCGTGCGTTTTCACCGGACTCACGACAGTTGCTGGTGCTGCACAGTGGCGCAAATACGCCGTTCGACATCTGGGTTTCGGACGTCGCGTCGGGGCGTGCCAGATCGCTCTCCAGACTCTCAATGGCGAGCCTCGACCCTGAGCGACTGCCTCGTTCACAGATCGTCACCTATCGCAGCTTCGATGGAACGCTTATCAGCGCGATCCTGACGGTGCCCTTCAATATGAAGCGTGATGGTTCCAACGCTGGAATCGTGATGCCGCACGGAGGACCTACAGGCCAAGATGAGGACTATTTCTCCAAGACCACCGCGGCCCTGGCCTCTCGTGGCTATATGGTCATTCGACCGAATTTTCGAGGCTCAACTGGCTACGGTCGTGCCTTCCAGATGGCCAACGTACGCGACCTCGGTGGCGGCGACCTGAAGGACACACTCGCGGCCAAGGATTTTCTCGTGGCAACGGGGTACGTGGACCCCAAGAGGATCGGCATAACCGGCGGCTCGTATGGCGGATTCATGACGCTGATGGCACTAGGGCGTGCGCCGGATGCGTTTTCAGCCGGTGTACAGCTATTCGGAATCATCAACTGGTACACGATGTATGAGACGTCGGATCCCGGGCTGCAGCAGTATCTGATTGCTCTGCTCGGCGACCCAGTCAAGGACAAAGCGGTTTACGACGCGACCTCCCCGATGACTTACATTCGCAACATCAAGGCTCCGCTGCTCTCACTGCAAGGCGAGAACGACATCCGCGTGCCGCGCGGTCAGGCCCAGGAAGTTGCTGACATGCTGAAGGCGAAGGGCACGATATCGGAGACGATCTTCTATCCCGCCGAGGGCCATGGCTTTCTCAAGGTCGAGAACCAGACTGACGCACTCCGTAGAACGGTCGCTTGGTTTGACACTTATTTGAAGGGAGAGAAGCCCGCCGCCAAGCAGTAGCGCAGCGCGGTCTAGTGGGGCTATTAGCTGCCGACAACAGAGAGCAAGAGCGCCACTAGGACGATAGGCAAGCGGATGCAATGTCCGCTTGGCGGCCACTTGCCTGCTGGTCATGACGGGCTGCTACTGGCCGATAGCACCCGGTCGCGAATGTCCGCTCCGAGAATGGCTATCCGCCCGCAAACGACCGTCGGCAACCGTCGCCCACGTGTAAATCCTGGGCCGGCGCAGGACGACACCGGCCAGCGCGGGACGGAATGGACAGTTGGGACGACCGCGCGATCAGGAACTAGCGGAAAATTGGAGCGGGTGATGGGAATCGAACCCATGTGACCCGCCCTGCTCCGCCTGACAGATCAATCACTTGCCGACAGCGGTGGCCTCGCGTGTGATTTGCGCCTGCCCGTCGCGAAACTCGAAGATCAACCGCCAACCGCCGTCATCACTTGTGCCG
>JAGDMS010000231.1 GCA_017860575.1 Deltaproteobacteria bacterium | reverse complement strand
TGCGCCAACGCGGCGGTGGGTATTGCTCAATTTGAGTTGGTAGCGTGCGTATGGTTGAAGGATCCGTGGGCACCGCCGATTCTCGAGGGCGCCCACGGGTGGATTTGTTGTGATTTTTTGAGGCAGAGAATTCGCAGTAGTTCAGTGCGCAGTCGAGTCGGAGTGGAGCGAGTTGAACAACATCCCTCCCAGCGCGCACAACGACAGCACCAGGCTTGTTACGACGACGAGTTCTGTATAGACCATACGGACTCCTTTCTAATGACTCATCGATAACTCGGTAAGGCAAGCTTAACCAATCTCGGCGCCTAGTCAAGAATTCCTACTGCAAATGACGTGGTTGTGCCGGTAGCCCTTATTTGAAGCCATGTGTTGCCTTTCGGTGCTGAATTTTCAAGCACTGGAAAACCGTCGGTCGGCATTGACAATTCCCTCAGTGCTGAGGTGCACGGCCTACTCCGAAGGCACCGCCTCTGCGCCACAAATTGATGGAACTCTTGAGTCTTTTTCATCGCGCGCTGAGCCATTTCCATCCCCTGAGAGGCTGTAGACGAGCGTGAAGTACGCGGAGCGCCCCGATCCGACGCGTGCGGCACTTGCCGAGCCGTAGGCGAGTTCGGTAATATCCCTCCGCCTACCGCAGGCGTTAGCGCAAGACGGGAAGTGCGATCAGTTTGGCGGCGTAGCTCAGGTGGCTAGAGCGAGGGTCTCATAATCCCTAGGTCCGTGGTTCGAGTCCACGCGCCGCCATTTTCTTTTCCTGGAAAATCAACGATTTCGACGTTCCATCCGCCTCGGGTCCAACAATCCCTAGGTCACTCGGTCGATCCGGAACGCGGTCCATCTTCTTCGCGAATTCAAACTACTTTCCCGTTTGGCGCGACTAGATTCTCCAAAGACAGGCACTGGTGCCGGCAGTGGTGCCGGTTGGCGGTCGAAAATCACTGCAAATGACGGAAAGGGGCACAAGCCAGCAACGACGGGAAACCCGCTCCGAACATGGCAAACCCCGTCCAGAGCTTACTTCTTCGGATCACCATTGTCCGGCGAATGATCTCGCTGGGGTGAGACCGCCAGAGATGAAAGTTTGCAGCGTTACGACAAACAAGGCGGACAAGGCTCATTTCCCGCCAGGTGGCGATGGTGGCTGACTCCTTGCGCGGCCAAGTGATGAACCAGGGCCTCTGCCGCTACACGCGCCACCCCAACTACTTCGGCGACTGCTGCGCCTGGTGGGGCTTCTATCTGATCGCGTTCGCGGCGGGAGGCTGGTGGTCTTTCGTGGGACCGAGTTTGATGTCATTCCTGCTGCTGAGGGTGTCTGGCGTTGCGTTGATCGAGAAGGATATCGGTGAGCGTCGACCCGCGTATCGCGATTACATCCTGCGGACCAATGCCTTTATCCTTGGCACGCCTAAGCGCCGCACCGACGGGATCGGTGAAGCGCGGGACGCGAACACACATTCTGAGGGAGGAGGGGCATGAAGCGGAATCCCCGGATTTGGCTATTGGTGAGTAGTATTGTCCTTGCTGGCTGCGCGGCCGTACCGCGTCCGCCCATCCACACGGTGCCCTATGTGGATCTGCAGCGTTTCATGGGCGACTGGTATGTGATTGCGCACATTCCGATCTTTCTCGAAAAGGACGCCTACAACGCGGTCGAGTCGTACCGGCTCAATGCCGACGGGACGATTGCGACGACGTTCACGTTCCGCAAAGGAAGCTTCGACGGTGAACGCAAGCGCCATCAGCCGCGCGGTTTCGTGTTCGATACGCAGACGAATGCCGTCTGGGGCATGCAGTTCATCTGGCCGTTCAAGGGCGACTTTCGCATCGTGTATCTGAACAGCGATTACACCGTCACGGTGATCGGGCGAGAGAAGCGCGACTATGTCTGGATCATGGCCCGCCAGCCGGTGATTCCGGAATCCGAATACGAGCGCATCGTGGAGTTATTGGCCCGCGAGGGCTACGACACGACACAGATCCGGAGGGTGCCACAACGTTGGGAGCTCACGAACCCAGACGTATGACTGTCAATCGATCAGCGGAGCTGTATCAGGCAACGAAACGGCCAACTCTCTCGGTAGAGGCCGATGTCCCGATCCGGATAGGCATCTCGTCGTGCCTGATGGGCCAGCAGGTACGTTTCGACGGGGGGCACAAGCGTGACCCGTTCCTGGTCGACACCGTCGGCCGGTATGTCGAGTGGGTGACCGTGTGCCCCGAAGTCGAAGCGGGGTTCGGGACACCACGGGAATCGATGCGTCTGTCCAGCGCCAGCGGCGCGGTGCGCCTGGTGACCGGAGCCAACTCGGGGATTGGCCGGGCGGCCGCGACGGCCCTGGCCCGCGGCGGCGGAGACGTCTGGCCTGCTCCTGCAACGCGTATGGGTGCGGACGCTCTTCAGCGGCGCCACCCGCCTGTTTAGTATGCGCGCCGAAGTCACGGGGGAGGAGAGCGTGCGCCGCGGGCCGCTGTTTCTGTTCAGCCGCCATGCGAGCACGCTGGATACGCTCTTGCCCGCCGTGTTCGCTTCGGATCCGTACACCCTGCGTTTGGGGCACGTGATGAAGCGCGAGCTGCTGTGGGATCCCTGTCTCGACATCGTCGGGCAGCGCACCCGCAACGCCTTCATCCGCCGCGGGTCCGGTGAGCGCGGTAAAGAGATGGGGCTGCTCCGTCAGCTCGCCACTACAGTCGGGCACCGCGACGGGGTGTTGCTGTTTCCGGAAGGGTCCCGTTTTTCTCCTGCCAAGCGCGCGCGAGCCCTGGCGCACCTCTCAGCCACCCAGCAGTGTGCACGCCTCGCGCGTGCGCAGCGCCTCCATCACGTGTTGCCGCCCCGTCGCGGCGGGGCGCTGGCGTTGCTCGAAACGCGCCCGAATATCGACGTCGTGTTCTTGGCACACGTCGGGTTCAAAGGCACCGCCAGCTTGAACGACCTCTGGAGAGGGAAGCTGATTGGCCGCACTATTCACCTGCACTTCTGGCGGGTGGCGAACGCCGAGATCCCGCGGACCGCGGAGGGCCGCGTCGAGTGGCTCGATGTCCAGTGGGGGCGCGTCGACGCATGGGTCGCGGCGCACGCCGGATAGTGGCTGGCCCGATGAACTTCCCGTACTGGGCGTTCCTGATTCGTAACGAGAAGGCGCTGCGCGGCACCCCCGCGTGGCGATGCCTTATCCGACCCTGTCCGCCTGGTCGCGCGCGTGGAAAGCGGCCCTCGTGAAAGAGGCGGAGGCGTTTCTCGACGGATTGAAATGATAAAACGATACAGGGGCGAGACGCGACGCAGTTGCATCTCGTGTCGACTCCTGGCGTAGATGCCCGTTTCCGGTATCTCTATCGGATGAGATTCACGGAAGTTATCGACACAACGGCCGCCCCGGCGGCGGCAATTCCGTTCCTGAGCGACTTCAACAACCTGCCCGCCTGGGATCCCACCATCGTGCGGGTCGAGCAGCTGACGGTGGGGCGCGTCAGGGTTAAGACCCGCTTCCGCGTCACCCTGCGGTTCCTCGGTGTCGAGAGCGCACTCGACCACCACGTCGAAGAGTACGAGCCGAATCGTCGCGCTGTGCTCGTGGGCACGGCCGCGACGGTGACCGCCGCGGCCACGGTGCTGATTGAGCCGCGCCGCGGCGGCTGTCGGGTGACCTGGGATGCCGACATTCGGTTTGCCGGCCCGTTGCGGCTCTTCGATCCTTTGTTCGCCTGGTTGTTTGCCTGCAGCGTTCGCTCGGCTATCGCCAACCTGCGCCGCGAGCTCGGTAAACTCCCGCGCAGCCAACCCGCCGCCATCTGAACGACAGCGTCAGCGCTCAACCGCCCGCCGGACTGCAGCCGGACGCCATCTTTTTCGAGAGTCTCTGCTCGTGGCGTACCAGGGGTGCGAGGCCGTGCGCCTGGAATCGCCGGCCACACCCACAGACCGGAACGGCCCACGCTAACGCCGAGCACGGCCGGCCTCATGTGATACCACTTGGCGCGAAGCTGCGCTGACCCGTGCCCCCGCTCAGTTTGTCATCCGCGCCGTGAAATCCCACGTGCTGACGCGCAACTGGTCGAGGCGTATCGCGACCTCGTTCTCGGAGTGAGCCAGCAACCAGGACGCGAGCGGCGAATCGGTGCCGCCCAGGTAGCGGTGGATGAGTCGAGGCAGCAAGATGGCGCCTCGCTGCACGTCGATCGTCGCCTGCGCGCGGCCCCGGATCCCGCGGTAAGGAATGGTGTCGGCGGCGATCTCGAAGCCGCAGCGCGGCTCGCGTTCGAGGCGCGCAACGACGCGCGAAACCCGCTTGGTCGCGCACCAGATCGACTCCTCTTCGTACAGGTACCAGAGCGAGAGCACGACCGGTGAGCCGTCCGCAGAAATCGACGCAAGCCGAATGGGCAGGACGGCGGTTCTGAGATAGCTCTCGATTGCGTCCGCCAGCCATGGACCCCCGATCACATCCATCTGGTGCCTCCCATTCCACTCGTCAAGTCGCAGCTTTGACCGGTGCGACAGTTTCTCCCCAGAGGTGCCCCCCAAAGAAGCTCCCAGCGTGCGGAGCCACAATCTCGCCGTCGACAAATCACGCGTCCATCGCGCCGGCATAGCAAGCGACTTCATTGCCGCCCGCCGCTCGACGTGGGGCCTTACGCTTTTCTTATCACATTGTCGGCATAGGTGCGCAGTGCGTCGATCTTCTGGGAGAGATTCATGCTGTCCGTGCTCCGGTCGTAAACGTAGCGCAGTCCGACGATGAGGTCGGTGACGCCGAGGTCTTCGAGCCTGTGCACGCCGTCGACCGAGTAGCCCTCAAAGGAAATGACGTGGATCTCAAACGGTTCCCGTTCGCGCCCGTACTCCTTGCGGAGGGCAGCCAGGCGCGCGATCAGCGGTTCGAAGTCGTCGCGGCCGGCTTGCAGCCAGCCGTCGCCGAGCCGGGCGGCGCGCCGCAAGGCCGGTTCGCTGTGCCCGCCAATGAGAATCGGAATCGGCTGCGTCGGTACCGGGCACATCTTGATGCTGGGGGTGTCATAGTACTTTCCATGGTACTCAAAAAAGCTGGCTTGGGTCAGGCCGCGGATTATTTCAATCATTTCGTCCATACGCTTGCCGCGGGATTTCCACTCCTGCCCGCACACCTGAAAGTCCTCCGGCCATGGGCTGAGTCCGACAAGGAAGTCACGGTCACCCTCGTCGGTGTAGGGATATTTCGTGTCAGATGCCTTGGGATAGCAGATACTGTCGGGGATCACGTAGGACGTATACCCCGCCTCGTCCGCTGCTACCGCCAGGGGCAGGTAGTGAGTTGGATCGCACATGGCCTCCGCAAGTGAAAAACGCATAATCTTCTCTTTTTGTCAGACGGATGAGCCGATATTTCCTAGCGGCCCAACCTCCAGCACGCACGCTACACCTTCCTCGCCAATTGTCTTCATGCGCGTACCGTAGACTCACGGTCAACCGTTCTCGACGTGCCCACCTATCGTCTGTCGCCAATCGCGCCGTGAATGGTCCGCTCAGGGCCGTCGAGCAGCGGCTCGTCACGACTGTTCCAGCCCAGGGGCACCCACCCAGATCGGGTCGGGTGCTCCTGGGGACACGTTTGGTCGAGAGGCGCATGCCTTAGGCGGGTTCGTGTGTGGTCAAATCGGAGTTGAACGAGTTCATCAGGGTCGCGACGACCGCCGCAACCGAAAGCATCGAGCTTGCCACCACAATGGCGGACACCACTTCGTAATATAGAGAGAACATTCTGGGTAACCTCCTTTTGGTAGGTAAATAGTACCTCCCCTGTGGCTGTCTGTCGAGATCTGTCAGGTTAAAAGCTGACGAACGTGTAGACCTCCGCTGGCTGCATCATGCCGTGAGGTACGGCGTCGGCTTCCTGGCCGGACCAGCGCCGCAGCTTCAGCACGGGCGTTGCAATTCCGCATTCCGCACTCCACGCCGGCTGGCGCCGTCCGTGCGACGGCAGCGGAACGAAGGCTGCTGCCTGTCGGCGTCGGTATCCTTTTCCTTGCAGGCGACAAAGCCCCGGCACTGCTCCGCGCGGCTGGTGACGGGGCTAGGGTTCCTCCACGGCCCGGGGACGCAGCTCTCCAGCTACCTCAGATCCGGGTGCGAAAGCCGAACGTCTGCTCCGTGATGGTGCCACTGGCGACGCTGAAGGTGCCCCGCCCCTCCTTCAGCCCTCAGTTTCCAGGTGGCGTGTGCGCTGCATTTCATCGGGGTCTCGTTCTTGGTTGTCGAGGGCAGAGCATGCGGGCGTAGGCGCGGGCGTGTTGCGCGACTTACGCTGCACCTGGGCGGCGCAGAATGCTGAGACGGCAGACCCGACCCAACGCCTCTCGGGACAGGACGGTGGGGAGCGCGAGGTTCGTCGCCGCGGTCGTGAAGCGTGCGGTCAAGCCCTGTGACGCGCGCACTCCCGTGGGCGGATCCACCTGGGGCATGGTGATCTGGAAGACCGCTTCCTTGAGAGCCGCAAGGGCCGGTGCCGCGATGACCGTGTCACCCGTCACCAGGAACGTGTCAAGATCGCCGAGCGAGAGCAACATGGGTTTTGCCGACGGCGTGAAGGGCCGTAGCGGCTGACCGGTGAGCGCCCGCTCGACATTGTCGGCCGCGCATGTGCCCATCTGTATCGCATAATACGCCTGCTTGCTGATCGGGCGCGGCAAGGCTGCTGCATCGCCGATGACAAAGACGTTGTCGAACCGCCGGCTCTGCAGCGTCTCGGTCACCGGCGCCCATTGCTTCGACCGGTCGGCGAGCCCAGCGGCCTGCAGCAACGCCGGCGCGGTCGCTCCTCCGGTCCAAATCGTCACATCCGAGGGAATGGTCTCGCCGGAGTTGAGAAAGAGCCGCCTCTTGGTGACTTTGGTGACCAGCGTGCGCGTGTGGAACCGCACGTGGTAGGGAGCGCAGCGCGCGCGGATGGCGGCATCGAGTGCCGGCGGCGCGCCCGGAAGCAAGGTGGGCGCACCTTCGATGACCCTGACGGTCAGTTCATGGCGGTGGCGGTAACGGCGCAGAACCTCGCCGAGTGCTTCCACCCCTTCCAGGCCGCCCCCGACGATGACGACGGACAGTCGCCCAGGCCGCCGAGCCCGCATCGCGAGCTGCCGCCCGATCGCGTGGCACTGATCGACGCTCTTGAACGGCAGGGCGTATCGGTCGGCCCCCGGCACGCCGAAGGTATCGTTCACCCCGCCCAGGGCGACGATGCAGACGTCAAACCCGAAATCGCGGCCATCAGCGGTGATTACCTTTGCAGCCGGTACGTCGATCGCGGCGACCGTTGCGCGGACGAAGCGATGCCCCGTTCTTGCTATCAAATGCGGGCGCGATAATCGCAGGATCGCCGGCCGCCTTACGCCGGACAACAGTTCATGAATGTTGGGGAGCCACTCAAACCACGGCGAGCGGTCAATCACCGTGACCGCGTGCGCGCCGCCAAGATGCTGCGCCGCGGTGAGGCCGGCAAAGTTGGCGCCGACGATGACGATCCGCTGGCGCTGTTGATCACTGGGGTTGAGCGGCTGGGCCATGGGGCGAAACGTTCAGGGGCAGGACCGGTTTTCCACTTGCAGCCGCACGAGAAACGCGGTGGCGAACTACAGTCTAGCAGCATGAACAACGTTCGCCAGCGTGCCGCGAGCGCCACGCACGCTGCTCCATCGTTCCGTAGCGAAACCGCGCTAGGTCGACCAACCGTTCGCACCGACCGGCTCAGCCGACGCGGTCGCGCGCGGCGCAGTGCCGGCCACCGATACTCGCCAGCGCCGTCGCGTCGGGATTGGCGCTCGCTCAACCACATCGACGCCGGCATGGCGAGGCTCCACAGCGCGGCTAGGGACACGAGTTGAGGAGATCTTGGGGACGTAGCGACTTTCCGGACACTACGACCGGTGTCATCTCTCCGGCGTTGATGAATGGAGCATGACCAGGGGCGGCGGGAAAGCAACGTCCGCAAAGTCGCTACGTTCCGATGGGGCGCCCGCACAAAGCCTCGCACGGCTACCTGGCCATGTAGCCGAAGCGGCCTAGAGGCGTCAGCCTTTCGGCATCAATCCGATCTGGCGTAAATAAC
>JAGDMS010000497.1 GCA_017860575.1 Deltaproteobacteria bacterium | reverse complement strand
CGGATCCCGGAGTGGCGTGCTGCGGCGCGGGCCCAGGGCCGGGCACGGGGGGCAGAATGGCTGAGCGGGTTCCAAGCGACGACATCGGGTTGCCCAGGACGAGCGCTTCGGCGCTAGAGCAAACCGGCTCTCCGCAAGCGGTTGTGGTGGTCGTCCTGCTCGCGATGGCCACACTTGCCGTCGAGACGGTCGTGTCCCTCGATCCCGGCTGGGGCTACGACGAGGCTTGGCACCTGTACCTCAGCACCGTGGCGCCCTGGACCAAGGCGCTGGAAGAAGCGGTGGTCGATGCCCACCCGCCCCTTCACTACCTGCTGCTTGTGCCTTTTTCCTGGCTGGGCGCCGAACCCTTCTGGTTCCGGCTGCCTTGCGTCGTGGCGACAGCCGCTGCGGTCCTGATGTGGTATTTCCTCCTGCGACGCCTGCGTCTTGCCGTTGCGCCCGCACTGCTCGGAACCTATCTCCTCGCCATCAGCTTCGCGTTTCTTGAGATGGGGGCCACGGTGCGCGCCTATGCGCTCGGAATGCTCTGTCTGGTCCTCGGCCTGCTCGCGATCGCGCCCCTGCTGCCGGGCGGAGAAAAACAGCTTCCTGCCAGCGAAACCCTCGTGGCCGCCACGGGTTTCACCGTGGCCTCATGGTTCATGTACCCGGCGATCTTCGTGACAGCCGCACTGACGCTCGCGGCTGCGTTGGTGGTGGCCGCACGCGATGGCGTGGCCGCGATCCTGCCGTGGCGCTGGGCGCCTCGGCTGGGAGGCCGCGATCGGCTCGGCTTGGCGCTCCTCGTGCTCGGCCACCTCGCTGCAGTGGGGTGGTTCCTCGTGAGATTCCTGCGAAGCGACGGCGGAGCACCAGAACACGTCCGCATGTTCGTGCTCGGCGACGACGGTCGCTCCCTCCTTGACTTCGTGGCCACCGGGCTCGCCGCGAATGCGGGGTGGTTCATGCCGCAGTTCGGGCCTTCGCCCGCGGGGACGGCAGTCGCCGCGGGAACCTTCTGGCTGATCGCGGTTGCGGTGTTGGCGACGTCGTTGCTGCGCCACGAGCGCCGGCGCGTGACGCTCACCCTCGCGGCGTTTCTGGTTACCGGCCTGCTCATCGGCGCGGGCGTCGCTGGTGTGTATCCGTTCGGCGGCTTTCTCCGGCATCAGTACGTGTTGTTGCCCCTGTATCTCTTGGTCGTGTGCTTCCTCCTCGACGACCTTTGGAGACTTTCTGCCTCGCTACCGGCGAGAACCATCCTCGTGGCAGCCGTTGTTGCTCTCGGTGCATACGGCCTCCACCGCGCCGAAGCATCCGACGCCATCGGTGAAGCCGACACGCAGGAACCCTGGGCCGGCGTACTCCACGACCTGCAAGCGGTACCAGGTGATGCGCCCGTCTACCTGGGCGCATTTGCTTTCTATCCGGTGTACGCCGCGCACTACCCGCAGCGCCCTTCGTTTCTAAGGACGATTGCGTCCACGAAAGACGGCCTTGCCGACGTTCCCTATGGCTCGGGATGGTTCGCGGGGCTCGGTTTGAAGCGCGAATGGGATGTGTATCGGATCGACAGAGGGCAGGGGGCCGGGCTGGATCTGATCCGTGATCGTCGCATCTTTCTTCCCCCCGCGCTGCCGGACGACCATTTCAGGGAGCGCCTCGTGCAGTTGATGCACCACGAGGGGATTGGGTCGCTGCGCGTCTTGCGGGCCTTCACGGCGGACGCCCGTGCCTTTGACTCGGACGCGGGCTCGGTCCGAGACGGGCTTGCCCCCGCCGGTCTCGATCTCACGGGCTTCGCGCGCACCGGTGGGGCAGAGATCTGGACCGTGACGCTCCGGTCAGAATCGACCCAAGGCCGTGCGCCGCAGCGTAGCCCGGCGTCTGCCGACAAGTAGGCGGCCGTCACGCCTCGGCAATTGCCTGCGCTTCACTGCGGATTCGCCCGAAGGACCAATCGTGACCAACAAAGTACATCGCACCAACGGCAGTGACCGGGAGCCAATGGCCGACGAGAAAGAAGATGCTGGCGGCGAGCGCCGTTTCATGGGTGAGGCCGAACGGGGTCAGGGTGATGACGAATGCCGCCTGAATGGGGCCGACAAAACCCGGCGCGCTGGGGAGAGAAACCGCGAATGCAGTGACGCCCAGGGTCGCCATCGCCACTGGCACCGAGATTTCCTCGCCGTATGCCGCAACGGAGAGCCACACCAGCGCCACGGCGAGCAGCCATCGGACCAACGATAGTACGGCGACCTCGCCGGCCAGCTTCGGCTGGCTCAGAAACGCGAAACCTCGCCGGAACTGGGCCAGATAAACGGCACCACGGGCTGCAACCGATTCCGGGAGCCTGCGGCTGATCCCGGCATACGCGCGATCTGCCCACGCAGGCCAGGCCACCAGGGGAATCATGGCCGTCGAGAGGACCGCGAGCGCTACGCCGGCCGTCCACGCGCTGACGCGCAGGGCTGTCGGAGGGTCGTCCAGGAGGAGGAGCCCGACGATGAACACGGTGAGGATGGCAATCAAGTCGAGCAGGCGTTCGGCAACCAGTGTCGAAAGCACGCCGCTGCGGGGCTGGCCGGCACTGCTGGCGAAGACCACCGTTCGGACCAACTCACCCAAGCGTAGCGGCAGCACGTTGTTGCCTGCCAACCCGATCATCATGGCAGGCGCAACCTGGGCGGTACGGTAGCGGCAGAACGGACGCAGCATCAGCGCCCAGCGCCGAGCATTGGTCAGGAAGAAGACGAAAAGGATGGCCAGGAACGGAACGGTCGCCCAGCCGCGCATGCCACGAAGGGATTGCCACAAAGCCGCCAGGTCTGCATTCCACAGGGCGTAGGCAAGCGTGGCTGCCGACACGATGACCGCAGCGGCCGCTGTGACACGCATCCGCTTCACGGAGTGGCCGCGTCGGCAGCCTCGGTGGCGCCGAAGAAAGGCGCTCCGGCGCCAGTTTCGGTAGCGGGCGCGCGAAACGTGGTGTGGCCGTAGATGCCGCGTA
>JAGDMS010000230.1 GCA_017860575.1 Deltaproteobacteria bacterium | reverse complement strand
CGCTGATCGCTTCCAGGTTGCCGAGCCCACTTGCGCGGGGGCACTGCCGGCCTGATGACGGGATCGACGGAGGTCGTCGTCTCGCCCGGAGGTCGAATCATGCCTAGGAACGTTCCCGAGTACGAGGCGAACGCGCAGCTCCCAGGGTGAAAAGGTCGCGGTGCGCGCCAGTCGATGCTGAGCACATCCGCCGACCCACGCCGTACCGCGTGCAGTGTCATCTGTCCCGCTAGCGGCTGCGGCGCCTCCCCACCTCCGAGCGTATACTCTACCATTTCGGCACGGTCGTCCTGTCGAGGGTCTACGATTCCCCGTACGACGAGTTCCGGGTCATCGACGAACCCCAGATAGACCTCTCTGGTCGAAGCTGATGCCTCCTCCCCGGGCCCACCACTGACCAGCGCTTGGGAGGTAAGCGTGCTCCAAATGACGACGACGTCGGTCGCGCACACCTCACCGGCGCCACCGAACGCCACACCCCGGTAGACGCAGAATGTGGCTGGCGGCATGTTGCTATCGAAGTGGTACGGACAGCTCTCCGGAGTGGCGTATGCCGGGCCAGCCTTCGGCACCGGCTCTGTGAATGCGGCGGCCATCACTCCACCCATTGCCGGCAGCTGTGCTGACACCGGTTGCTCGGCAAGGACGGCTCCCTGTAGGGAGCTCGTCGTAATCGCCAACGCCGCGAGTACCAGGAATCTGATCACTGTGAAGCCCAACTGCAGCCTGTCGGACTTGGCCGCCGGCAGCGACCCAACACGTCCGCCGGAAGCCTCTGAAGTGCGGACGGGGAGCGGACCATAGCTCTGACGCCGGCCGCGGGCCCTAGCCAGTTTCTCGTAGCACTCATCTTACTGACAGGTGCTACCAAGGTTGCGCCACTCACCGTCCTCGCAACGGAAGGTCGTGCCAGACCTGCAAATCGTGGACTGCGTGGCGACGGTGGCGCCGTTGTACAAGCAGGCGCGTCCGGCCGGCGCCGTGCGCGTCGCGCCGTCGCCGCCACCGGTGCACGCGACTGCGAGGCTCCTCCACTGTCCGTCGTCACAGCGATACTGGGTTCCCGACTGGCAGACCGTGGAGTCGTGCGAATAGGTCGAGTCCTGGTACCTGCAGCCGTCGTTGCCAAAAACCGATGGATATGGCCGAGGACGAAGGTCACACCCGGCAATGAAGAGGGCGCTCACGGCGAAGAGCGCAGCCATTCTTTCAACCATTTGGTTCTCCTTTTCTGTCCGTCCGACAAGGCTCATCCAATCCGCGGGGCTCGCTGAAACCACCGAGACAAAACTCGCTGCAGCCGCCACAGCCATTCCTCTTATACAAGAGGCCGCGGCGACGCCGTAAGCTCGGAGTAGTACGCGCGTGGTTCTACGGGTGGTCTGACGCGTTTGAAGCGCCGCACCCAGCATTGCTTCAAACGTCTAAGGAGCCACCGCAGGCCATGGCCGCTGGCCAGCGGGAGATGCAGAAGGGTCAGCAGCTGCGGCGCCGCCACCGGAATCTCCCACAAGCCGATTGCATGACGAAAGGGTCCGCGCGGGCACACCAACTCCATACCTGGCGGCCGTTCGATCGGCAGTAGTTTGGCGTGGTGGTGGACCCCCAGCAGCTTGAGCATATCGATCCACCCAAGAGCATTGCCGCGTTCAGGAACGCATCCGGCCAGGCGAGTCCTTCGACCCAGTGATAGATCGCCATCCCGAGCCCGAGCGTCGCGCCTCCCAATGGCACCAAGGCAAAGGCTCGGGAGAGCATGTGGCCGGCAAGATGCCAGGGCCATAGGACCAGGTGGGAATGGCGCGGACTCACAGGGCATCCGTTCTGATGTAAATGCGATTCCTCCCGATTGCGGAGCCGCGCTCACGCAGTTGGGGGGGGCCCCGGCGGCACCGGAGGGGGGATCCGGGGCATGCCGCCGGGGCGGGTGTGTGTAGAAGTGCGGTCACTCGACGCGCAGCTCCACACGACGGTTCTGGGCGCGTCCGTCGGCCGTGTCGTTGGACGCCACCGGGCGTGATTCGCCGAACCCTTCGGCCGTAATGCGGTTGGCGGGAATCCCGTGCTTCACCAGATATTGCCGCACCGCATCGGCGCGGCGGCGTGACAGCTTCTGATTGTAGGCATCGGTCCCGACGCTGTCCGTGTGGCCTTCGACAATCACGGCAATGCCGCCTTCGGCTTTGAGGGTCTCCGCGGCCTCATTCAATACCGGTACGGCATCGCGGCGGATGGTGGCCTTGTCAAAGTCGAAGTGGACGCTGCGCAGCACGATCTTCTGCTTTGCCGGCGGCGCCTGCGCGACGGGGGGCGGCGCGGGGGGCGCGGGGGGCGGCGCTACCGCAGGGCGGTTGAAGGCGTATTTGAGGCCAACGCCAAAGGTCGCCCAGCGCACGTCCTCCCCGAAGCGTTGGTCGCTCACCTGCGTGGGCCCGAGATCCTTCGGCCGGGGGGACATGTAGGCGCGGTTCCACCGCCCGAAGACCCCCACCGCGAACTGGGGGGTCACATTGAAGTCGATGCCCCCACCCACGGAGAAACCTGGCGCCGTATGGTTGAGTCGTCCGCTAAGGCCGGTAAAGACCCCACCTTGCCCTGTCCCGTACAGCTCCACGAGCGTGCCAAGTGGCAGCACCAGCCGCGGCCCCACCGTGCCGCCGAGCAGCGTGGTGATCTGGTTCTCATGCGCGAAGCCGCGGTGGTCGTTGTCCGGGGTCTGGAAGGTAGCGTGGAGCTGCCCCTGCAGCCCGAGATAGTGATTGAACATGTAGCCGGCATACGGGTTGGCCGTGCCGCCCGTATCGTGGACGTGGGCCCGATAGTTGTCATTGGCTGGTATCGAATATCCCAGGTCGATCCCGACAAACGGACCATCCACGGCGTAGGCAGATGAAACGGCCCACAGCACGAAAAGCGGGAACCCCCAAACGACACGTTTGCACCTCATCCTCATGTTGATCCCTCCTGTTCAATTCGCTGGTGCGGGTGGCGGGCCACCTCGTGCGGCCCGTCAGCCGGCCGATTCACCGTACTGCACCAGTTACGGACCTATAGTGCACGCCGACGCCAGCACTTCCGGTGCAGCGCGCTGTCGCCCTGATGCACGAGCCTATCTGAGCCGAAACGATCCCAATGGCCCAATGATTCCGAATGCCTGCAGCAACCAAATGCAGACCGCGAGGACGACCACGATATGAATGATCCGTCGGATCGTTGCATCGATCGGAAGAAGCGTCTCTACCAGGTAGAGCAGCACTCCAACGACCACGAGAACTATGAGCACGTTCATCAGTGGCATAGTGACTCTCCTCTCGTTTCTGACAGTGCGGTGCGAGGTTGTAACCAGCCTAGTCCGCGATGCGCAGGTCGTCCTGCACGGCGCACACGACCGCCTCGGCCTTCGCTTTCTCCTCGGCAGAGCGCACCTTGCCGTGCAAGGTCACCTGTTGGTTGACGGTATCGACACTCACGGCGGTGCTGCTCACACCCTCGGTCGTCAGCAATGCCAGCTTGCTCTTCGTCGTGATCCACGCATCCGGTTGCGCCGCAAGGGCCGGGGCAACGAGGACGCAGCTCAGCAGTGCAGCGAGCATGCTGGCCCGTTTCCCGGGTCCTGGCGCAATAACTGTTCTTGGTGGCATCAAAATTCTCCTTCTGTCGTTGGTGTGCTGTGCGACGTCAGTTGCCATTGCTGCGCGATTGCACTGGTTCGAAGATCCCCGTCGGGCGATAGGGATCGGGTGTGGCGCGAGGACTCGTTCGGTGCTCTAGCGCCACGCGTAGACGCTGGCGCACGGCGTTCGCGTCGAGATCGAGGACCCCACAAATGCATTCGAAGGAGTACGGCCAGTCCGCCTCGTCAGCGAAGAGCCACCGCTTCGCCTCGTGGAAGAGCCGTTGGCCGCGAGCGCTCGTGGCGCAGCGATACTTCTCAACGCAATCGAGCGCGTCGTCAAGGACGGCAATCATGAGCCGGTGCTCGGGTGCTTGCTTGCGACGCGGTCCGAAGTGTTGCGAGGGCAGGATGATGTCGGGCTGCGTCATGCCAAACAGAACTTCCCCGGGATGAACATTCGCTTCCGTCGCCATAGGTGCCTTGTACAAGAGGGACGGCAGCGCCGTAAGCTGGGAATACTACGTGCGTGGTTCTACGCAGGCGGCTTTACGCCATCACAGGGCGGTGAATTTCCAGCGTGCACCATGGGCCTCCCCAGGATCGCGGCTGCCGTCCCTCTGCGCTTCGGCACCGCGAATGGCGCGACGCTGCAGGTAGAAGCACGCGCGTGGTATTCCGAGCTTGTAGTGCGCGCAATTGGGGCGCACGCTTTGGTCATCACTCTCACGGAGGAAAGCATGCAAGACGCAGAATCGATTCAAGTAAGGCAAGCAGTGGCGTCGAAGAAGGAGGCGAGACGAATGAACCCAGTCCGGATCGGTCTAGCGATGGCCGCGATGATCTCCCTTTGCGCAACGGTTCAACCAGCGTGGGGTGGGTCGACGAAGTGCAAGATGAAGTACTCCCTCGCAGGGTGGTCGGCGGGTTACTCAACCGCGAGGGGCCACGGCACGATCACCTGCGACAATGGCCAGTCGGCCCGCGTGTCCCTCCGGGCGACAGGTGGCGGGCTAACGGCCGGGAAGTCCAAGATCGTCAACGGCAGCGGGACGTTCTCGGAGGTTGCCGAAATCAACGAGCTGTTCGGGAGCTACGCGTCTGCGGATGTCCACGCCGGGGTGGTCGAGTCGGCGGCGGCGCAGGTGGTGACGAAGGGCACGGTGTCCCTGGCGTTTGCGGGCACCGGCAAGGGGATTGACCTTGGCGTTACGTTTGGCGAGTTTGTCATTAAGAATCAGAGCGCCAAGAAACGAGGGACGTAAGCCGTCGCGGGGGGCGACGGGCGTAGTATCTTGAACTGTGTAGGGCGTGCGACACGATGGAGTTGGCAATTACGAGAGAGCAGCGCAGCACGCGCATCTGGGCGCTGCACCTGCTGTGCTTCCTGCAGCCGGTGAGCTGCCTGCTCTTCTCCATCACCGCACCGCATCCCTGGTACTTTTCCCTTCCGTGGATTCTGGTCGTGGTGGGTTCGGTGGTGGCCGACGTGAACAGCCCCGGCGAGCGCCGCCAACCTTCGCCGCTCATGCCCGACTGGCCGTTCGACGCGGTGCTCTTCGTGCTGGCGGCGATTCAGCTGCTCAACGTGGCGCTCGTGGTCCGGATGGTGGCGCTCTTCGGCTTCTGGCGGGTCGATACCCTGGTCGGGTTTTATCTGGTCGGCATCAACTCAGCATACTCGGGGATCGTCGTCGCGCACGAGCTGATTCACCGGCCGCAACGGTACCGCCAGCAACTTGGTCGGCTGCTGCTGTGCACGGTCCTTTACGAGCATTTCTTCACCGAGCACATCCGCGGACATCACGTGCGCCTCGGGAAAAACGAGGACCCGGCCATGGCGCGCTTCGGCGAGGGTTTCGGCGCGTTCTTCCTCCGTACCGTGCCCGCGCAATTCCGCAGCGCGTGGCGGCTCGAAGCCAAGCGGCTTGGCGATGAGGCCATGCAGTGGTGGGACCCACGGATGCTTCGGAGCCGTGTGGTGCGCGGGCTTGCTCTCGAGTGGGGCGTGGCGTTTGCCATTCTCGTCGGGCTTGGCCCCGGAGCGTTTGCAATCTTCGTTTTGCAGGCGCTGCTTGCGGTGCGGCTCCTCGAGGCCATCAATTTCATTGAGCACTGGGGACTGATTAGCAGCGCTGCGCACGTACAGTCCGTCGATTCGTGGGACAGCGACTCGTGGTTCACCCTCTACACGCTGGTCGGGCTCTCACGTCACACCGACCACCATGCGCACGCCTCGCGGCCATACCAGCAGCTTCGCTACTGCGACGAGAGTCCCAAGCTGCCGTACGGGTATTTGGGCACGGTGGTTCTCCTGAACCGGCGCCGCAGGTTCGAGGCACTGATGACCGAGGAGCTCAAGCGCCGAAGGCTCGGGCCGTTCGCCACGGTCAACAGACAGGCCGCGGGCGATTCGGAACCTGTGAATTGAGATCAGCCGGGTGGAGCCTTCGCTCGGCGCGGGCTGCGGCGTGGCCGCCGCATCGTTCGCGTCGATCGCGGGCGTTGGCCAGGCGGTGGAAACATTTGCTTTCCCCGGCGGCGCCTTCCTCCGGCATGAACATCCCGCTCATAAGACCCCCGGCTTGGCGACCAGCCAGTCGCCGATGACCAGCGCGTCCAGCCCGCAGGTCATGAACACGGCGACCGCGTCCTCCACCGAATGGACCATGGGCTTGCCCATGACGTTGAAGCTGGTGTTGAGCAGTACGGGGACGCCGGTTTCCCGGTGGAAGGCGGCGAGCAGGCGGTGGAAGCGCGGACTCCATGCCTGCTTGACGGTTTGCAAGCGCCCGGTGCCGTCCGCGTGGACGACCGCCGGCACGGCCGCCTTGGCCTGCTCGCGGAAGCGCAAGGCCTGCTCCATGTAGGGGGTTTCCCGGTAATCGTGGAAATAGTCCGCGCCGTGCTCGTGGAGGATGGCGGGGGCGAAGGGGCGGTATTCTTCGCGGAATTTCACCTGCGCGTTGATGCGGTCTTTGATCCGCGCGTCGCGGGGGTCGGCGAGGATGGAGCGGTTGCCCAGCGCGCGCGGGCCGAATTCCGCCCGCCCTTGCACCCAGGCCACCAGTTTGCCCCGGGCCAGCAGCCGGGCGGTCTCCTCGCAGAGGGTCTCCGGCAGATGGCGGGTGTCCAGCCCTCCGCCGTAAGCTACCAGCCGCGCCCGCGCCTCGCCGGCCAGCGTGGAGCCCAGATAAGGCGACAGCGGCTCCGCGCGGCAGGGCATGGCCGGCCGGTCGCCGCTGAACGCCAGCCAGGCCGCGCCCAGGGCCGTGCCGTCGTCCGCCGGGGCGGGCGGGACGTAGACTTGTTGGAACGGCGTGCGACGGGTGATTTGTCCGTTGAAGGAGGAGTTCAGCGCGCAGCCGCCGGCCAGGGCGAGCCGTTCGCACGGATGGGCGGCGTGAAGGTTGGCTAGAATGTCGGCCATGACTTCGGCGAAATAATATTGGCCGGTGTACGCCCAGTCGGCGGCCCCCTCGGCGGTTTTGGCCCGCCCACCTTGGGCGCGGCGCTTGGCCAGCTCCGCCAGGGCGGGGAACAATCGCCCGCGCGGATGCTCCAAGCCCAGCCCGCGCACCCGCACGACGTCTTTCAGCAGCGCGTAAACCGCCTCGTCGAGCCGGCCGTAGGCGGCGAGCCCCATGACTTTCCATTCCTCGCCTTGCATCCAGTCGAAGCCGCACAGCTCGGTCAGGCGCATGTAGTATAGCCCCAGGCTGCCGAGCCCCCGGGCCTCGCTCAGCTTGCTAAGGCGTCCGTCGCGGTAGCGGTAGAAGGCCATGGAGCCGTTTTCGCCGTAGGAGTCCACCACGGCGCAGGCGGCGTCGGCGTAGGGGCTGGCGTGGCAGGCGGAGGCGGCGTGGGTGTCGTGGTGGTCGAAATCGCGGAATTCGACCTTGCACGAGGGGTGTTCCTCAAGCAGGACGCGCGCCAGGTTCAGGCCGCCGCGGGCGATGCTGAGGTGGTTGCAGGCCATCATGTGGTAGAGCTGGTGGTTTTTCAGCGGCGAGGCCAGCCGCTTGACGCCGGTCCGTGAGAGCCCCGGCGCGCTTAGCAGCCCCAGCGCGGCGGCGGCGCGTTCGTACCAGGGCCTGCGCGTGCGCCAATTGCAGGCGACCACGAAGCGGCCAGGCTCGGGGCAGTGTTCGCGCAGCAGTTGCGGCAGCCGGGAGATGGGGTCGGCCTCGCCGTTGAGGGCGCGCTTGGATTGCAGGTGGCGCTCGGCGCCCTCGGCGAACAGCGGCTCGCCGTGTTCGTCGACGATAGCGAGGGCCGGGTCGTGATACGTCACGCTGAGGCCGATGTAATAGGTTTTGGTGCCCATCGAGCCGTTCCGATGTGTTGGTCTTTTTCAGGATCGAACATGGCCCGTCCGTCCGCAAGCCTGGATTCAGTCCCTCCCGCCGTGGCGGCGGGCCGCGCCTGTGCTTGGTTTCATCCTGCCGGTTTCGACGCTGTTTTTCCTGCTCACCGGCCCCATGCCTGGCTG
>JAGDMS010000496.1 GCA_017860575.1 Deltaproteobacteria bacterium | reverse complement strand
GGCGAGCCGGCAGCCCAGTGCGTCGTGGACGCCCGGCATGACCAGGATCTCGGGCGCCGCGATCAGCTCTTTGAGGCGCGTGGTGCTGCGCAAGTGCGTTCCCCTCTCCGCGCGAGCCCTGGGAGGGTGCGTCGCACATTGGCCGGGATGCCGACAAACGCATATTCTCGCACAGACAATGGGGCGCGCAGGATAGCCCAACCCGCCCCCGCTTCGGGTCCGACTTCCGCGGCGCTTCGCGCTGGGTCACGAGGAGGTCGAAAATCGCGCGCATTTCGGCGGCTTGCTCGCCACCGATGACTTTGCGTGCGTGGATTTGACCGCTGTCAAGGCCCCCGTTTGCGGTTGGATTCGACAGGGCGCATATTTTTAGCTGTTGCTTCGGTTAGGAATCCGGAGTCCAGTGGAGTGGACGAACGATCGACCACACACGTACATCCTGGCACCGCGCAGTCGTGCAACGCGCCAACGGCGGCTCCAGCGTGGACTTGGCGCAGCGAGGGGTCCGTCCTGCGCGGACCGCATGGCGTCAGGTGGCGAAGCTGTTCCACATTCAAGCGTACCCGCTCAACGGGAGTCCTCGGGAAAGACCGGGTCGCCCGGACCCCTGTCCCGAAACGAGTGCATCGTCGCCACTAGCGAGCGGGGGCATCATGAGACTCAAGACTTGGTTCGCAGTCCTCGGAGCAATGCTGGTCTTGGTACCCGCGGGTCGCGCTCAGTTGTATCGAGCGTTGACGGTGACGTCCACGGTGGAACTCGCCTCGTCGCAGGCGGGGTACTGGGATGTCGTGTGTCCGTCCGGAACGTATGCCGTAGGGGGCGGAGCGTCGACAGTGCGACGTCCATGGCGCTGCTGGCGCACGGGCCCCGCCTGAACGGGACCCCGCTGTGGCAGGTTCCTGACGGTACGTATTTGCTCGGTCCGGACGGTTGGCTCGCGGGGGCTGCCAACGCCAGTAGCACGCCGGAGACCTTGACCGTTGTGGCCATCTGCGCACCGGTCCAAGGGATGGCGACGATCGTCAGGAGCGCCCAGATTGCCAATGGTGCGTGGGAAGGAGTCTACGCGACTGGTTGTCCCATCGGCACATTCGTGGTCAGCGGTGGTGCAGCGACCATTCATCCGCTTGCGGTCTTGGACACGAGCAGTCCGGCCATTGCCGGGCAGTTCATCAATGCCGTGAGCGACGGGCAGTACCCCGTGCCGAGTGGCTGGCATGGTGGTGCATTCAATGACTCGGGGGTACCCCAGCTGCTGAAGGCTGCAGCTATTTGCATTCCAGCCTCGGAAGTCGACGCAGGAGGCACCTTGGTCGGCACAGCTGTTCAAGGTCCGGGGGCGCGGTTGGGAACCCATAGCTGCGGGATCGGCAGGATTGCGCTGGGCGCCGGCATCTCCGAAGACGGTCCGTCCGTCGGCCAGATCCAGGCTTTTGCGCCTAGGCTTCCAAGCCTTCCTCACTTCGCGAACGGCCGTCCGGATGGAGCGTACGAATCGTTCGACACGTTCCTCTACTCCTGGTACAGCCCGTCCACGAATCCCGTGCCAGGACGTTTTGCGACGGTGTGCGTCGAGCCGGCCGGCGCTCCCAACTATGTCGTTACCGCGATCGAGTACTTCAATGCAACGTACGGCCACTATTTCGTGACGCCGATGCAGTCGGAGATAGCTCTGCTCGACCAAGGGGTGTTTCCGGGCTGGATCCGGACCGGGCAGTCGTTCCGCGTCTTGTCCGACGGGTACCTTTCCACAGCGCCCGTATGCCGCTATTTCCGGGAGGACGTCACTTCGCACTTCTACTCGGCAAGCGTGGCCGAGTGTGCATCAGTCCGGAACTTCTCGGGTTGGGTGTACGAGACGGGCCGGCTGTTCTCGGGGCTGATCCCCGACGACTTGACAACTGGGGCGTGCAAGACGGGACTGGTGCCGCTCTACCGGCTATGGAATGGAAAGGTCAACCATCGCTACACGACCAGCCTCGACATACGGGCGCAGATGATCGCGCAGGGATACATACCCGAAGGCTACGGACCCCTTGGAGTTGCGATGTGCGTGGTGCCGACCAACTGAGCGGAAGCACAATCGGTGCACATCAAACCAGACCCGCTGCTCGCGATCGATTGGAGCCGTTTGAGGGTGGGGGCGATCGCATCGTCCAGAGGCGGGATAGACCGCTGGCGCAGTCGTTCGCGGGAGTGGCGCCGAAGCAACTGTGAGATGCTTGCCGCGCTTTGCGCCGGTGACGTGATGGCCACGAGGCTCGCCGGTTCGCTGGAGGGGCTCCAGCAGCAGCAGGGCGCAGGCACCCATCGGAGGTCTTGCGTGATTGCTTAGGCGCGCGAGGAAACGGCCATGACGCGAGCAGGCAGGCGGCTGCTGGACATCGAAGTCGCGTGCTAACCTAGCCGGCCGACTCGCCAGCTGAGGTCCGTTCCAGCGCGGCGCTCGGCATCCGCTCGGCCCATTGTCGGAGGCCTCTCCCGTGGCCGCACGCCCCTCCGCGCTTGCGAAACTGACGCGCCCCAGGCTGTATGACGCGCTGCCGCGGCCGCGGCTCTTCGAGCGCCTCGACGCCGCGCGCGAGCGGCCAGTCGTCTGGATCAGCGCGCCGCCCGGGTCGGGCAAGTCGACGCTGGTCGCGAGCTACACCGAGGCGCGCGGCCTGCCGTACCTCTGGTACCAAGTGGACGTCGGGGACGGCGATCCCGCGACGTTCATGCACTACATGCGTCAGGCGGCGCAGGCGCTGCTCGGCAAGCGGGGCGGCACGCTGCCGGTGTTCACCTCGGAGCCGGAGCAGGATCTCGCGCGCTTCGCCAGGAGCTTCTGCCGGGATCTGTTCGCCGCGCTCCCGCACGGCACGCTGATCGTGCTCGACAATTTCCAGGAGGCGCGCTCGTCGGCCGACCAGCGCTCTGCGTTCGCCGCTGCGCTGGAGGAGATCCCCGAGGGCATCAACGTGGTCGTGCTGTCGCGCACCGACCCGCCGCAG
>JAGDMS010000229.1 GCA_017860575.1 Deltaproteobacteria bacterium | reverse complement strand
TCCAGCCCGGCCAATGGGTCCACGTCCAGGAGGCTCAATACGCTGGTCCTCGTGGGGTCGGCCTCCTTGCGATGGGACTCAGTAATCTCCGACACCACGGAGGTGCGGAGGTAGAGCGAGGGACCGAAGGTCGAGGGGCCGGTCCCGCGCTCCTGCGCTTCCTGGATCCGTTGATCGATTTTGTTTCGAAGCTCCTGTCTTTCGGCCGGCGTCATCAGCTCTTCCGCCAACAGCCAAATCTCCTCTTCGCAACTCAACAACCCTTCCAGCATCGGCCGGGCCGATTCGCCGTAGACCTTCGGCAGCCAGTATCCCTCGACGCGTATGCGATCGGCGGTGGTGAGCACGATCAACTCCACCAAGTTCGCCAAGCTGTTGGGGCCGGTGGCGGTCCTGACAACGTCGGTGACCACCGCGACCCAGAGCGTCAGCAGGTCCCTGCGCGGGATGGGTGCGCCGTCCTTTTCAAGTTTCATGGATGCACGCACGACAGTAGACGTCAGGCTGTCGGAATACCGAAACAGGTCCTCCTGCACTTTCACCGGGTCGGGCGTGTTTTTCGGTTCTCCTGTTGAGAACAACGACTGTAGCCCGTGGAAGCCCTTTGGGAGCAGGGTACAGCCGTTGCCGAGCATCCCCAGCAGCAATGCCAGGATCAGCAACCTCGAGGTTCCGTGCGGCGCCGTGCCGTGCCGAACCGGTTCTGGGCCAACGGCGACCGATTGGGAAATACCGCCGACCAACGTGTTCACCAAGAAGTGCCGCACGACCTTCATCAGTCGCTCCCTTCTCGCAAGACAGATCCAACCTTGAGACGACCAACATGGAACAAGATGACGGCAACGGTCTTGGGATGCAAGGCGATCGTCTCCTGGCCGCGCGGCCCATGACACGCCCACATGTCATACCGTCCACTCGGTGCGCCCTCGAGCACCGGATCGATGTGCATTTGCATTCAGCATCGTGTAAGACAGTCGCTATACGCCGCCGCAAGCGGCTCTGGATCGGGAGGAAAACGATGCATCGCACGATCGGGTTTCGGATAGGGGCCTCAATGTTGATCCTCACCCTGGGCGCCTTTTTGATCGCGCCGGTACAGGGGTTTGCGCAGACCCAAGGCATGGAACGGCGAGACGATCGCCGGGACGACCGTGGCGGAGCGCGGGACACCCGGCAAGAGGGGCGGGAGGCCGCGCGGGATGCCAAGGAAGAATGCCGCGATGCCGGCGGCAAATTGATCGAATGCGGGCAGCAAAAGCGCGACGTCAAAGGGGACGCACGGAAAGACGCCCGGGACATCAAAAAGAACGACTGAGGGACTGAACAACTCGTGGCGCGCGTGAGCAGGGCCTGCCACGAGTCGGTGCCTTCGACGCGGTCATGCCGCTGCGTCCTTTTTGTCGACGGTCACGTGGTTCATTCCTTCTCCAGCAGCGCCTCGAGCCGCCCGGCTTTCACTGCGGCCACCAGCGCCGCGTGGTCCTTCGGATTCTCGTCCGCTTAGGCCAGGGCGAACGCGCCGATGGCCTTGCGGCCTCGACCTGTTGCACTTTGTCTGATGGAAGGTAACCCGGGATCATGTGCCCCCTTCATCGAGCCTGGGCAAATTTTGCTCCCCGACGACGAGCGGGTGGCGGCCCGATCCACCTCCGGGTGGCCCTGCTGCCTTTGGTTGGGTTGTTCCTGCTGATTGGCATCACATTGTTGGGGGGCACCCGCGCGGGTGCCGATACCTCCGAGCCGGACACGCCGCGGCGGCAAGTCCGGTGGTACATGGACCGAGGCCTGAATGTCGAGGTGCGGCGGCGCCGGCTCCTCGAAGAAGTCGCGGGCCCCGCCAGCGAGTTGTTCCTCCACGTGCAAGCCGGCGTCCGGCTCTCGGCCGACGCGGTCGCTTTCGCCGGTAACGATCAGGGTTCCGAGAACGGCGGGCCGCGCCGTGCGTACCTTCGGGTCGGCGGCGAGTTCTGGCCGTGGCGGCGCCCGGTGAACTTCTATCTCGAGATCGGCTTGATCAACCGCGATTTCTCCCTTAACACGGCTAAGCTGACCTTTCCCGCCCTCCCGTACGTTGGCGACCTGCAGGTGGGTCAATTGGACCCGCCGATGTCGATGGACGCGCTGGCGTCCTCGTTCGCGGCGCCGTTCATGGAAAAATCTCTGCCGGTGGACGCTCTCGTGCCGAACTCCAAGTTCGGCTTGCTGTTGGCGAACCGAACCGCGAGTCAGGATGTGACATGGGCCCTCGGCTGGTTTGGCGACGGCGCAAGTAGAGAGGAGGGCGAGAACAACAGCAGTCCGACGCGGGTTAGCGGCCGGGTGACGTGGCTGGCCTCCGCCGGCGGCGAGGACCGGGGTCCGCTGCTGCACCTCGGGGCCTACGGCTACTACATGTACTCGGCCAACAAGCAGATCCAGTACGACACCCGTGCGGAGAGCAACTGGGCCCCGAAACTCTTTGCTACGGGCACCATCGACGGCAGCGGCTCGATCGTCCTGGGCAACGAAATGGCCGTCGCCTACGGTCGCTGGTCGATCCAAGGAGAACTCCTCGTCACTCGGGTGCAAGGTGCCACCGCCGGCGATGCGAACTTCGCCGGTGCGTACGTGCTCGGAACGTGGTCGCTGACAGGCGAGCCGCGGCCCTACGACCGGACGAAGGGGTGCTTCGCCACGATCACGCCACAGCGGCCGGTTGCCTTCGGCGCGCACAACGTCGGAGCATGGGAGGTCGCGCTGCGGCTCTCGTACCTTGACCTGGTCGACGGGGCGGTGCGCGGCGGGCGCGGGGTCGAGCTGATGCCCGGGCTGAATTGGTCCCCCACCCGGTACCTCCGGCTGCAGTTGAACTACGGGTACACCCACGTGCAGGATGGCCCACAGAACGGCAATCTCCACCTCGTGCAGGCGCGTCTCGACGTGAGTTTGTAACACTGCACCAGCGTGGCACCGAACGCCACACTGCGGCCCATCGTCCCCCAGCCAAGAAGCGGCAGTGCACCGACGCTCGCCCCGGCCAACTGCGCAAAGCCCGCCAAGGAACGCGCCAGCCGCCGTGATCGTTCATTGTGCGTGCGCCCTCACCATGTTCTCGGACGTTTCCTTCACCGGGAAACCATTACCTTGCACCCCCCGCGCGTCCAGGTTCGATGGGGGCTCCGGCTGCACGTGCCCGGGTATCTTGCCGGCCGTCTTGACGGGGACGAAGCTCACGCAGACGGGAGAGCCAACCCTTAACGACCCCACCGTCGGCGTCAGTCGGCCGCCGCGCGGATCAACCTGGAAGAGCTTGATTTCGTCCGAGTCTTGGTTGGCAGCAAACAACCAGTGGCCACTCGGGTCAATGGCGAAGTGCCGGGGCGTCTTCCCTCCGCTCGGGATCCACTCGACAGGCGTCAAACTCCCGTTGTTGGCGTTGATGCGGAACACCACAATACTGTCGTCTCCCCGGTTCGAAACGTACAGAAACCTTCCGCTCCCATCCACCACGATTTCCGCTGCGGTGTTCGTGCCAGCGAACCGCTTCGGAAGTGTAGAGAGCGTCTGGGTCGCGTGTAGCGTCCCCGGGCCTGGTTGGTATGCGAAGACCGTTACTGTGGACGCGAGTTCATTCACCACGTAGACGAACTTTCCTGATGGAGCAAAGGCGAGATGGCGCGGTCCCGCGCCGGGATTTACCGTGACAAACTTGGGACTCCCCGGTGTCAGAGATCCCGTGTTGGCGTCGAACCGGTACACCAGTATCTTGTCGAGTCCGAGATCGGCCACCATGGCGAACCGGTTGTCGTTCGTGACCTGAATGAAATGAGCGTGCGGCCCCGCTTGACGCTCCGGGTTTACGCTCGAACCGACGTCTTGTACGAACACTGAGTGCGGACCCAGTCGGCCATCGTTGCCGATCGGAAATACGGCAACGTTTCCACCCCCGTAGTTCGCCACCATCAGGTATCGGGCCGACTTGTCCAAGGACAAGTGCGCCGGACCTCCACCGAGCGACGATACTTGCTGCAGCAGTCTCAACTCGCCCGACGCGGGATCGATCGCAAAGACACCGACCGCACCGGTTGGCTGATCATGGAAGGTATCGAGCTCATTCACCGCAAACAGAAATCGACCGGTCGGCTCAACAGCGAGAAACGACGGATTATCCGTTGCGGCCACCAGGCCGAGCGCACTCGATTCACCGGAGCTGGCATCGAATCCGTAGGCGTAAATGCCGTCACTGCCTTTGCCGGTGTAGGTCCCGACATACACCAGGTAGTCGAAGGCAAAAGCCTGACCTCCAGATGCGAGCAGAACGAACAGCAGAAAACACAGGTGCTGGAAACGTCGACCGCACCGAGTCGCGGCCGGATGACGCCTTTTTCGCGGCATGGCGTTGTCCTCCGGGGACCTCTGGCCGTTTACGGTTGGCGCGCTCATGGAACCCCCAACGGCACCGTCAACGCCGCTGGAGATCAGATCTCGGCGAACTGAATGACGACCTTGATGTCGTCCGCTGTTCGTTGCAGGGCCTGCGCGAAGTGCTCCGGCCGCTCGCGCCGCGTGATGAGGCGCGCCAGCCACGAGCGGTCGGCGCGGGCCAGGGCTTCGCCGGCCTTGTACCAGTGCCGCTTGTTGGCGTTGACGCTGCCGACGATGGCGTTGTTCTTGAGCACCGCCGCCGCCGCGGCGTCCCCTGTGGCAAGCCCGCCTCGACCGCCGCCGCTCCCGACGCCGGTGAGACACACGATGCCACCTGCCCCAAGCGCCTGGACCGAGTCGGTGACGACCTGCCCGACGCCGGTGCACTCGATGATGACGTCCGGTTCGAAGCCGATGGCGGCCACGGTACCAGTGTGGTACGTCGCCCCGAGGGCGCGCACGAGACCAGGCTTGGGCCCCGACTCGGTCCGGTCCAGAACGTGCACCTCCAGCCCGCGCTGCATACCGAGGAGGGCAGCGAGGAGGCCGATCGGCCCCGCGCCCGTCACCAGCACGGTGCGCGGCTCCCAGAAGGCGCGCTGGCCGATCGCAGCGACTTGCTCCCACGCCTTCGTGACGACCGTCGTGGGCTCGAGGAGCACGCCGAGGATCCCGAGCGTGCGGTCGACCTTCATCGCGTACTCCGGCTCAATTCGCCAGCGCTCGGACATGTAGCCGTCGATCTGTTTGATGCCGCGCTCGGTGTACTGGCCGTTGCGGCACATGTCCCACTCACCCACCGCGCAGTTCGGGCAGGGGACGGGATCCGGGCGGCGGACGATGCCCACCACGAGGTCGCCCTTGGTGAACCCGCCAGTTGGTCCCGGGTCGAGCACGCGGCCAAGGGATTCATGCCCCAGCACGAGGCGCGTTTTGCCGGGAGGCGCCCAGCCGTACTTCCCCTCCACGATCTCAACGTCGGTCCCGCACACGCCGACCGCGATGGCTTCCACGAGCACCGAGCCGTTGTGGACATCGGGCTCCGGGATGTCTTCCAGTCGTGCAGTGCCCTCCTTCTTTGGTTCGACGGTGATCGCCTTCATCGGGTCGCCTCCTTCATTTCATCTTCGACTTCTAGAGGGCTCGCGGCGGGGATATCGCCGCGCGGCGCGCAACACCCTTGGGGCGTCTCCGTTTCAGACGTCCGGCCTTCCGCTGTCGCTTTTCAGCCAGATCAATCAGGACTTGCTGGCCGCTCGTATACCCTTCCTCGGGAACGAGCCGCACATATTGGCCATCGGCCTGCATCTCCCATTGCCCGCGGGTGCCGCTCAACTGCGTATCCAAGATGGTGCGCAGATCCTTGCGGAGCAAAGCGTCCTCGACAGGGACGACGATCTCGACCCGGCTCTCGAGGTTGCGCTTCATGCAGTCTGCCGAACCGATGAAGTATTCTTCCTGCCCCCCATTGTGGAAATAGAAGATGCGGCTGTGCTCCAGGAAGCGCCCCAGGACACTGACGACGCGGACGCTTTCGGAGAGGCCAGGAAGACCGGGGCGGAGCCGGCAGGTGTCGCGCACGATCAGATCGATTTTCACGCCCGCCTGCGCCGCCTGGTACAGGGCCCTTGCGATATCCGCGTCCTCCAGCGCGTTGATCTTCATTTGAATCAAGCCCGGGGACGTCGGTTGGTGCACGGCAATCTCGCGTTCGATTTTGGCGAGCAATGCCTTCTTAAGCAGTCTCGGCGCGGGCAACAGCTTGCGGAAGGCGCGCTTCGGCCGGAAGCCCGTCGTGAGATAGTTGAATAGTTCCGTCAGATCGTGACCGATGTCGTCATCGCAGGTCAGCAGGCCCAGATCGGTGTAGAGCCGCGCCGTGTCGGGGTGATAGTTGCCGGTGCCGATGTGCGCGTAACGCCGAAGACAGTCGTAGTCCTGGCGAACCACCAGGATGACCTTGCAGTGGGTCTTCAGGCCGACCACCCCGTAGGTCACGTGGATGCCATAATCTTCCAGCCGGTTGGCGAATTGGATGTTGGCCGCTTCGTCGAAGCGGGCCTTCAGCTCGACCACCACGGCCACCTGCTTGCCGTTGCGCGCGGCGTCGCACAAATAATCAAGAATCTTCGAATCGACCGAGGTACGGTACAACGTCATCTTGACGGCACGGACGTCCGGGTCGTCGCTGGCTTCCCGCAGGAAGCGCTCGACGGAAGTGGCAAACGATTCGTACGGATGCTGTAACAGTATGGAGCCGGCGTCACGGATGATGTGGAAGATGCTGCGCTCGTCGCGCAGGCGCGGATGATCGATTGGATGGTGCGGCGGATCGCGCAAGGTGGGCACCTCGAGCGTGGCTATTTCCATGAGGTCGCGCAGCGCCAGCAGGCCGTTTGCTTCGAAGACCTCGGTATGCTCGTTGAGTCCGAGTTCCGCCGCCAGCATTCCTCGGTGCGCGGGGCTCATGCCCGCAGAAACCTCGAGGCGCACGATCGGAGCGAAACGCCGATCGCGCAGCTCGGACTCGATCAGCGCGAGGAGATCGTCGGCTTCCTCCTCATCGCGTTCGGTGTTGGCATTCCGGGTGACGCGGAAGAGTTCGCACGCATCGATTTCCATTCCAGGGAAGAGCAAGTCCAAGTTGTGGGCCATGACCGCTTCGAGCGGCACGAAGTGGCGTGCGTCTCCCACCCGCACGAAGCGCGGGATGCCCTTTCCGACCGGCACCTTGATCCGAGCCAACCGCGGCTCCGGATCCTCCGGATAGTGGAGGGTGACCAGGAGATTCAGCGAGAGGTTGGAGACAAACGGAAACGGATGTGCCGAATCAAAGGCCTGCGGGGTGACCAGCGGAAAAACGTTCTGGAAGTACCCGTCGCGCAGTGCCTGCCGTTCGGCGGGACCAAGGCTGTCATAGGTTTGCACACAGAGGTCATGGCGCCCTAATAAATCGAACAGTTCAGCCAGGACGTGTCGCTGCGTCTCCTCGAACTCGCAGACGCGCGCACGGCACTCGTCAATCTGTTGCTGCGGCGTTCGACCGTCGACGGTCAGCTCCTGCACCCCGGCGGCGACCTGTTGCTTCAGACCGCCGATCCGCTTCATGAAGAATTCGTCGAGATTCGACCCGGTGATGGCCAGAAACTTGAGTCGCTCGAGCAGCGGATTGTGGCTGTCTTGCGCTTCATGCAGGACGCGGCGATTGAACTCGAGCCAGGTCAGCTCGCGGTTGAGGTACAGTTCGGGGGCACGCAGGTTATCGGTCGCCGTGGCGGCGGTGGCGACCGGAGTCTCCTCGACGATTGTCGTGTCGCCGCGCGCCCACCGGTCAACGGTCAGATCATCTGGTTCCTCGATAGGAGCTGGAGTGCTGCCAGGCGCCATCGTGTGTTCCTGTTTGCGGACGTCGTCCATACGGCTGCGCCGATTTGCAGACGCGTTCATTCTCCGGCTTGATTCCTTTCGCTGCGGGCGAAGCGAAAGTACGCCCCAACGCTCAGAAAATTGATGACCACGGCAACTATGTTCCACGCAATCACCGGCCGCGACAAAATCAAGAGGCCATAATAGACCCACACAATTTGGAAAACGCCCATGATGCCCGCCATTGTCGGGTTCATGCCCTTGCTTGACCGCCGCTTGAACATCTTGATCAAGTCGGGCACGGCGGCAAAGGTCGTTCCAAAACCCGCGACGAAGCCAAGGACCTCCGAGCGTTGGAACCTGGG
>JAGDMS010000052.1 GCA_017860575.1 Deltaproteobacteria bacterium | reverse complement strand
GCTCCCCGGCGTGCCGGACGATCTGGTGCGACGCTCGATGCAACTGTTTGCTCGTGAGGTCATGCCAGCGTTCCGTTGAGACGTGGCCACGCCGCACTCCTTTCGCCATCATACGGCGCGGCACCTCCGTGACGAAGGCAATAACCATCGCCAGCCTCGCCGCGCACGCGTCGGGCCTTTGGATGGCTCGTGCTTCACCTGTGCGCACCCGAGCACGAGTTGCAGCCGCTTGAATGAGCAGCCATATCACGTATATCGACGTGTACTGCCCTGCCCTTTCCGATGACAGCCGCCGCTACTGGTGGCGCGCCCGTCATCGGGTCAGGCCGTGGCAGAGCGGGATAATCGCGGAAGGGACACCGAACAGGACGATACCATGAGCGAGCACAGCCAAACCGTTTCGACGAGTTCCCTCCTCCAGGAGAACCGAACGTTTTCTCCGTCGCCGGCGGTGATCCGGCGGGCGCACATCAATGCCGAGCAGTATCGAGCGATGTACGAACGCTCGATCACGGAACCCGACGCCTTCTGGCTCGAACAGGCCCGTACGCTCGAGTGGCAGCAGCCGCCGAGCGTGGGCCGCAAATACGTTTGGGACACTGCCACCCGCACCATTCGGCACACCTGGTTCGAGGACGGTCAGCTCAACGTCAGCGTCAACTGCCTCGACCGCCAGCTCGCCACCAACGGCACCAAACCGGCCATCATCTGGCAGGGCGAGCCGGAGGATGACGTGGCAACGGTCACGTACGCCCAACTGCACCAACAGGTGTGTCACTTTGCGAACGTGCTCAAATCCCTGGGCGTGACCAAGGGTGACCGCGTCGCCATCTACCTGCCGATGATTCCCGAACTCCCGGTCGTCATGTTGGCCTGCGCGCGCATCGGCGCCATCCACTCGGTCGTGTTCGGCGGCTTCAGTGCGGACGCCCTGGCCGGCCGCATCAACGATTCGGGCTGCAAGATTCTCATCACCGCCAACACCTCGCTCCGTGGCGGCAGGAACATTCCCTTGAAGGACATCGCCGACGAAGCATTGCGGCATACCGCCAGCATCGAAAAGGTGGTGCTCGTCAAGCGCAACGACGCCCCGTGCACGGTCGTCCCGGGGCGCGATCTCTGGTTCCACGATCTGATGGCGGGGGCCGACGCGCACTGCGCACCCGAGGTCATGAACGCTGAGGATTACCTGTTCATGCTCTACACTTCCGGCTCCACCGGCACGCCCAAGGGCGTCGTGCATTCCACCGGCGGCTATCTCCTCCACGTCGCGCTTTCGCACAAGTACGTTTTCGACGTGCATGCGGACGACATTTACTGGTGCACGGCCGACATCGGCTGGGTGACCGGCCACAGCTACATCGTCTACGGACCGCTGTGCAACGGCGCCACCTGCGTCATGTTCGAAGGCATCCCCACCTTTCCGGATGCCGCACGGTTCTGGCGCATCATCGAGAAGTTCAAGGTCTCCGTCTTCTACACCGCCCCGACCGCGATCCGCTCGTTGATCCGTATGGGTGAGGAGTGGCCGAACCGCCACGACCTGAGTTCGCTTCGCATACTTGGAACGGTGGGCGAGCCCATCAATCCCGAAGCCTGGATGTGGTACCACCGGGTCATCGGCAAGGAACGGTGCCCCATCGTCGACACCTGGTGGCAGACGGAAACGGGCGGCATTCTCATCACCCCGTTGCCGGGGGCGCACACCACGAAACCGGGCAGTGCCAGCAGGCCCTTTTTCGGGGTCGAGCCAGTGGTCTTGCGCGACGACGGCAGCGAAGCGGGGCGCAACGAGGGCGGCAAGCTCTGCATCAAAACGCCATGGCCCGGCATGATGCGTACGACCTGGGGCGATCACGACCGCTTCATCGACACCTACTTCACCATGTACCCGAACATCTACTTCACCGGCGACGGCTGCCGCATGGACGAGGACGGCGACTATTGGCTCATGGGCCGCATCGACGACGTCGTCAACGTCTCCGGCCATCGCATCGGCACCGCCGAGGTGGAAAGCGCCCTGGTCAGCCATCCGCAAGTGGCGGAGGCGGCCGTGGCGCCCATGCCGCACGAGATCAAGGGGCAGGGTCTGTACGCGTTCGTGACCTTGAAGGACGGCGTGGACGAGAGCGACGCGTTGAAGCAGGAATTGAACCGGCACGTGCGTACCGAGATCGGCGCCATCGCCGTGCCCGACAAGATTCAGTTCGCTGCAGCCCTGCCCAAGACACGGTCGGGCAAGATCATGCGCCGCATCTTGCGCAAGATCGCCGAGGGGACCGTCGACCAGATCGGCGACACCACCACGCTCGCCGATCCGCACGTCGTCGACGTCCTCATCGAGGGGAAGCAGTGAACCGGGTCCCCGACTATTGCCCTTCCGGCAGGTATTCCTTGAACATCCTCCCGATCTCGTCGTCGGTCTGCGCCGGCACGCGGTAGTAGGTGCGCATCACGACGGAGCCATCATCCCCGAATCGGTAGGTCTCGATGCTGAGGTTGACCACAGTGCGACCGTCACCGGACATGTGGTTCTCCAACAGCCAGGCGACCTCGTTGCCGCAGATGAACTGCGTGCCCTCGACCACGTTGAACCGGATTTTCGGCTGGAACAAATCGAACGGTCCGGAAGCGCACTGCTCGAAACCGCGCTTCTCGGGGGTGCCGACCGGATCCAGCATCCGGAAGTCCCCCGCCGCTATGCGCTTCCAGTTCTTCACCCAGGCCTCTTTGTCGCCCGCATTCCAGAGCGCTATGTAGTTCTTCGCCCACTCCTCCAGCTGTCCACGGCTCGGTGTTGGCATAACCGCACCTGCCTTTCTGTGTGTCGTAGCCATCCCCCATGCGGGACAGGCGTCCGTCAACACGGACGGCCGCGCAGGACGTCACACCCGTCGCCTAATTTTTCTTGCATGGAACGCCTGACTGTGGGAGTTAGCCCGCATCATGGCCAGTCAAGACGCCAAAGGGATTGCCGATGCGTTGCTCAACCTGGACATGGATGCGACCGTCAACCAGGTCAAATCCGTCATCCACGGCGGCAGTGACATTTCGCTCGAGGATGCCGTGCGTGCGTTGACCACCGCACTGGAGACCATCGGCAAACGCTTCCAGGATGGCGAATGGTTCATCGGCGAATTGGTGTACGCCGGTGAGATCGCGAAAGCCGCCATGGACTTGCTGACGCCGCGCCTCGCGGCCGGCGCGACACGGCGTCTGGGCACGATCGTGGTCGGCACTGTCGCCGGCGACCTGCACGATCTCGGCAAGAACATCTTCATCAGCTATGCCACGGCGGCCGGCTTCGACATCGTCGATCTCGGCGTCGACGTGCCGGTACAAAAATTCATCGACGCCGCGCGCAAACGACAGCCGCTCGCCGTCGGGATGTCCTGCCTCCTGACGGTCACGGCCGGCCAGGTGGGCGAAGTCATCGCGGCACTGAAGCACGCCGGGTTGCGCGACAGCGTCAAGGTCATCATTGGTGGGGCCGCCATGACGCAGGGCTTCGCCGAAGAGGTGGGCGCCGACGCCTTTGCCCCGGATGCCGTCACCGGCACCGAAACCCTGAAGGGCTGGAGCGCGTGATGAACTTTCGTGACCGCTTTCTCACCGCGATGGAGCATGCCGAGCCGGATCGTGTCCCGGTGATGGGCCTCATCCTGGACACGGCCACCGTCAATCAGGTCCTCGGCAAGAAACCCACCGACCTCGTCGGCATGCTGCAGAAACCCATCCTGCGTTCCGTGCTACGTGCGCTGATGAACAACCACTGGTACGCGACCCGCGCCCAGTATCGCAACGCCGCGGCAATCATGGAGACCGCAATCAAGTTGGGGTTCGATGCCAACTGGTCCCTCTACTGGACCATGCAGCTGAATCCCGATCCCGCCGCATCGATGGGAATGGCCTTTCACGACGCCTGGGGCCGCGTCTGGGAAATCGGCTCGGACGGCAAGGGCAACATGGTGACCAATTACACGCGCTCCTTGTGCGAAACTGAAACGCAGTGGGAGGCGTGGGTGGAGCAGAAGCGGCCGGTGTATGATCAGCTCATCGCGGATGCGACCACCTTCCACAAGCGCCTGACGCAGGCGTACAACGATCGCATTCTGTCGATCGGCTATGCAGCGCCGGGGGTGTTCGAGAACTGCTGGCAGCCGATGGGGTTCGTCAACTTCACCAAGCTCGTCTATCAGCAGCGCGACTTCGTCAAGCGGATGATCGCCTTCCACACCGATTTCTATCTGCGTTACCTCGAAGGCGTGCTGCAATCCGATGTGGACATCGTGCTTGGCGGTGACGATTTGGGGCAGAAGACCGGGCCGCTCATGCGTCCCGACCTGATCGACACCCTGTACGGGGAGAGCTATCGGCGCATCGCCGAGCTGGTGCATCGGTACAAGAAGAAATTGCTCTGGCACTCCTGCGGCAACATCTACCTGTTCCTCGACAAGTTCATCGAATGGGGATTCGACGGCATCATCACGTTGGAGCCAACCGCGGGGATGGACCTGGCGAAAGTCCGCGAGCAGGTCGGCCACAAGCTGGTGTTGGTGGGAAACCTGGATGTCTCGTACCTTCTGGTTCGCGGCACGCGCGAGGAAATCGAAGAGGCGGTCAAGCAAGCGATCCGCGCCGCGGCCACGGGTGGCGGCTACATCCTCTCCCCGTCCCACAGTCATGCCCTGGTGGATGCGACGCGACTGCAGTGGATGATCGAAGCGGCACATCGGTGGGGGAGGTATCCAATCAGCATTTGATTCACGCAACGGCGTCCGTCTCGGTTCCACGTCGCAGGAGAGCCCATGCCTGACACACTGAGCACCGCCATCGCCGAGTTGAAGCACGAGGAGGCGATTGCCATGGTCACCGCACGCATCGGCCGCGGCGACGACGTGTTCGCCATCCTGGCTGCATGCCGCGACGGCATGACCCTGGTCGGCGAACGCTTCCAGCGGGGCGACTACTACCTCTCCGAGCTGCTGTTGGCGGCCGAGATCTTCAAGCAGGCCGCCGCCGCGCTCGAACCGCTTCTGGCACGCGCGCGTTTCCCGGCGCCCGTGGGTCGCGTGGTGCTGGCCACCATGCGCGGTGACATTCACGATCTCGGGAAGAATATCGTGGCGACGCTGCTCCGGGCGCACGCGTTCGACGTCCACGACCTTGGCGTCAACGTGGAACCGGCTACCCTGGTAGCCGCTGTCGAGGAGGTCCAACCCGATTTCGTCGGCTTCTCCGCCCTGCTGACCACCGCCTTCGACAGCATGAAGGCCGCAGCCGACCTGCTGCGGGAGGCCGGCTGGCGCAATCGGCTCACACTGCTGATTGGCGGGGGCGTGACCACGCCCCAGGTGAAGGAGTACGTCGGTGCCGATTTCCAAACGGTGGATGCTACCGCGGGCGTCGACTACTGCATGGCGGTGCAGAAGGAGCGCCAGCGTGGCCGCTGAACGCATGTCACCCACGGAGCGCTTGTGGGCCGCGATCCGTCTGGAGAAACCCGATCGAGTGCCCGTACTGCCGACCTTGCTACCCGAGCCCGTCGCGGCACTTGCCGGGTTGTCGTTGGCGCAGGTCGCCGCCGACAGCAATCTCATCGTGGACGCGTTCTTTCAGATCTTCGATCGGTATGGGGGATGGGAGAATCCCTACCCCGCAGCATGCGTCCCGCGCCAACTGCAGGCGGTCGGCTCCTATCCGCTCAAGATGCGCGTGCCGGGCAAGGACCTGCCGGACGATCAGCCGTTCCAGATCGACGAGCAGGAGGTGATGCAGCGCACGGACTACGCGACGATCTGCGCCGTGGGAATGGAGCGCTTCTACTACGATGACTATCTCTGGCGCGTCAGCGACCTGACACCCGGGGAACTGCCGGCGACACTGGCCGCCACCGCCGACAGCTTTGGACGTTTCGCCGGCGAATGCACCCGGCGCGGCGTGCAGCCGTTCTTCATGGGCTACGGGCTGCACCCGTTCTTTACCCTGTCGCTGATGCGCTCGATGGTCCCGTTCACGCAGGACCTCTATTACCACCCCGAGTTGGTGGAACCGGCATTGCAACGAATGACGGCCGACCTGATCGCCAAGCAGATCCCGCTCATCAAGGCGTCCGGCATCAACCTGTGGTTGCTCACAGAAGAACGGGCATCAGGGTACTTTTACCCGCCGGCCATTTTCGAGCGCTTCTGGTGGCCGTACACCCGCGCCATCATCGACGTCTGCTGGGCCGAGGGCATCGTCACCCTCTTCCATCTCGACCAGTGCTGGGACAAGAACATCCGCTACTTCCGCCAGCTCCCCAAAGGCTCCGCCGTGCTGGAGCTGGACAGCGCGACCAACATCTTCGCCGCCAAGAACATCTTGCGCGGCCATCTGTGCCTACGCGGCGACGTCCCTGCCGCGCTGCTGGCAATTGGGAAGCCAGAAGAGGTGGCCGCGTACTGCCGGCGGCTGATCGACGAAGTGGGCGGCGACGGCGGCTTCATTCTCGGCAGCGGCTGCAGCGTCCCACCGAATGTGAAAGCCGACAATTTTCGCGCCATGATCGAGACCGGCAAGCACTACGAACTGTCGCGCTCGGCATGACCACGACGACGGCAGGAACCCTCCCCGACACCTTCCGCGGCGTCGATTACTGAACTCACCCTGCTGGCATAGGTTCTCGCGACGTCCGTGCTGCGCCTATCACTACATCCTGCAACACTCAGCAATTCGGGAACCGGGTCTCTCGTATGAAGCTATCGTGAAATGTCGCTACTGCGGCGAGCGGTATGTGCCGCATGCGTGCGCGAATCCGTTGCAGCTCATCCTCGGGCGGATTCCTGAACAAGACCAACTTGGCGCCCAGTAAGGCGGTGTTTCCGGCGGGCTCGATGCTCGCCTCGGGCGCGTTGATCAGGCCGATGCGCCGCGCGCTGGACTTGTTGACGTAATTACCGAAGGCACCCGCCAGATAGATCGGAATCGGCGCACGCGCCGCCTCACCGAAGCGCTCACGCAGGATCTGGATGCCGGCGGCGATGGCCGCCTTGGCCAATTGCAGCTCGCGGATGTCGCCCTGCGTCAGCGCGACCGACGGCGCGACCTCGAGCGGCTGGCCGTGGCGCGCCAGTCGCCCACTCGGCTCGATCAACCCAAGGTCCAAGCCGACAGCAACCGCATCGACGAGGCCGCTGCCGCACACGCCACGCGCCGCGACGTCGCCGATCACGCGGCAGCGCCACTCGCCGTTTTCACTCCACACCTCACTGATCGCGCCGGTCGTCGCCCGCATACCGCGTGAAATCCGCCCCCCCTCGAAGGCCGGCCCTGCCGCGGTTGATGCGCAAAGCATGCGCTCCCGGTTGCCGACCACGATCTCGCCATTGGTCCCAAGGTCGACCAAAATGAACGGCGTTTCGCTCTGGTGCATGCATGTGGCCAACACGCCACACAACACATCGCTGCCGACAAACCCGCCGACGCAGGGTAGGAACTGGACCGTCGGATCGCCGGGCAGCGACCAACCAAGCTCGTGCGCCCGAACCGTCCATGTGCCTCCGTCCACCGGCTCGAACGGGGCGCGGGACAAGGGCGACACATCGATATCGCAGAACAAGTGATGCATGGCGGTATTGCCCGCAATCACGACCGCCTCGAGAGGCAGGGCCTCGAGAGGCACCGCCTCAGGCGGCGCGGCCTCCAACTGAGCGCTGCGGAGCAACTTCGTACACAGCTCGGCGACGACGCGGCGGCTCTGGCCGACGAGTTCGGCCTGCCTGCGCTCCGCGAGGGCGGCGTGGATCCGGATCATGATATCGGCGCCGTGCACCGTCTGGGGGTTCACGGCGGTGCGCACAGCCAGCACATGGCCGGTCTCGAGATCGAGCAGCTGGGCAACAATGGTGGTGGTGCCCAAATCGACCGCGATCCCGCGCCCCGGCCGCGGTGCGAAGGCGAAGCTGGAGTGATCCGCGAGGATGACCGTCTCCCATTGCCCGATCTCCAGCGTGACATCGGCATCCACCACCGCACGGCATGCCAGCCGCCAGCCTTGCGCACGTTCTCCCGGCGTCAGGATCGCCGCTTCGTCAGGCGTGACCGACAGGGTGCCGCTGGTGACTTTGATGCGACACGCGGCGCACCGGCCGTGCCCGCCGCACGGGAACTCCACCCCAAAACCGTGCAGCAGCGCGCGGAGCGCACTACCGCGCTCGACCGCAACGGTCTTGCCCAGCGGCTCAAGTCGGATGTTTACGCGGCTAGCCACGAGAGGGTCTTGGCTGCTCAAACGAGCTGGCACTCCTGATCGTGTATCGGGGCATCACTCGCGACTCTCGACTGTTGACTTCCGAGTGGCCAGTCTGCTGTACCGCGCACGCAGATCGGCCTTGAGGACCTTCCCCGCAGGATTTCGCGGCAACTGCTCGACGATCTCCAGCCGCTCCGGGATCTTTTGCATCATGAGCCCCTGCTGCTTCAGAAAAGCGACCATCTCGTCGAACTGCAGCACGGCTTGCGGATCGCGGCAGGTGACCACGGCGCAGCAGCGCTCGCCCAGGTCGGGATCCGGAAGGCCGATGACGCCCACATCCGCCACTTTCGGATGCCGGTAGAGGAGGTCCTCGACCTCTTTGGCGCTGATGTTCTCCCCCTTCCGGATGATGATGTCCTTCAACCGCCCCGTAATCGTGAGGTAGCCCTCGGTATCCAGCATGCCGAGATCGCCGGTGCGGAAGTACCCGTGCTCGTCGAAGGCGTCGGCGTCGAGCGTACTGTCCACATACCCTTTGCAGAGTTGCGGTCCCCAAACGCGGATCTCCCCCTCCTCGCCGGGTGCGGCCGGTTGGCCGTCCAGCTTGACGATCGCAATGCGAGCGCCCTGGGGACTCGGCCGGCCTTCCGTGTACGCCAGCTTCTCATCCGGGTCCCGCATGGTGTTCATGGCGATGATCGGGCACTCGGTAAGGCCATACCCCGAGACGATGCCGATCCCACCCACTTCCCGCTTCAGATCGTAGTGCAGCTGCGGCGGCTTCGGTGCGCCACCGCCGTTGAAGGCGCGCACGTGCGGAAAGATCGGTGGGCCGCCGCGCGCGCGTTGCGCCGCAAGGTACGCCTGGTGGAACACCGTGCCGGCGGCCGCTTGCGTCACGCCGGCACGTGCCAGAATGTCGATGCTCCTCTGCGGATCGAAAGTTTCGATCAGGATGTGCATCGCTCCGGCCATCAAGCCGGCCAGCATCCAGATGCATCCGCCGACGTGTGTGATCGGAAAGACCAGCGCCACACGATCGTCGGCTCGCAGGTCGAGGGCGGTGGCCATGCCAAGCGACGTTGCCAAAAGCGTCCGGTCAGTGTGCCGCGCGCCCTTGGGATCTGCCGTCGTCCCCGACGTGTAAAAGATCCAGCGCACCGGCGCCTCCGCAACGGAAGCCGCTGCCGGCGGCGCGGGCAGCGCCACGGGATCTGCTTCGGGAAGCGCAGGATCGGCAACAAGCACCGCCAGGCCGGGCTGTTCGGCCGCGATCGCACGTGCCATCGCGGCGTAATCGAACTTGCGCCAGAGGCCGGGAACAACGATCACCCTTGCGTTCGTCTGGCGCACGATGAAGCGCACCTCACGCTCGCGGTAGATGGGCAGGATCGGGTTCTGGACCGCGCCCAGCCGCGCCAGGGCTGCACTGAGGACCAGTGCCTCCATGCGCGTCGGCAGCATCCACGACACCGGCGTGCCCACCCCGACGCCCAATTGCAGGAGGCCGGCCGCGACCCGTTCGGCGGCCGCCTTGTACTGTGCGAAGGTCAGCGCACGATCCTGTTCGTCGACCGCCAGCGGCAAGTCGGGTGTCTGCGCCACCCGTCGCTCGATGAGCTCCCAGAAACTGGACGCCTCGATCATCCGCGCCGTGCCCGTTTGTCGCGCAACGCCGCACTCTCCGCTAGTTCGTTCCGCATGGCCTCGGCCAGTGAAACGCCGGCACCCTGACGAACCAGGCGTTTCGCCGCGGCTAACGCATTCGCATCGTAACGCGAGAGTTCGATTGCCAACGCCCGCACCGCCTCCTTCAATGTCGTCGCCGGGACAACGCGATTGACCAAGCCGATCGCTGCCGCCTCGGCAGCATCAATGACGCGCGCGGTCAGCACCAACTCGAGCGCTTTGGCCATGCCGACGAGGCCGGGCAGAAGATGCGTGCTCCCGAGCCCCGGCAACAAACCCAGCTTCGTGAAGGTCAGCCCCAGTTTCGCCGTGTCCGCCGCCAGGCGAATGTCGCACGGTAACGTCATGGTAACGCCCACCCCGATGGCCGCGCCGTTGATGGCCGCGATGACCGGCTTGGGATACGCCGCTAACTCGAGCGGAAACGTGCGGATGAATGCCTCTTCACCCAGTTTCGGCACCGCGCCTCCAGCAGCGTCCTCGCCGGTCTGGCTCTGCTTCAACACCGCGAGGTCCACGCCTGCGCAGAACCCGCGCCCCGCACCGGTCAAAATGAGTACGCGTACCGCATCGTCGGCCCGCACGCGCACGAACGCATCGACGATTTCCTCGCCCATCTCGGGCGTGTACGCATTAAGCGCCTCGGGCCGGTTCAACGTGACCGTCGCGACTCCGTCGCTCACCTCAAGCAAAATCGTGCGGTACATGTCGTAACATCCTAGCCCTACTCCCCACCCCGCGCCCACCGCGGCCGCCGCTTCTCCACAAACGCCCGACTCCCCTCCTTGAGATCCGGGTGATCGTTGTGTTCCTGGATAATGCGCCACGTGCGTTCCAGCGCCTCGTCGAGCCCCACGTCGAGGCTCTCCCAGATCGCGCGTTTGGTGCGCGCCAACGCCGTCGGCGAGTGCTGACTGATCGCGGCGGCCAGGGCGTGCGCACGCGGCAGGAGCATGTCGGGAGCCACCACCTCGCCGACGAGTCCGATTTCGTACGCCCGGCGCGCGTCAACGCGCTCCGCCCCCCCGAGCAACGCCATCCGCAAAACCGCCTCGAGCGGGAGGCGTCGCGCCAAGCTCACCGGCTCCAGACCGCCCACCAGGCCGACCTTGACGTGCGTGTCGAAGAAAGTCGCCGTCTCCGAACAGAGGATCAAATCGCTGTCGGCGATGAAATGCAGTCCGCCGCCGCACACCATGCCGTTCACCGCCGTAATGACCGGCTTCCAGCAGCGGTTCTGTACGGCTGTCAGGTGACACCACGGGCTTTCGTCCCGAGTGCGCGCAGCACTCTCCTGCGTCTCGCCTTGTGCCACATCAGCCACATCCATGCCCGTGCAGAAGGCACGATCGCCGGCACCGGTGAGCACCACACAAACCACGTCGGCGTCGCGCTTGACCTTTACCCAGGCGGCCCGCAGTTCGCGCGCCATGGTCAGGTTGAAGGCGTTGAGGCGGTCCGGGCGACTGAGCGTGATGGTAACCACGCGTTCCTGCTGCTCGTAGCGGATCGTATCAAACGTCATGACCGCTCCTGCCGTCCTGGCTCAGGGCATGCCGAGAATGGCGATGCCGCACGCGGTCGGGTGCCCTCCGATGTTGTGGCTGAGGGCGACGGCCACGTCCTTCACCTGGCGCGCGCCCGCCCGTCCCTGCAGCTGCAGCGTGTTCTCGTAGATCATGCGCACACCCGTCGCCCCGGTCGGGTGCCCGAAACTCTTGAGTCCGCCGTCCGTATTGACGGGCAGCGCGCCGCTCAACTCGAAGGTGCCGGCGGCGATGTGCGCCTTGGCCTCGCCCTTCTGGCAAAAGCCCAAGTCCTCGTACGTGAGCAACTCGGTGAGCGTGAAGCAGTCGTGCACCTGGGCAATATCGATCTGCGTCCGCGGGTTGGTGATGCCGGCCTGACGGTAGGCGTCCTCCGCGGCGTACAGGGTCGGTTTCCAGGACAGGAAATCATGGCCCGGATCCGTCTGCGGATTCGGGCCGGCCTGCACGGTCACGGCTTTGACCAACACAAAGTCGTCACGAAACGTGCGCGCGAGATCCCGGCGGGTGATGATCGCGGCGGCGGCGCCATCCGATTGCGCCGCGCAGTCGTACAACCCGAACGGCCACGAGATCATGCGCGCGCTCAGCACGTCCGCGACCGTGATCTCACGCTTGAGCATCGACTTCGGTGCGAGCGTGCCGTTGTGATGGTTCTTCACGGCAATCCGCGCGAGGTCCTCGCGGCCGGCACCGAATTTCTGAAAGTAACAGGCGGCAGCGAAGGAAAACCACCCGGCAGGCGTCTGCGGCAGGTCGCGGACGGCGTTGAGCACGACGCTCGGACCCGCCACGCCACGGTCCTTCGGCTTGTCGTAGCCCACGACCAGGACCGTGTCGTACATGCCGGCGGCGATCGACATGACGCCGCAGCGCAGCGCGTCGGTCCCCGTCGCGCAGTAGTTGGAGACCATGGTCACCGGCCGGTGAAAGAGCTTCAGGGCATCCGCCACTTCGTGCGGTCCGCGATTCGAATAGATGGAGCCGCAGAACACCGCGTCGATCCGTTCGTGCGGGGTGTCGAGGCCCGCGTCCGCATACGCCTCGTAGGCGGCGTCCACGATCATGTCCGCCGGCCCCATGTCCCAGTTCTCGCCGAACTGCGAGCAGCCCACGCCGACGATGGCCACCTTGTCACGAATTCCATCTCTCATCGCCATTCCTCAGGACGTTGGCGCACACTTCCAGTAATAGTTTGGCCGGCCGCCGACCTCGTGGATCTTGCGGAAGACAAATTCGACCGGCAGGCCGATGCGCGTTTCCTTCGCGGGGCAGTTTACCAACTGCATGTGGAGGCGGCAGCCACCATCCACCTCGACAATCGTGACGATGGTCGGCGGCTCCGGGCACGGGAAGAAGTAATCGAACGTATACGTAACCACGGTGCCGGTGCGGTCCGAGAGTCGCACCGACTCGAAATCATCCTTGGCGTGGCAGGCACCACAGACCCGCTGCCTCGGAAACTGGGCCGTACCGCAGCGGCGACAGGTCTGGCCCCGCAGCGAGATGTCGGCATCGCGCTCGCGGAAGTGAATGGTGGCCGACAGCCCCTGGTCCCGCGGTGCCTCGTATTCCCGCGCCGTCAAGTTGCGCGCCTTGAGATACGCATCGTATTCCGTGACGGCCCGCCGCTCGAGGTGCCAGGAGACACCGCGGGTTGTCGCAGAGTGGCCCGCGCGGTCCGTCACCCGAAAGGTCATTGCCTCGGCGCCGTCACCATAGCTGGCGATCAACAAGCGCTCCCCCGGCCGCGCCACCTCCAGCGCCGCCACCAGCAGCAGTGGCGCGAACGCCGTCCCGGTGTTCCCGAGCCGGCCGAACAGGGGATCCTGCACCTGCTCCCGCTTGAATCCCAGGGACCGCACCATGGCGGCATGGCTGCGCTCGTCCGGACCGTACAGCACCAGGCGGTCCACCTCGGCGGGGACCACACCGGTCCTGCGCAGTAACGCGGAGACGGCCTTCGGTACGTTGTCACCATAACCGTGGTCGAGCACGAAGCGCTCTTCCCACGAGTGCACGAAGCGGTCCGCATCCGTCCGCCACACATCGACGATCTCGTCGGCATGCGCGACCGCATCTTCCAGCGCGGCGAGCGGCTGGTCGTTCGTAACCAGGAAGGCCGCGGCCCCGTCACCGAAGTTGCGCTCGAGCGCGGAACCGGGCGCACCCACCCGACAGTCGCTGGCGATAACGAGCATGCTTGAGACGCGACCGGCGCCGACCGCATCGATCGCTGTGCGCAACGCCGTGGTGCCGGCGCGCAGTGAACCGGCAATGTCGGCGGTGACAATGTCCCGCCGCAGATCGAGTGCCTTGGCTACGAGGCTGGCCGCTTGCTTCTCCCGGAAGGCATAGGTGGTTGAGGCGAAGAAGACACCGCCGACACTCTCGCGCGCGATGCCCCGCAGACAGTTCACCGCGGCGGCCACGCCCATCGTGACGCTGTCCTCGTCGTGCCACGCCACCGCCCGCTCCGGACCGCCCACGCCCGCACGCTTCCCGGCCATCACCGAGAACGGCAGCCGCGTGGGCGGCACGTAGGCACCGTATGCGGTGATGCCGGTCACGGGCGCTCCGCTTTGCCCGGCGGTTTAACGCCACCGTAAAACGGGTACGGGCTCTTGAACAGCCCGATGGGCTCGAGCGCGTTCCCCAGATTGTTCTTGAAGTGCTCGCGGATGTCCTCCAGCGACCACCCACCCGGCTTGATCATACGGTGGCCATATTTCGGCTGCTCCAGCAGCACGATGCGATCGCCACCGGTACCAAAGATCTGGCCGGTGATGTAGTCCGCCTCGTCGCTGCAGAGAAACGCCACCATCGGGCCGTTCAAAGTCGGATCGATGAACGGGGCTTTGCTATCGCCCATGACGGCCGCCGACATACGCGTCGTGCCCAGCGGGCTGATGGCGTTCACCCGGATGCCGTAGCGTGCCAACTCGATGGCCAGCGTGTACGTCATCGAGGCGATGCCGCCCTTGGCGGCCGCGTAATTGGTTTGGCCGAAGTTGCCGAAATGCGCGGCGGACGTCGTGTTGACGATGGCACCGCCGGTGCCTTGCTCTTGCATGCGCCGGACCGCCACCTGGCTGCACCAGAAGGTACCGTACAGGTGAACGCGCATCACCTCGTCGAACTCCCCGTCCGTCATCTTGAGAAACGAGCGGTCGCGGGCGATGCCGGCGTTGTTGACGAGAGCGTCGATCTTGCCATACGCCGCCACACACAGCGCCATCAGCTCCTCCGCACCCTGGCGCGAGCCGACGTCGGCGTCGCTCGCACAGGCACGACCGCCGTGCGCAGCAATCTCCTCGACCACAGCGCGCGCCTCCCCGATGTCGACGTCATTGACCACCACGGCGGCGCCCGCGGCACCCAGATGCAGACAATGTCCACGCCCAATGCCGCGCCCGCCACCGGTTACCACCGTTGCCTTGCCGTTGAGAATTCCCATGCCTCACCTCTTATGCAGCCGCCCATTCCTCGAACTCCACAATCGATTGCACGTGCTCGGCAGGATCAAAGTGTGCAGCGCCACATAGGCAGGCGTGCGTGCAGCCGTCGTGCTTGCCTCCGACGTCACACGGCAACGACACTGCAGCTCGATCCACTACGGAGTATGCCACCATCGGCACCTATAGGCTGACGCCTGGATTTATTTCAACAGCCCGCGGTTCGGAAACATGCAGGCCAGATGGCCGGCGCCTGTTTTTTCAGCCCCGATGCGAGGCCAATTGCTTTTACCGCGCACGCTGCGATATGGACCATCCAAAATGAGAATATGTGCCGCCGGAGCGGCGGGGGCATGTCGTGGCGCCGAGCCGACACCCGATTCTGTCTCGGGACGTTTGCGCGTCCGCCGCGTCGCCCCGGATGTGCCGAGATAGGGGGAAGGGATGATGAAGCTTTTGATCCACATCGCCGTCCGGAGCGGCGCGGAAGTTGCCTTCGGCAGTCAGTTCGCGCAGGAGGTCGCGCGCTTGCGGCAACAGGCCGCCGTGCCCGTCCGCGCCGTGAATGCAATGCGGCGCGTCGCCAACGATCCCTTTGGCGCGCGGACCCCGTATTTCGGAACACTTGAGGTTCGCGCCGACGGGCAACCTGCTCAGGCGCAATTGCTCACCCTCATCGAGGGCTTCGCTGAGCGGTTCACCGACGCCGTGCACGCCGACCTATGCACGGCCCTGGTGGGCGAGGATCACATCTTCATTCCAAGTGAGCGCGCCCCGCTCCGCTACCAGTACCTCATGCGGCGCAACGCCGCATTCACGCACGACGCGTACCTTCGCCGGTATGCCGAGGTGCACTCGAGCTTCGGCCTGCGGACGCCGGGAATCCGTGGCTACGTGCAGGTGCACGTGGATCCGGTCGCGTCCAGGGAGGCCGCCCGGGCCGCCGGGGTGGGTATTTGGGGCGTCGACAGCGTGTCCGAGCTGCACCTGGATTCGGTCGAGGACTTTCTGACCGCGGTCAGCCAGGTCACCATCGGTGCTGAGGCCATCGCCGACGAGGAGAAGTTCGTGGACCGGCCCAATTCGCTCGATTTTTGTTCCGCCGTCGAATGGCAGGCATGATAGCAGACTGAAAACCGAGGAGTTGCGAATGGCAAGAGGTGATGCCACCTCCGGTGGTCCCCAGGCCCGCTGGGGAGCGGAGGATGAGCGCGGCGCACTGAATCTGCTCACGGCGGACAAGGTGTTGGCCACAACGCGCGGATGTAAGACGGGCAAGATCTACCCCCTGGCGGTGCCCATTCGGCGCGACAGCGGTCTGGTGATGGCGCACCGCGGTGCACCGCAGCGCTACACGTTGCTCAACCGCAGCGACGAGGCGATGTACGAACCGTGGGGCGGGGCTCCTGGCATCGGAGCGAACGAGGATGTGCTCCTTCTTCCCTCGCACGGCCACACGCACATGGATGCCCTCTGTCATGTCTACGCGGACGGTGCCATCTACAACGGATTCCCGACCGAGACGTTCACGACCCATTCCGGGGCGGCGCGCTGCGGCATCGAAAAAGCCCACGCGTTTGCAGGTCGAGCCGTGCTGCTCGATCTGCCACGGCACCACGGCGTCGAATGGCTGTCACCGGGACACCTGATCACCGCCGAAGAACTGGAACGTTGCCGACAAGCACAGGGTAGTATTCTCGGCAGTGGTGATATCTTGCTCGTCCGCACGGGCTGGCTCGACTTGTGCGCCGCACGAACAGCAGCCGGCGAGGCGCTCCCCCAGGAACAGCCAGGGATCGGCGTCGCCGCAGCCGAGTGGGTCGCCGACCACGACATCGCCGCCATCGGCGCAGACAATGCCGCGGTGGAAGTGATGCCGTTCGACCGCGGGATCTTTCTCGCCGTACACATCGAGCTCATGGTCAAGCGCGGCATCACGTTCTTGGAGCATCTGCTGCTCGCGGAGCTGGCCCGCGATCGTTGCTTCGAGGGACTTTTCGTCGTCGGGGCACTGCCAGTCGTCGGTGCGTCGGGGAGTCCAGTCAACCCCGTCGTCATCGGCTAGCCGCGTTCCCCACCGCGGAGGCGATCAATGGCCACGCAAAAGAGGAAGCGAAAGGCAAGGACTGCGATGTCCTATCCGTTCCGTAACCTGGTGTTCGAAGGCGGGGGCGTGAAGGGCATCGCCTACGTGGGCGCGCTTGCCATCTTGGAGGAAAAGGGCATCTTACCGCAGATCACGCGTGTCGGCGGCACTTCGGCCGGCGCCATCAACGCCGTCCTGCTCGGGGTCGGCTACACGCGCGACGAGATGCTGCAGATCCTCTTAAATCTGGATTTCCGCAGTTTTCTGGACGACGACTGGGGCATCGTCCGCGACACGGCGCGCGTCCTGGGCGAGTACGGATGGTACAAGGGGGACTTCTTCCACGACTGGATCGGCTCGCTGATCGAGAAGAAGGTGGGCAACGCGCACGCGACCTTCCACGACCTGCATGGCCGCTGCCGCGACATGTACTTCATGGGCACCAACCTGTCGACGCGCTTCTCCGAGGTCTTCTCCTTCGAACACACGCCGCGGATGCGCATCGCCGATGCGGTGCGCATCTCGATGTCGATCCCCCTGTTCTTCACCGCGGTCACGTCGGTGCGCGGCGACTGCTACGTCGACGGCGGGGCGCTGGACAACTACCCGATCAAACTGTTCGACCGCGCCAAGTACCTCACGGCCCAAGACCTCGCCACGCATAGCGCGCGGCCGCCCTACTACGAGGCAGAGAACGCACGCTTCTTGCACGACCACCCCGAAAGCAGCCCGTACGTTTACAACCGAGAGACGCTGGGGTTTCGGCTCGATTCGAAACAGGAGATAGCGGTCTTCCGCGACGGCGCCGAACCGCCGGCACAGAAGATCAATGACTTCTTTGATTACAGCTGGGCCCTGATCGACACCATCCTGGACGCCCAATCGAGTCAGCACCTACACAGCGACGACTGGCAAAGAACGGTCTACATCGACACGCTGGGCGTCAGCACCACCGACTTCGACCTCGACGGCGACACCAAGCTGAAGTTGGTCGAATCAGGACTGACGCACACCAAGAGCTATTTCGACTGGTACGACGATCCGAAGAGTGCGCCGACCAACCGCCCGGGATAGGATGCCGACAGCCGGCATGAGGGGCTCTCCAACCCTCGCGACCACCGATGACATCCGCAGCGGACATTCTCGAGCAACTCCACGCCAAAGCCGATCCCGCCAATCTTGCAGGAATGGCCAAGTTCGGTATCGCCATCGAGAACCGGCTCGGCCTTTCCGTCCCGGAGATGCGTCGGATCGCGAAAGCAACGGGCAAGGACCACCAACTGGCCCTCACACTCTGGAAAACCGGCATTGCGGAGGCGCGGATCGTGGCTTCCCTGATCGCGGCGCCGGAGGCGTTGACCGAGACGTGCATGGAGACATGGGTCAAGGACTTTAATTCCTGGGACGTCTGCGATCAGGTGTGCATGAACCTGTTCGAAAAGACACCCTTTGCCGGGCGGAAGATTATCGAGTGGTCTGCACGCGAGGAAGAATTCGTCAAGCGGGCAGCCTTTGCGTTAATCGCCGCTCTGGCGTCGCACGACAAGGAGGCCCCGGATCGAACGTTCGTTCGCCTGCTGCCGGTGATCAAGCGCGGCGCGGTCGATGAGCGCAACTTCGTGAAGAAAGCGGTCAACTGGGCCTTGCGAAACATCGGGAAGAGAAATCTCCGCCTCAACCGAGCGGCCATTAAGACGGCGAAAGAACTACAACGATTGGACTCCACCGCCGCGCGATGGATTGCCGCCGATGCCATCAG
>JAGDMS010000051.1 GCA_017860575.1 Deltaproteobacteria bacterium | reverse complement strand
CCGAGTTCGGTCTTGCCGACGCCGGTCGGGCCGAGGAAGATGAACGAGCCGATCGGACGATTCGGGTCCTTGATGCCGGCGCGCGCACGGATGACGGCGTCGGCAACCGCCGTCACGGCCTCGTCCTGGCCCACGACACGCTTGTGCAGCTGCTCTTCGAGGTGGAGCAGCTTCTGCATTTCCCCTTCCATGAGCTTGCTCACCGGGATGCGGGTCCACCGCGCCACCACCTGCGCAACGTCGTCCTCGTCGACCTCCTCCTTGATCAGCCGCGTGCCACCTTCCTTCTTCGCCAGTTCCTGCTGCTCCGTGTCGAGCTGCCGCTCGAGTTGCGTCAGGGTGCCGTACTTCAGCTCGGCGACGCGATTGAGATCGTACTGCCGTTCCGCCTTCTCGATCTCGACCTTTGTTTCTTCGATGCGGCGGCGCAGCTCGCGCAGCCGTCCGATGGCCCCCTTCTCCAGTTCCCAGCGCGCCCGCAGCGCGTCCGCCTCCGACCGCAACTCGCTCAGTTCCTTCTCGAGCTTGCCCAAGCGCGTCCGTGACGCCTTGTCGCTTTCCTTCTTCAGCGCCTCGCGTTCGATCTCTAGCTGCATGACCCGGCGGGAAACCTCGTCCAGGTCGGTCGGCATGGAATCAATCTCCGTGCGCAGCTTGGCGGCTGCCTCGTCCACCAGGTCGATCGCCTTGTCCGGCAGGAAGCGGTCGGTAATGTAGCGCTGCGAGAGCACGGCCGCGGTCACCAGTGCGCTGTCCTTGATGCGCACACCGTGATGCACTTCGTATCGTTCGCGCAAACCGCGCAGGATGGAGATCGTATCTTCCACCGAGGGCTGGTCGACCAAGACGGGCTGGAACCGGCGTTCCAGTGCCGCGTCCTTCTCCACGTGCTTGCGGTATTCATCGAGCGTGGTCGCACCAATGCAGTGCAGCTCGCCCCGCGCCAGCATCGGCTTGAGCAGGTTGCTGGCATCCATCGCGCCCTCGGCGGCGCCAGCGCCGACGACAGTGTGCAGCTCGTCGATGAACAGGATGATCTCTCCGCCGGCGTCCTGCACCTCCTTGAGCACCGCCTTCAGTCGTTCTTCAAATTCACCACGGAACTTGGCGCCGGCTATCAGTGCGCCCATATCGAGCGCCACGACGCGGCGGTCTTTTAGACCCTCTGGCACGTCCTTGCGGACGATGCGCTGGGCCAGCCCCTCGACGATTGCCGTTTTGCCGACCCCGGGCTCACCGATGAGTACGGGGTTGTTCTTGGTGCGCCGTGAAAGCACCTGGATCACGCGGCGGATCTCCTCGTCACGGCCAATCACCGGATCCAGTTTTCCCTGCGCCGCCAACTTGGTCAGATCGCGCCCGTAACGCTCCAGCGCCTGGTAGGTGGTCTCGGGAGTGGGACTGGTGACCCGCTGGCCGCCACGGATCTTCTGCAACGCGGCCATGAGCGACTCACGTGAAACGCCCTGCTCCCGCAGCAACTGAGCGGCGCGCCCGCGTTCCTCGACCACGGCCAGGAGCAGATGTTCGATGCTGACGTATTCATCCTTGAGGGTGGCCGCCTCATCCTCAGCACGGGCGAGCGTGCGATTGAGCTGCGGGGTCACGTAAATCTGTTCCGGTGCCCCGGTGGGTCCACTTACCTGCGGCAGGCGGTCGAGTTCCTGGTTGAGGCGTTGCTTGAGGGCCGCCACGTTGGCACCGGCCGCTTGCACGATGGCGGGAGCAAGGCCGTCGGTCTGTTCCAACATCGCGAGCAGCAGGTGTTCTACGTCGACACCCTGGTGGTTCCGTCGGGTGGCGATCGATTGGGCCTCGCGCAACGCATCCTGTGATTTTTCGGTGAACCGATTGATGTTCATGGCATCTCCGTGCCGCCAACGGTAATCATCATTCAACTCAAAACAAGCCGGTCCCGTCGGGGCGGGTTCCCAACCTCACTGTCGGTTCCGCGACCATGTGGTGGGCATGGGCAGCCGCCACATGTACCCTCGCCGTGATCGCTGCGCGTTGAAAAGCGCCGCGGGCAAGGCTACGGTGGGTCGGTGAAGGCTGCGCGTCGCACGGAAAGCCGGCCGAATGAGGAGCACGGAGATGGCCGCGAACGAGAAGGATCGTCTGGGGGACAAGCTGCACGATGTGGAGAAGGCGCGGGAAGACATCTACTTCGCCGAACGCGACCGGACGCTGGTGGAACAGCTGCGCCGCAGTAAAGAGAGCGGGGACGAGGCGGCCGAGAAGCAAGCCGCGCACATGCGCTGTCCGAAGTGCGGCGAGCGACTGACGCAGCGTCACCTGCATGGTATCGAAATAGAGGAATGCCCCGGATGCCACGGCATCTGGCTCGACCAAGGCGAGGCGGAAAAGATCGGGCGCCGCGAGACAGAAGGGTGGATCGCCCGCTGGCTGCGCACGGAATTCCCCAAGTCCACCTGAACGCTACGGCAGCGGACGCGACGCGCACCGAGCGAACGTCGCAAGCCGCCACACGCAACGCTTCCGCTGCGCGACCCAAGCGAATACGCAGCGCCGCGCTTGCGTGTCGCCTGTCGTTCCTTGCCATCGCTCTGGGCGCCATCGCCGGGCACGCGGAGGCTGCGGCGCGCTTCGGCGAGGTCGTGCGCATTTCCGGGGGCGACCTGGAGGCTTTTCACGGCTGCAGAATCGACCGCTTGGCACTGTTAGTGTGTGCCCAGGCCTCCTGCCGGCCGATTCCCTTTCAAATTGACGCGCGCGACGCCGCGGGAAACTGGGTGCTGGACCAGGTCCCTGCACGCATCGCCGATGACAACGCCGCCGTGCTCGACGGTAACAGCCTGCTGCTTTTCATGGCGGAGGACGCCGGCGCACGCGCCCACCGCACCGACCTTCCAAGCGCATCCGCTGCGGAAATTCAGGTACAGGATCCGGACTCGGAGAGCACACGCTGGGCCTATCTGGTTGAGTTCCCGGCGGCGGCACCGCGATCGCAGGTGTCGTATGTGCACTACAACGCGAGCCTTGATCGCGCGCGTGGCGAGCGCATCGGCCTCGGCTTCTCCGACGGGATCCCCGACTACTTGGCACTCGCGCCGGAAGGGGCTGCCGCACCGGATGGTCCGAACCTGCTGGACCGCCTCAAGATCCGGGCAACGGCGACGTTTCTGTGGGGCTGGATCCGCTTCTCGCGCGACGAGAGCGGACTGCGCACCGAATCGGTTGCCTGGCGGCAAGGACCCATCCGGGTCGTCCGCATCCAGCGGCAATGGATCCACATCGGTTGGGGTATCCGCTCGCCCACGTTCGTCTCCTCCACTTATTTCTACCGCGATTTCGCCGAAATGCAGGTGCGCCTGCGGCTCAATTTCCCGCCAACCTACTTCTTCAGCGACATCATCGTCCGCGCCATCCTGGACTTCCGCGATCTCGCGGGCTGGTCGCTGCTGACACCGAGCATGTCACGGGCGTTTCCCATTGACGGCTCACCCGCCCAGGCACACGCGGCGATCAACACCTCTACCGATCCGTGGTTCGCCCTAGCGGGCCCACGCATCACGCTGGCGCAATCGATGAGCGCCAGCCCATCGCTGGCCACCGTGCGACGCCGGTTGCTCTACCGTCAGAGCCGCAAGGGATTTCCTCCCGAAGCAGTGCCGGGGGAGCAGCCGGGAATCGGGTTCGTCTGGGATCGATGGGAACACGTTGCCGCAGGGACGCATGCACTGGAATCGCGTAGCTTCGCCTTGCCGGCCGACGTGGACGTCCGAGCCTTCATGGCCGCGCGCAACCGCGCGCTGCAGGTCACGGTGCAACCACCCGGCGACTGAGCGACAAGCCGCCGACAGGCCGTCAGAACATACCGCCGGTGACCTTGAGATCTTCGCCGGTGACGAATGACGACGCGTTGCTGGCGAAGTAGAGAATCGTGCCGATGATCTCGTCGGGATGCGCCACCCGTTTCTGCAGAGTCGCGGCGGCGGCAATGTCGCTAAAGCCTGGCAGCAGATTGCGTTCGGCGTCCGCCATCATGTCGGTCATGAAGGGGCCCGGGGCAATGGTGTTCACGCGCACGTTCATGCCGGCCCATTCCTCGGCCATGACCTTGGTGAACATGTGCAGACCCGCTTTGCTCGCACCGTACAGGCCGAGCCCGATCCCGCCGCGGTAGGCACCGAACGAGGTGACGTTGATGATGGCGCCGCCGCCCGCCGCTCCCATCCGTGGTGCGATCAGGGCAGCCAGCCGGACCGGCCCCTTGAGGTTGATGGCGAACAGTCGGTCAAACACCTCGCTGGTGATTTGCGTCACCGGAATCGGTGACGAGCCCAGATCGGGATTGTTGACGCCAGCGTTGTTCACCAGGACGTCGACCCGTCCGAAGCGATCATACGCCTGGTCGACGAACGCCGGGATCTGGTTCCAGTCACCGACGTCACAGGCAAGCGGAAGCATCTCCCGTCCGGTGATGGCGGCGATCTCGGCTGCCGTCGCCGCACACGCTTCGGCCGAACGGCCATTGATCACCACGGCCGCGCCAGCCTGCGCCAGGCCTTTGGCCATGGACTTGCCCAGGCCGCGCGTCGAGCCCGTGACGATCGCCACCTTGCCGGTCAAATCGAACAACTCATGCATACGTGAGCTTCCCTTTCCCGATGTCGCACTTCCCGCCCGCTTATCGGCGCACCGCATCACCGCCCTTGCCGGGCAGTGTCCCGGCGCCCTCGACGAGGTCGATGAGGTACGGCCGCAGTTGCGCGGGGGCGATGATGCTGTGTAGCGAGCCCACATCACGGGCCCGTTGCACCGTGTGCACCGCGTCGAACTCGGCTGCCACCTCTGCACGTTTCTCGATGGTGACTGCGGCGAGGGTGCGCTCTTGGACTTCGCGCGGCGCTCCCGCTTTGCGCAATTGGACGACCCGGTCGTCCGCCGCCGCACGCGCACGCACTTCGCGCGTAAAGACGACGGCCGCCGCCGCCGAGCCACCGATGACCGAAGCGTAAGACCCCTCCAGCGCGGTCGCGTGCAGGCTCTCGTTCAGGGCGCGGGAAAATACCACGTAGGCACCGCCGTGGTAGCGGGACACGACCACGAACAGCAGCGGACCCACGAAGTTCACCACCGCGCGTGCGATCTCGGCACCATACTCCAGCTGCAGCTTGCGCATCGATTCCGGCGAGCCATCGAAGCCGGACAGGTTGGCCAACATCACCACCGGCCGGTTCCCGCTCGCCGCGCTCAAAGCACGCGCCACTTTCTTCGACGACAGCGGGAACAACGTTCCCCCACTCCACACGGCGGGCCCGTCCAGCGGCCGATACCCTTCACGCGTCAGGTTCTGGCTCTCGATCCCGATCAAGCAGACGGGCCGCCCGCCGAGTTGCGCGTCCCAGACGATGGCCGTCTCCGCACCCACCATGGCCTGCCAGCGTTCGAGATGGCCGCCATCCTGATCGATCAGGGCGCGCATCAGGGGCCGCATGGCGAAGGGTCGCTTGCGCCCCGGATTGGTGCGATCATCGAAGAGGTCACCCACGGCGAGGAACTCCTGGCCATCCTCCGGATCGAAGGCCGTCTCGGTAACCCGACGCGTTGGCGGATCGTCGCTGCGCGCTCGGCGCGGCCCGCTCTCACCCGGCACCACGTAAGTATAACGGTAATGCTGGTGCAGGATGCGGTAGGCATCGACCAGGCTGTGGGCGTAGTACTGTGCCTCGCCATTCGGTCCCATGATGCGTTCGAAGCCACCGATCGCGACCTCGTCCTCGGCCGACACCGCCCCCGAGGCTTCGAGCGCCGCCCGGCCGGTCAACACCATGGACGCTTCCGGTGTCATGATGAGCACGCCCCGTGTATGCATCAGCATCGTACTCAGGGCGTCAAAGTAGCTTTGCGCCCCCACGTTGACCCCGCGCACGATGATGTGGATCACGCCGCCCGCCTGCGTAAAGGTAACGATCCGGCGCACCATGCGCGCAGTCGCGTCTAGATTCTCCGTGCCGCTGTTCATGGCGATCCGCGCGCCGCTCGACACCGGCAGCCACTCGACCGGGATCTGCAAACGCTCGGCGAGATCGAGGGCGACGACGAGCCGGTCGCATTCATCCTTGCCGAGGGCCCCCATGTCGACCGTGGGGTCGGAGAGAATCAGCACGCGTTGCATGCCCTCGGGCACCTTGTCCGTCGGCGTGGAAATGATCCCGAAGACCACCGAGCAGACGTTACGGCCGTACGGCCGTTCGGCAACGCGGACAGCCACCGGATGCGCGCTGTCCGGATCCAGATCGTATTCAGCAAAGGTGCCGGTCGGCAGGTCCCCCGGCGCCGCATCGGGACGGCCATTGCCGCCGGCATGCCCCGTGAGCATGCGGATGATCTCGTAGGGATACACCAAGCCCCGCCGTCGAGCCTCGGCCACGCTGCGTTCGTAATCGCTGGCCGGGCGCAGCGGTTCGTGGTGCGGTTCGCGCCACGTCACTTCCATACTGCTGCCCGTCGGATCGGTGATGACGATTTCAACGATGCGGGCATGGTCCGGCACATGCGGATCAACTACGGGCATGCGCACCACGACCTTTTCCAATCCGAGGCGCCGTGTTGCAGGTCGGAGTCGCTGGGCCAGGCGTTCCACCGCCGCCGTATCGAGCGACACGGCGCCAGCCACAAACGCCGAGATGCGGTTCCAGTGCAAGCGGCGGCGTGGGTCGCGGGCCCCGTGCAAGCCCCGCAGCGCCCGGGTGGCAGCGTCGAACGCGCGCTCGAATTCTGCCACGTGCACGGACACGTCGGCCTTTTCCTCGCTCGGACCGCGCACGTCGGCAAGGACGAAGAACCGCTCGTCTCCCGGCATCTCCCGGCTGCGCCCGTGGAAGCTGTAAATATTCTCCGGACTGTCGAGCCGCTTGAGGTCGAAGCAGCTCAGCCGGTTCAGGTCCACGCGCGTGGCGGCCTCCGGATGGATGCCGTGCAGTTCGCTGCGCTCCGCCAAGGCGGTTGCCGCCGTCACGAAGGTCCGGTGCCACGGCATGGTCCCCGGCCGTACGATCGTCACGGTCAAGCGGCGGGCAGGCAGGGTGGCCGGCAGTACGCTCGTCAACTCCGCGTCCGCGATGGCCGGGGCGCTGGTCTCGGCGTGGCCGGCGTCGTTGTCTCCGGGCGCCTGTCGTGCGGGAACTGTCACGATCACCTCGAGCGCTTCGACGCCCAAAGGCTCCTGTGCGGCGGCCTCGCAGAGGTGCGCCACGGTGCGAGACAGGGCATCGGAGTCGCAGCTGCTCCCGTACACGATCCGCCCATCGGAGAACTCCAGTCGCTGCACCGGCGTGGGCGCCGGCGCCGTGCGCCCGGCGGCGCGCGCTGCGCACGGGGCATACAGTCGGCGCAGCATGGCCCGCACGGCAAACGCGCGGCGCTGCGGATCGGTGTCGGCCAGCCACGGCTCCACACGGGCAAATACCGCCTGCGGCGCCAAGGCAAGTTGCCGCAACACCGACTCGGGCGGCTGCCGGAACGTCGCCTCGGCGGCGGTCAGCCAAGCATCCAGCGGCTGTCCGCGCCGCGCGCGCTGCCGCGCCAATGCCGGCGCCTGGAAGATGACATGCTGGGCCTCGATGGCGGTGTCCGCCAACGCGTCAGGCACCTGCCCGCGCATACGGGCAATACGCGTCAGCGCTTTGGCTAGGTCGCCATCATCACCGAGAGCAATGCCCGACTGCGCCAGCGCAATCACGCGCCGCAAAATCCCCGTGGCCAGCTGGTAGCGCAGATCACCCCCGCGTTGCGACGCCAGCAGCCGCAGGACGGCGCGCTCCAATGCATCACTGTGTGCGATGTCGAACACGCCATAGTGCCGGAGCGCCTTCCGCAGTAGCGCGAGGAAGCCCTCGGACAAACCGGCACCGCCTGCCCGGATGCGGCGGATGTAGATGCGTAGCCGGGCCTCATTGGACGGACGCAGCCCACCCGAGGCACCGGGGCGCGGCGTGCGCACGAACAGCTGCTCGATGTCCGAGAAGATGGTCAGCTCGTGCCGGATTGCGGCGAGTTCGCGCCGGAACGGCTTGGAGAGGCCGTCGGGCATGGGCGTCTCGAGGAGGCGGAGCAGCCGCTCGTTTCGGCCGGGGTCGGCATCGTAGCCCAGCAACAGACTGCCGATCTCCTCGCGTTCGGCGGCAATCACCGCCTGCCGCGCCGCCGGCTCGGTCCGGTCGACGGCGACCAGATTGCGCACATCCGCTTCCACGCCGGCCGACCGGGAGAACAACCGGGCGAGAGGGTCGGCTTGGTCCGGCAGCCGTAGCCGCGCACTCGGCTGATCGACGGTCGCGTCCGACGCTGGCTCGATGACCAGCAGCACGTCACCCGCCGCCACCTGCTGGCCGGCGCGCACGCACACCTCTTTGACCGTGCCGGCCACGGGCGCATGCACCGCGACCTCCATTTTCATGGCTTCCAGCAGCCCAATCAGTTGCCCCGCCGCCACCTGCTCGCCGGGCCGCACATGCAAGGCGATGACCAGTGCGGGCGCACCGGCCGACACCTGCCCGGCGGTCTGCCGCCCGAACCGGTGTGGACGCCCCTCGATCTCGACACGGATGCTCGCATCGCTGACGTCGTAGAGGACGCGCAGCACTTGCGAGCCGATGGCGAGACGAGCCGCCTGCGGACCGTCTTCACGCAAGGTGGCGAAGACCGCGTGGTCGTCCAAGCAGACGCGATAGCGCCGGCCACCGCGCGCAAACACCTGCAGGCGATAGTCTTCACTGCCGTACCGCAAATCGATCTGTTGTCCGCTCGATGTCGGCACGCGCGAGAGCGGCAGATTCGCCGTATCCGCGTAGAAATTCCGCCGCGCCGTGCGGCGAGCCTCTTGGTATGCCAGGATGGCTGCGACCAGCAACGCCTCGACTGCAAACTGGTCGCGCCGCCGGGTGACCCCCCAACGGTCCAACCACGTGGTATCGACGGTGCCGGCGCAGAATTCTGGCGCTCCCAGCAGATCGAGCAGATACCCCTTGTTGGTGGCACCACCGGCAATCACCAGTTCGAGATCACTGAGCGCGCAGACCAGCCGCAGCCGTGCCTCCTCGCGCGTGTCGCCCATGGCAATCACTTTGGCAATCAGGGAATCGAAGTCAGCCGGGACGCTGCTGCCCGCAACCACTCCGGTGTCCACGCGCACACCCGGGGCCAGAGGCGGGTCGAAACGGACAACCCGACCCGGCGCGGGAAGAAAGCCCGCGTCCGGATCTTCCGCGCACACGCGCGCTTCGATCGCCGCGCCACGGCTGGGCGGTGCGACCGCCGGTAGCGGCTCGCCGCGGGCAATACGGATTTGCAGCTGCACGAGGTCGACGCCCGTGAGGGCTTCGGTGACGCCGTGTTCGACCTGGAGCCGTGGGTTCACCTCGAGAAAGTAGAATCCCGCGTCGGTCACCAGAAACTCCACGGTCCCGACGCCGCAGTACCCGACGAGCCGGGCCAGTTGCACGGCGGCGGCTTCCAGGCCCTCGATATCCGCGGGGGCAAGGTGCGGCGGCGGGGCTTCCTCCAGCACTTTCTGGTGGCGACGTTGGACGGAACAGTCACGGCAGCCAAACGCCAGCACCTGGCCGTGCGCGTCGCCGGCGATCTGCACTTCGATATGACGGCCGCCGATGATGCGCCGCTCGAGAAATAGCCGCCCATCGCCAAACGCGGACTGCGCTTCACCGGCGGCGGACCGAAACGCGGGTGCGAGTTCGGCTTCGCTCGCCACCATGCGGATGCCGCGACCGCCACCGCCGGCTGCCGCTTTGATCACCAACGGAAAACCCAGCGTTTGGGCATGGCGCAGCGCGGCGTCGACGTCGGTCAATTCGCCACCGCTCCATGCGGCAACCGGGACACCGGCGCGTTCGGCCAACCGCTTGGCGGCAATCTTGTCGCCGAGTGCTCGCATGGTGGCGCCGCTCGGCCCGAGAAAGCACAGGCCGGCCGCAACCACCCGGTCGGCAAACTCCGGATCTTCGGCCACAAATCCCCAGCCGGGCCACGCCGCGTCGGCACCGCCGCGTTGCAGCGCTGCGAGGACACCATCACGGTCGAGATAGGCAGTGACCCCGCTGCCACGTGTCGGCAACGCCACGGCCAGATCGGCATGCCGCACGAACGGTGCTTCCCGATCGATCTCCGTGTACAGCGCCAGCGCCTTCAGCGTGCTCCCTTCGATGGCCCGCAAGGATTTGACCGCGCGCAGGCACCGCATCGCGGCCTCGCCGCGATTGACAATGCCCAGGCAGCGGATGGGAGCGGCGGTCACATTCCACCTCCGTAGCAAGGGACCAGCGCCGCGAAGCCCACAAAGCGGCCGTGATGCGACAGCGACAGATCGATCGTCAGCGGCGCGCCGCGCAGTTGCAGGCGCGGGATGCGGTCCTGCCGGACGATGCGCAGGTCGTTCGCCGGCACCCCAAGCCGGTCCGCAAGCGCGGCCGCCGCGACCCGGCGGACGGCGACCCCGGGCTCATCCGTTGCGGCTTCGACCACCGCCGCCACCACCTCGAAGGAACGGGGCGCCGCGTCGGCGGCAACCACGTGCAGCGCCTCGCCGTCGATGACGCCACGGAACGCGACGCGGTTCCCCGCGCACGTCACGGTGCCGTGGACCGACATGCGTCCGGCGCCGGAGTCGTGCGGCTCGACGACAAAGCGCCGCGGCGCAAAGGCGACCGCGGGGTCCCGCTTGCGCAGGACTTTGTAGGCGCTCTCCTTGGCCGCCCAGAGCATCCAGCGCAGGCGCGCCGGCGTCGCGCTGGCGTGCATCATGTGCAACTCACTCGGCGCAAACACCCGTTGGTCGAATCGCGGGTGGGTTCCCCTCGGCAGGCACTGCGGATCCGCCAGGTCGACGACGTCATTACCGACCATCAAAGTACTGTCGCTCCATGTCCACCAGTTCCTGCACGATGCGGCGCGCAACTTCGCGATCGCCGCGTAGCCCGGTGGCGGTTGTGGTGGGGGCGATGAGCCGCAGGTTGACGTAAAAACGGTCGCCGCGGGCCGGCACGTCAGAAAACGTGTCCTGGCGCGCGCCACGCAGGTAGACGCACAGCACCCGGCAGCCCGGCAATTCGCGCACGACCCGGCCGACACCGTAGGCCGTCGCATCGATGTCCACGCGCCCCTCGCGACTCCGGCCGCCTTCCGGGAAGAGCAGGCCCGCCTCGCCGCCGGCGACGATCGCGATGAACGCGTTGAGGGTGTTGGTGACGTCGGCACGCGGGCCGCCACGCACCACCGGCAGGCATTTCATGATGTACGCCAGCATGCGCGCCGCCAGCGATGCGGCGAAATTATTCCGTTCCGGCATGTTCCACGGCACCGCCGAGAAGTGCCAGAGGTACCACCATGCGGATCCCAGCGCCCAGGCGATGACGGCGGAGTCAATCATCGTCAGGTGGTTGGCACAGATGAGCAGCGGCCCTTGGTGCGTTCGTCGGATCTCCTGGTACTTGCGCCGCGCAGCGGCCACGTCGTCGATGCGGTAGCGGAACCAAAAGCGCATCAGTGCGCAGACCGCAGGGATCCAGATCGGACTGAGCACTCGGCCGACCTCCCGCTGTACGACGAGTGCAAACCGGCGGCGCCGGGAGAGCGCCGCCTTCTTCTCGGGCAGTGTTGCTAGAGTTTGCTGCAAATGAGGTTTACCGCGTCGCCGACGGTGGCAACCGCGTCAACTTCGTCATCCGCCACTTCAATGCCGAATTCGTCCTCGAAGGCCAGGACCACGTCGACCAGTCGCGCCGAGTTGACCTTGAGGTCTTCGAGGATACTGGTTTCCGGCGTGAGTGTGGCGAGCGCATCCTGGTTCTTCACATACGGTGTCAGAATTGCCACCACCTTCTGCTGCACTTCGGTTCGTTCCATGTGGTTCTCCTCTTCTTCGATCCCTGTGTTGTTCAATTTTCCCACTTGCGGAAGACGGCGCAGGCGTTGACGTCCCCAAAGCCAAATCCCGCCTTGACCATGACCCGCAGGGTGGGCGCTTCACGCACGGTATGGGGAATGGCGTCGGCATAGGGGAGAATCTCCGGATGCACATCCTCGCAGTTGAGCGACGGGTGAATGAACCCGTGATGCAACATCAGGATGCTGGCGATCGATTCGATCGCACCTGCCGCCCCGAGGGCATGTCCGATCATCGACTTGGTCGAAACGATGGGGGGAAAATTGTCCGGTGTCCGTTCCAGCGCCGCGGCCCAGGCCCGCACCTCGTTCGGGTCGGCGCCGGTGGCCGTCAGGTGGCCGTTGATGGCGTCGACCTGATCGGGTCGGAGATTCCCGTCCGCCAGCGCCGCGCGAACGCAGCGGCGGACGCCGTCCGGGTTGGGTGCGGTCATGCTGCCACCACCACGATGACCGCCGCAGTTGACCGCCACCCCCACAACCTCGGCATAGATCCGTGCGCCGCGCTGCAGCGCGCTGTCCAAACTCTCCAGCAGCACGACCCCGGCGCCGGCGCTTGGCACAAAGCCGGCAGCCGATGCGCTCATCGGCCGCGAGGCGCGTTCGGGCGCGTCGTTGAACGCCCGGCAGAGCACACGCATGGCGTCGAATCCGGCCCAGATGTAATGGCTCGAACCTTCCGAACCCCCGCAAAGCATGCGGGTCGCCAATCCGTGCCGGATACGCATGGCGCCCTCGACAATCGCCTCGGTGCCCGTGGAGCACGCGCTCGAGTTGCTGCTCACCTGATTGCCGAGAGCAAGCAAGCCGGCAACCTTGGCCGAAATGCCGCTGCTCATGACTTGCTCGACCATGGTACTGCCGAGACGGCGCACCTTGCCGGCATCGGTCAGCGGCACGATCTTCTCCCCCATCGTATCCAGACCGCCGGTGCCGGTGCCGAGAATGGCGCCAGTGTCCCAATGCACATCGTCGTCCTCGGGGCTTGGGCGTTCGAATCCGGCATCGCGCCAGGCATCAATCGCCGCGATGCCCGCGTACCGTAGGTTCGAATTCATCGCCAGCAGTTCGGCCTCGCCGAAATACGATTGCGCCAGGGCGTCGATGCCCTGGGGGATGCCGGCGACCTGGCAGCCGAAATTCAGCTGCGTGAGTTTTTCGACGGCGCGAATGCCTGAGCGCCCCTCGCGCAACGCTTGCGCAAAGTCGGCCACAGTGTTGGCGTTGGGCGCGATCACCCCCAACCCCGTCACGACAGCCCGTTGTGTCATTTCTCTACCCCCATGCCAGCAAGCTGCCCGGCACACACCAGCGTGCCGTCTTCCAGACGCATCTCCACTTGCGAGCGCAGCTTGAGACGCCGGAAAAACTGCTTGCGCCCCGAAATGATGACCCGCTCGTTCGGGCGCACGACGCCGGAGAACTCGACCGTGGCGTCGGTAAACACCGTGACGACGTCACGTGCCGCGGCACGCCCCCGTTCCTTCGCCAACAAGTAGATACCCAACGCCACGACACCGGCCTGCGCCATCGACTCGATCAGCAGCACGCCCGGCGTGATCGGGCGCCCGGGGAAATGGCCGCGATAAAAATCCGCCTCGGGACGGAAACGATAGCTGGCAACGATGTGGTCGTCATCGATCTCCAGAATGTCGTCGACGAAGCGGAAGGGATCCTGCTGCGGAATCGCCGCCAGCACTTCCGCAGGCGTCAATAGGTCCCCTTTTACAGGCGGCTGTGGCGCGTTCATCACGTCTCACTTCCCAGCCGCCCGCCGCGCGAGCGTGCCGACGGACGGGGATAGTCGCGGTAATCGAGATCGCGAAACAGCCCGACCTTGGCGCGTTTGATGGTGTAAATGCGTTCGCCGTCGATCTGCACCGTGGCATCGCCGATGACGATCGTCGAACCCGTTTTCGGTAGGCTTGCGCAGCGCAAGACATCCACCTCATAGCGCACTGTGCGGTCGTGCGGGCGGATCTGCCCGGCAAACTCGACCTCGCCGCAGCCGAGCGCACGCCCGCTGCCGAGCCCCCCGTTCCACGTGCAATAGAAGCCGAGGAGTTGCCAGACGGCATCGACCCCGAGGCAGCCGGGCTGGACCGGATCGCTGACGAAGTGGCACTGGAAGAACCAATCATCGACGCGGATGTCCCGCTCGGCCACGATCCGGCCGCGCGCCCCCTGGCGCTTGATTTCGAGGATGCGATCCACCATCAGCATCGGCGGCGCCGGCAGGCGCGCGAGAAACCCCTCCGGCGCGGCATCGACCAACGTTCCGTGCGCGAAGGCGAGCAGCTCGACCAACGCGAAGCTCGATTGGGAGCAGAACTCCTCGTAGGTCATGCCTCGCCCCCGAATCGCAGCAGATAACTCGCCCAAGTCAGGCCGGCACCCACCCCGACGACCGCGATGTCGTCGGTATCGGTCCAGCGTTCCCAGTTCATGGAGATGACCGATGCTGACGAGGCCGCACCGGTATTGCCGAACCATTCGACATTCTTGTGATGCCGCTCCGGCGGAACGTGGCACTGGCGACAGACACTCTCGAGCATCCGGAGGTTGGCCTGATGGCCGACGAAATGCAGGGTGCGCCCTTCCTGGTGGTGCTGCTTCTGCAGGTGTTTGAGCATTCCGACGGTCTTCTTGATCGCGAACATCTGGACCTGGCGCCCCTCTTGCTTGAAGTGCCCGACGCGCGGCACCGTAACCTTATCGGCGCCGGCGGGGCTTGACGTCAGGGTGTTGCCGAGGATCCGTGCCCGGCTCGGCACGCGGGATGAAACCACGGCCGCCACGGTGCCGTCACCCCAGAGCACCGCGGATGACCGATCGTTGTAGTCGACCGACCGGGTAATGGCTTCCGGGACAACCAGGAGGACGTAGGGCGGCAGTCGCTCCGGCTGCATAAGGGACAATAGGTAGAGACTGGCGTAGAAACTGGTGCAGGCGGAGTTGACGTCCAAAGCGGGCACTTCCATCTCGAGGGCACCCGCAATGTTGCACGCCTCGGCCGGGGTCACCATGTCCACCACCGACGATCCGGCGATCACCATGCCGATATCCGACTTGCCGACGCCGGCACGGTCCAGGGCCATCTCGGCCGCCCGCCGTCCGGTCTCCGCATGGGTGTACAGTGCCGCGCCGAGCGCTTCGCGCGTGTCGCGATTGCGGGTCTCCCGAATGTAGTCCAACCGCAGCGCGGTCCGGCGCGAACGGATGCCCACGCGTTCGAGGATCCACTGTTCGGTGGTGCCGATGTCGAGCTCTTCCAGAAACCGGTTGGTGATCTCGTTCTCCGGGTGGAAGTGCCCCAGCCCGTGCAGATAGAGCGTCACGGCATGCCCCCGGAAATGTGCTCGCCGCCGTCCACGCGGATGATCTCGCCGTTGACCCAAGCCGCCTCGTCAAGCGACAACAGGTAAATGATGTTGGCGACATCCTGCGGAGTCGTCAGGCGGTGAAAAGGATTGCGTAGGCGCGCTTGCGCCTTCAGCAGGCTGCTGCCCGGAATCGCCCGCAGGGCGGGAGTGTCGGTAATACCGGCCTGGATGACGTTGGCGCGGATGCCGTGCGGCGCCAGTTCAACCGCCATGGCGCGCACGAGCGATTCAAGCGCAACCTTGGCCGCCGCCACCGCCGCATAACCCTTCCATGCCACTTCGTTGCCCTCGCTGGTGAGGCCGAATACCCGCGCATCGCCCGCAAACAAGCCGCGTCGCAATACCTCCTGCGTCCACCCGAGCAAACTCGTCCCCATGCTGTGGATCGTGCGGGCAAGATCTTCATCGTCGATGTATGCCGCCCCATATGCAACCGGGCTGGCGAGCGTGTACATCGCATCGACGCCCTGGTCGAACAACGCGTCGACGGCGGCGGTCAGGCGCTCGAGGTCGACACCCAGCGCGGCAGCCAGCGCTTGGCGCGAATCGGCTGCCGGCGGCTTCGCGGGTGCGATCAACTTGAGGTTGCCAAAGGCCACGGAATGGAGCAGGACGCGCACGCGACCACCGTCCCCCAGCTTGCCGGCAAGCTGATCGAGGATCGTTCCGCGCGCCGCCGGATCCAGCGCATCCGTATTGCAGGTGAGCAGCGACACGCCCGCCGCCCGAATCTTGTCGAATTCCGGTTCGATACGGGCCATGGCTCCGCGACGGTCGCGGTGCACAATACAGAGGTTCATCCCATGCTGAGCAAGTTTCTGGGCCGTGGCCAGACCGAAACCGCTCGAGCCGCCAAGGACAATCCCCCACGCATCTCGTGAAAACGCCTGTGTCAAAATCCTCCACCCTTCAGGTCAAGACCTGAGCACCTTTCTGCGATGTGGTCCCATGTATCCCGAAAAACGAGCGAGAAATAAAGAGATAGGCGCCTCACTCACGTGAAGCAACGCCCGCATCGAAAGAAAAGATTGGCCTCCATCGACCGCTCGTAACGTTCGATGAGTTAACAACGCGGCCTCCGCCAGTCCACAGCCGAGTGTGTTGTGGAACACAGCGGGGGCACGTTTTCGTGTGCCGACGGCAACGCTTCAGTTCCGCACCTGACCGGGCTATGCTCGGAGCAGCCGCATGATGGAGTCCCCTATCCAGAAAACGTCAGCCGCAACGGGCGACGCACACGGAAATCCACACTGAGGGACCGGGGACCAAACGGAGGAAGACCGACAGCATGACGACGTCTCGGGACCGAGCCGCGACTGGAGCGATCGCACGTTTTCTTTCGGACGACCACGAACGCCTGGATACATTGCTTCGGCGTGCGGCGACGCAGTCCGGTGCCATCGACGAGACCGCGTACGCGGCGTTCCGCGGCGGACTGCTCAAGCACATCGGCATGGAGGAAAAGATCCTGCTGCCCGCCGCGCAGGACGCGCGTGGGGGTGAGCCGCTGGCGGCCGCCGCCAAGCTGCGCTCGGACCACGGCGCGCTGGTGGCACTGATGGTACCCACCCCGACGCCCGCCATCGTTGCCGCCATCCGCACCATTCTGAGCGGACACAATGCCCTCGAAGAAGGTCCCGGCGGTGTGTACGAGGTCTGCGAGCAACTGGCAGGACCCGACGCGGAAGCGTTGCTGGCGAAACTGCGCGCGGCGCCAGACGTCCCTGTGCATCCACACATGGGCGGCGCGAAGATCATCGAGGTCACGCGCCGCGCGTTGATCCGGGCGGGCTACGAGTCACTGGCGAGTACTCTATAGACGGTTGACGGATCCGACCGGCCGCCTAGAAGATCACCTTGCGCTCCACGTAGTCCCGGTACTCTTCGGCCGTCAGCCCCAACAGGCCTTTGAAGACGTGCTCGTTGTCCTGGCCGATCATCGGGCCGGGTCGAACGGCGGGCGCGAAGCCGCTGGTCTTTACGTAGGCGCCGTAAATCGTCTCCTTGAAACCGAGCGGGTGCTGCACTTCGATAAAGGTGCGGCGGGCCTTGAAGTGTGGGTCGTGCAACAGGTTCCCGACGTTCAGCACCGGCGCCGCGGCAACGCCGTGCGCTTGCAGCCGGTCAGCCAGGATGTAGTCGTCAAACTGGGACGTCCACTCGGCCAGCCGCGTGTGCAGGGCGTCGATATTGCGGACGCGCCCTGCGGCGTCGGCGAATTCCGCCGCCTGCGCCCACTCCGGATTGCCCATCGCGTCGACCAGACCCCGCCATTCTTCTTCCGTAAGGACGGCGATGGTAATCCAGCGGTCGTCGCCGGCGCATGCGAAGACGCCGTGCGGGGCCGCGGCCCCCAGTGGGTGCCGGTTCCCGATCGGACCGGCCACACGTCCGTTCATGACATAATCCATGAACGCCGGTGCGATCATCTGCGCGACGGCTTCTTGCTGAGAGAAGTCGACATGTTGTCCCTCGCCGGTACGGTTACGGAAGTTCAGTGCGAGCAAGACGGCCAACGCGCCGATGACGCCGCCGAGTGGGTCGGCGAACGCATTCTCCATCGGGATGACCTGTCCATCGGCATAACCGGTGAGACTGTCCAAACCGCTGACGCTGCTGAGGCTCATGCCGTAGGTTCTGATGCCGCTGAGGGGGCCGAAAAGCCCGGCGGCCGGCATGGACGTCAGAATGATATCCGACTTGACCGCGCGCAGGTCGTCGTAACCGAGATGCATCTTGGCCATCACTCCCGGTCCGAAATTTTCGACCGCCACGTCGCACTGGGCCACCAGTCGCCGGGCGAGTTCCTGGCCCTCCGGCTTCTTCAAATCGAGGGTGACGCTGCCGTTGCCGGCCCAGCCGGCGTGGTTCTGCAGACTGCGATCCGGATCACGAATGCCCTCGCCGAACGGTGGGATTGTGCGATTGATGTCGATCCGCGCGCGGGATTCAATCTTGTAGACCTCGGCACCCAGGAAGCTGAGCGTCTGGCCCGTCACCGGCCCAAGCCAACCCCAGCCGAAATTCGCGACACGGACGCCCGCGAGCGGACCGCGTACCGGAGCAGCGGCGGGTCGGCGGGCAACGTCCGCGCGCACGCTGGGTTGCGCGACGGTCGCAGTGGCATCGAGCGCCGCGAAGACTTCGGCATTGTGCTGACCCTGTAGCGGCGGCGCCTTCCGTGGTCCGCCGGGGCTGGCCGGCAAACGAATCGGCGCACCCATCGTCCGCACCGTCCCGAGCACCGGATGCTGGATGTCGACCAGGTAGCCGCGCTCCTTGAGGTGCGGATGGTTCGCGACATCGGCCACTGTGAACACGGCAGTCGTGGGACAGCCATTGGCCTGGCACAGGTCCATGATCTCCTGCTTAGTATGTTCCATGGTCCACTGCTGCATCAGCGGGTAAATCATGTCGCTGTTCTGTGCGCGGACGATCATGTCCTGGAACATCTCCAACTCGGTCCACTCGGGATTGCCCATCGCCGCACGCAGGCCGTTCCACTG